>NZ_JBHUUV010000069.1:0-20273 GCF_042670885.1 Streptomyces sp. NPDC057136
CCGGACCACAGCTGTGGTCCGGGCCCTCCCGTCATGCGTGCCGCGTGGCGACTAGTCGGCCTTGCGGGCACCACCGATCGCGGCTACCGGACCGAGGACGAGGAAGAGGTACGTCATGAAGTCGGCCTCTTCCTTCCAGATCTTCGTCACATCGCCGAAGCGGTCGAAGAAGACCTCGGAGAACGACAGGCCGGACAAGTCCCCCAGGACCATCGACATGCCGACGAGCTGGCCGAGGTAGACGGCGCCGAGGGAGAAGACCGCACTGGCGCCGATCACTGCCGGGTTGCTGCCACCGACCTTCGCCGCCGCGAAGCCGACCAGGAAGCCGACGCCGACCGCCGCGTACCCGACCTCGCGCTCGATGGCGCCGGCGAGGACGCCGTAGAGGATGGCCGCGACGATGGCCGTGCCGAGCGCGGTCAGGATGCCGAGGCCGAGGTTGTTGCGGGCCGGGGGCGCCGGGGCGAACGGGGCGCCACCGCCGAACTGGCCGGGCTGCTGCTGACCCGCGAACGGGTTGCCGGTCGGCTTGCCGGGCTCGGCCGGCTGCTGGGCGTACGGGTTGCCGTCGGACGGCTGGCCGCCGTAGGGCTGCTGCGGCTGGTTCGGCGGCACGGGCTGGCTCATGGTGGATTTTCCCCCTGGGACGGAAGCGCACGGCTGTGCGAGAAGTGAAGCCGCAGGCTAGCAGTCCGCTCGGACATCGCCCACCGGAATCCCTTGTGGGGATTGGGCGGACGGCCGTCTCAGAGCCGGTGCGCGGCCCCTGCCGGGGTCGCTCCCCGGGTGTCCAGGAGGAGTTGGGCCTTCACCGCGAGGCCTTGGAGGTCGTACGTGCGGTGGTGCTGGAGGAGCACCGTCAAGTCGGCGCCTGCCGCGGCCTCGTACAGCGAGTCCGCGCGCGGGACGGGCAGTTCGCGTACGCGCCAGTCCAGAACGTGCGGGTCGTGGTAGCCGACCTGCGCGCCCATGTCCATCAGCCGGCCCGCGATCTCGCGGGCGGGGGACGCCTCTTGGTCGGCGAGGTCCGGCTTGTAGGTGACCCCGAGGAGCAGCACGCGGGCGCCCCGGACGGACTTGCCGTGTTCGTTGAGGAGGGTGGCGCAGCGCTGGATCACGTACTGCGGCATCCGGTCGTTGATCTCCTGGGCGAGCGAGACCATGCGCAGGGGGTGGCCCGGGGTGCGGCTGTTGTACGGGAGGTAGCCGGGGTCCACGGGGGTGCCGTGGCCGCCGACGCCGGGGCCCGGGCGGAAGGGCTGGAAGCCGAAGGGCTTGGTCTCGGCGCAGCGGATGACGTCCCAGAAATCGACACCGAGGTCGTGGCAGAGCACTGCCATCTCGTTGACCAGGGCGATGTTGACGTGCCGGAAGTTCGTCTCCAGGACCTTGGTCATCTCCGCCTCGCGCGGTCCGCGGGCCCGGACGACCTTGTCGGTGAGCCGGCCGTAGAACGCCGCGGCCGACTCGGTGCACGCCGGGGTGAGGCCGCCGATCACCTTGGGGGTGTTGGCGTAGACGTGCGTGCGGTTGCCCGGGTCGAGACGGCTGGGGGAGTAGGCGAGGTGGAAGTCGCGTCCGGCGCGCAGCCCCGAGCCCTCTTCCAGCAGGGGCTGCAGGAAGCTCTCGGTGGTACCGGGGGGCACGGCCGATTCGAGCAGCACGGTGGTGTGCGGGCGCAGCCGGGCGGCCAGCGCGCGGGCCGCGTCGCCGAGGGCGCCGAGGTCCAGGGTGCGGTCCGCGCCGAGGGGGGTGGGGGCGCAGATGACGGCGGTACGGACCCGGCCCAGTTCGGCCGGATTGGTGGTGGGCCGGAATCCTCCGGAGAGCATCCGGCGGATGTCCGAGGCCGTGAGCGAACCCTCGACGGGGCTGCGGCCTGCGGAGAGTTCGGCGAAGGGCCGGGGATCGGTGTCGTAGCCGACGGTCTGGATGCCCGCTGCCGCGGCGGCTTGGGCGAGGGGCAGGCCGAGATGACCGAGTCCGATGACAGCGAGGTCTGCGGGCATGTGGAGGGTCGTCCTTCCCTAGGGCCTGTCCGACCCTGATCCGTCGGACAGGCCCGAGGGCTGTCCGACGGATCAGGGTCGGACGCGCCCTAAGACCATGAGGCCGGAAAGTGCAACTGCTGGGGACAGCGCAATGTCAGACTAAGCGTAAATATGACCTATATGTCGCATTGTGTGACTCCGGTCGCCGGGGTGTTGTCCACAGGCGGTGGCTGAAGTCGCGGTCCGCGGACAGAATCGAGGCGTGGGCACAGTCGGCCCGGCCACCCGAGCCGGCCCGCAGCACCGTGCCGGACACCCGATCTACCGGGAGGCAGCAGTGAGGACAGCGACACTGGGACCCGCCGAGCGCGCCGAGGCGCTCGCCGCGATGGCCGAGCACGAGTTGGACGTGCTGGTCGTGGGGGCGGGCGTGGTCGGCGCAGGGACCGCACTGGACGCCGTCACCAGAGGGCTCTCGGCCGGTCTGGTCGAGGCGCGCGACTGGGCGTCCGGCACGTCGAGCAGGTCGAGCAAGCTGATCCACGGCGGGCTGCGCTATCTGGAGATGCTCGACTTCGCGCTGGTACGGGAGGCGCTGAAGGAGCGCGGGCTGCTGCTGGAACGGCTGGCGCCGCATCTGGTGAAGCCGGTGCCGTTCCTCTACCCCTTGCAGCACAAGGGCTGGGAGCGGCTGTACGCGGGCTCGGGCGTCGCCCTCTACGACGCGATGTCCGTGTCCTCCGGACACGGCCGCGGACTGCCGGCCCACCGGCACCTCTCCCGCCGCCAGGCCCTGCGGGTCGCCCCCGCGCTGAAGAAGGACGCCCTGGTCGGGGCGTTGCAGTACTACGACGCCCAGGTGGACGACGCCCGCTATGTGGCCACGCTGGTGCGCACCGCCGCGATCTACGGCGCACACGTGGCGAACCGGGCGCGGGTCATCGGATTCCTCCGTGAGGGGGAACGGGTCGTCGGGGCCCGTGTGGAGGATGTCGAGGCCGGTGGCGTCTACGAGGTCAGGGCCAAACAGGTGGTGAACGCGACCGGGGTGTGGACGGATGACACCCAGGCGCTGATCGGCGAGCGTGGACAGTTCCACGTCCGCGCGTCCAAGGGCATCCATTTGGTCGTACCGAAGGACCGCATCCACTCCTCGACCGGGCTGATCCTGCGGACCGAGAAGTCCGTGCTGTTCGTGATCCCCTGGGGCCGACACTGGATCGTCGGCACGACGGACACGGACTGGGACCTGGACAAGGCGCATCCGGCGGCGTCCAGCGCCGATATCGACTATCTGCTGGAGCATGTGAATTCCGTCCTGGCCACGCCCCTGACCAGGGACGATGTGCAGGGCGTCTATGCGGGGCTGCGGCCCCTGCTGGCCGGTGAGTCGGACGCCACCAGCAAACTGTCGCGCGAACACACGGTGGCGCACCCCCTGCCCGGGCTCGTCGTCGTCGCGGGCGGCAAGTACACGACGTACCGGGTGATGGCGAAGGACGCGGTGGACGAGGCGGTGCACGGGCTCGATCAGCGGGTGGCGGCCTGCGTCACCGAGGACATTCCGCTGCTGGGTGCCGAGGGCTACCGGGCCCTGTGGAACGCGCGGGCCAGGATCGCGGCCCGGACCGGGCTGCATGTCGCCCGGCTGGAGCATCTGCTCAACCGCTACGGCTCGCTGACCGAGGAACTCCTCGACCTGATCGTGGCCGATCCGTCGCTGGGTGAACCACTGCCGGCCGCGGACGACTATCTGCGCGCGGAGATCGTCTACGCGGCCTCGCACGAGGGGGCCCGCCACCTCGACGACGTACTGACGCGGCGCACCCGGATCTCCATCGAGACCTTCGACCGGGGCACCCGCAGCGCACGGCTCTGTGCGGAGCTGATGGCGCCGGTGCTGGGCTGGGACAGCGGCCAGATCGACCGGGAGGTCGAGCACTACGAGAAGCGGGTGGAGGCGGAGCGGGAGTCGCAGCGCCAGCCGGACGACCAGACGGCCGACGCGGCACGGCTGGGGGCGCCCGACATCGTGCCGATCTAGGGCCTGCGTCGTTCGGTCGCGGGTGACCGGCAGAACTCCGCTTCGAGCAGGGCCGTTTCCAGGGTCTCGTCGGGCAACGTGTCCGTGTTGACCCGGAAGGTGAGGGAGCGTCCGCCGCCGTGGGTCGTGGCGGTACGGACGTAACTGCCCGGAATGCGGCCGTCATGACCCCAGACCGTGGTCCCGCAGGACAGCTTCTGCGGGTAGATGCCCAGGCCGTAGGCGCCCTGGGCGGTCCGGGTGTCCAGCAGTGCCCTCACCTGGGCGGGCGGCAGGAGACGGCCGCCTAGCAGGGCCGTGTAGAAGCGGTTCAGATCGGCGAGCGTGGAGACCAGCTCGCCCGCGGCCCCCGCGAAGCGCGGGTCGAGCGCGGTGACATCGCGGAGCGTGCCTCCGGGGCGGTCGCGGTGGAAGCCGCGGGAGTGCGGCTCGGGCAGGCCGGTCCGGGCGCCGGGGAGCGAGGTTCCGTCGAGGCGGAGGGGGACGAGAACGCGGTGGCGGATCTCGGTCGCGTACGAATGCCCCGTGATGCGCTGAACGACCAGGCCGAGCACCGCGTAATTGGTGTTGGAGTAGGCGAAGATGCCACGTACAGGCGCCGGATCGCGGGCCACGGCCGCACGGACCGCCGCTTCGGCGGTGAGTGCCGGCGCGGACGGTCCCACCCCGCCCACGACGCCGGAAGCCTCGGTGTAGTCGTAGAGGCCGCTGGTGTGGTTGAGGAGGGAGCGCAGGGTGATGCGACGGCCGTCGTTGCCGTGGCCCCGGATCAGCCCCGGCAGATACCGCTCCACGGGATCGGACAGCCGCAGCCTGCCCTCGGCGGCGAGTTGGAGCACGACCGTCGCGACGAACGTCTTGGTGATGCTGCCGGCCCGGAAGCGGTCTTCGGGCCGGATGCCGGAACCGGCCGAGGAGTAGAAGTCGTACGGCGGGTAGGCGCTGTTGCGGGCCTGAAGCGCCGCCGCCGGGGCGCCGCCCTGGACGACGAGCCGGGGGAGGTAGGAGGCTGCGGGCGTCAGGTGTGGTTCGCTGGGCAGGCTCGCCGTTCCCAGGCCGAGCAGACTCAGCACGAGCGGGGCGGCAAGCAGCGCCCTGAGAATCGGCATGGCGGGGGGTCCCTTCCTCCGTCCCATCATGGCCGACGCAGGACCCGGCACCGGGACCGGTCCCGGGGTGAGGGACAATGAACGCTCTGCCAGGGCGGGTTGATAGCAGAGGGGACGCATGTCGAAGGCGGAGCAGGCACGGGAGCCCCAACGGGACAAGGAAGGCCGTCTTCTCGCGGGGCGCTACCGGCTCGGAGAGGTGCTCGGCCGGGGCGGCATGGGCACGGTCTGGCGGGCTGCCGACGAGACGCTGGGCCGCACGGTGGCGGTCAAGGAACTGCGGTTCCCCTCGGCCATCGACGAGGACGAGAAGCGCCGGCTGATCACGCGCACCCTGCGTGAGGCGAAGGCGATCGCCAGGATTCGTAACAACGGCGCGGTGACGGTCTACGACGTCGTCGACGAGGACGACCGGCCGTGGATCGTCATGGAACTCATCGAGGGCAAGTCCCTCGCCGAGGCGATCCGCGAGGACGGGACGCTGACGCCGAGGCGCGCCGCCGAGGTGGGTCTCGCCATCCTCGACGTGCTGCGCCAGGCGCACCGCGAGGGCATTCTGCACCGCGATGTGAAGCCGTCCAATGTGCTGATCTCCGAGGACGGCCGCGTCGTGCTGACCGACTTCGGGATCGCCCAGGTCGAGGGCGACCCGTCCGTCACCTCGACGGGCATGCTCGTCGGCGCGCCCTCGTACATCTCGCCGGAGCGGGCCCGCGGACACAAGCCGGGACCGCCGGCCGACCTCTGGTCGCTCGGCGGACTGCTGTACGCGAGCGTCGAGGGCTGCCCGCCCTACGACAAGGGTTCGGCGATCGCGACCCTGACGGCCGTGATGACCGAACCGCTCGACCCGCCCAAGAACGCGGGGCCGCTGGAGGAGGTCATCTACGGCCTGCTGGCCAGGGACCCCGACCAGCGGCTCGACGACGCCGGTGCGCGGGCCCTGCTCAACGACGTGATCAACGCTCCCGAGCAGCCCGTCCCCCCGCCGGCCGACTCGACGCAGGTCATGGCTCTGCCCACGAACGTCGACGTCGCGGCGGCCGGTGCCGCTGCGCCGCCGAAGCGGAAGCCCAAGGCCCCGTCCACGTCCGTCCCGAAGCGCGCCGCCACGTCGGCCTCGGGACCGGCCGCCGCGACCGGCAGGTCCGGCGACGGCGCCCGGGAGCGGCTGCGCGGTGCGCTGCGCTCCGTACGGAACGCCAAGGCGGCGCCCGCAGCGGCTTCGGCCGCGGGCGTGCCCCCGCAGCGTCCCGCGAGTTCACCCACCACCCCGGTCCGCGCCTCACTCACCGACGTGGTGCCGCGCCGCACGCTGGCCGTCATCGCGGGCGTCGTCGTGCTCGCCGTGGTCGGCACGGTCCTCGCGTTCAGCCTCGATGGTGACGAGGACGCCCAGGGCGGCGGCTCGGCCGGGGGCGACACGTCCACCTCGGCGGGAGCCACCTCGGGCGGCTCCGACGCCTCCGGCAAGGGTGAGGGCAGCGGCACGGACGAGAGCGAAAAGAACGGCGAGGACAAGGGCAAGGACGCGGACAAGCCGTCGGACAAGCCGTCGGACAAGCCGTCGGACAAGCCGTCGGGGGACCCGAAGACCGACAAGCCGGACCCGGCCGACGCGCTCCCCGCCGGATACAAGAGGGTCACCGACAAGCGGTTCCACTTCGCCATGGCGATGCCCAAGAACTTCACGCGCTACAAGATCGCGGGCAGTAACTCGGGTCAGATATACGCCGTCGACGGCGGCTTCCCGCGCGTCCAGGTCGACTACAACAACTCACCCAAGGACGACGCCGCCGCCGCGTGGGCGGGGGCGGTGCCGGGTACCAGCAATCTCAGTGACGGATACAAGCACCTCGGCATCGACACGGTCGAGTACAACGGCTATCCGACGGTCGCCGACTGGAAGTTCGAGCGGAACCAGAATGGGCAGCGCATCCAGGTACTGAACCGGGGCTTCAAGGTCGACGCCACGCACGGCTACTCGATCATGATCAGCTGCAAGGTGAGCGAGTGGAACGGCAAGCAGTGCCGCACGCTCCGCGAGACGGCGTTCGCCACGTTCAAGCCGACCGACTGACGGAGCCGCGGAACGGCCGGGTTGCGGTGACCCGGCCGCGCGGCCGCGACTTGCCACGTATCGTGAGAGGCCGAGGACCGTACGCAGCCGGAATGATGGGTCAATTGCACGGCAAGTGACCGTAATTGACGGCTTTATGCGATCTCGGTGACCGGGGGACAGCGCGCTCTGGGGAGGCGTCGTGGACGACTACGCGGGTCGGGTACTTGCCGACCGCTACCGCCTTCCGCTGCCCCCGTCCGATGAGTACGAACTGGTCGAGACCCGGGCGTTCGACACATACAGCGGCCAGGAAGTCCTGGTGCGGCAGGTGCCGTTGCCCGAGGTCGTGGACGCCGAAGTGCTCGACGAAGGCCGTGACCGCGACTTCCGCGGCCCCCGCGTTGATGGGTCGCCCTCCGCTGCCAAGCGCGCGGCGGGCCGTACGGTACGGCGGTCCACGGACCCCGCGGTGCGACGCGCGATCGAGGCGGCCCAGGCCGCGGCCCAGGTCCCCGATCACCCCCGGCTCGACCAGGTCTTCGATGTGTTCGCCGAGGCGGGTTCGCTCTGGATCGTGAGCGAACTGGTCGCGGCCCGCCCGCTCGCGGCGCTCCTCGCGGAGCGGCCGCTCAATCCGTACCGGGCCGCCGAGATCGGCTCCGATGTGCTGACGGCCCTGCGGGTGCTCCACGCGCACGGCTGGACCCACCGGAACATCACCGTACGGACGGTGCTGATCTGTGACGACGGCCGCGTCGTGCTGACCGGCCTGGCCGCAGGGGCGGCCGAGGAAGCGCTCTGCGGATATGTCCCGGCGCCGCAGCTCGACGACGAGGACGCCTACGCCGCCCCGGCGGTCGAGTCCGGTCCCACCGGCCCGTATGTGCCGCCGGCCGACCCGGAACCGTACCGGCCCGCGTCGGCCGCCGAGGTCCCGGCCTCCCGCGCCCCCGCGGCTCTCGACGCCCCGGCCGGCCCGCCGTTCGGGGCCGCGGCGCCGACGGCCGACGGCCAGGAGCTCGTACCCCGCCCCGCGCACCCCGCCGTCCCCGTAGCCGAGCCCGGCGCCGGGAGCGCCGCGCATCTGCGTGCCGCGCGCGCCGGAGCCATCGCGGCCTACCGAGCGGGCGCCCGTGCCGCGGGCCGCGTCAACGAGGAGCGGGACGGCGAGGAACGGGACGGCGACGCGGACACCGCGAGCGACGAGGACGGAAGGGACGTCTTCCCGGTCCAGCGGCCCCCCGTCGAACGGCCACTGCTGCCCGGAGCGTGGAGCTCCGTGGCCGGGGACCCGTACGACGACGAGGACGACGACGAAGAGGACAGCGGCCGGGACGAGCCGCCCGGCCGGCGGGTGCACCTGGCCGGCACCTGGGACGACGGCCCCGGCGCCGGGCGCCCCGTGCCCGCGGGCGGCTCCGGCGAGGACGCGCTGCGCGCCGACTCCCGCCGCCTCGGCGGCGTCCCGCAGGAACACCGCGACCGCCCAGAGCACGGCGCCCCCCGGGAGCGCCAGCCACTGCCCGTGAGCGCACCCTCGGGCAGCTGGGAAGAGGTCGTCGCGGGCAGCAGCCGCAGCACGCCCGCCTACCGGGGCCCCGCGACGCCGCTCGCCGCCGAACGCGCACGCCAGGCACGGATCGCCGTCGTCGGCGCGGTCACCGAGCGCTGGGCCCCCGAGCAGGCGGGCCCGGTCCACGAGAACTGGCAGCTCGCGCCGCCCATCGGCCCGTCCACCGACCTGTGGGCCCTGGGCGCCCTCCTCTACCGCGCCGTCCAGGGCCACGCCCCGTACCCCGAGGAGAACGCGGCCGAGCTCGTCCAGATGGTGTGCGGCGAACCGCCCGCCTTCGCGGAGGAGTGCGGTGCGCTGCGCCCGGTCGTCGAGTCCCTGCTGCGTCAGGACCCCACCGAGCGCCCCGACTTCGAGGAGCTGCGCGGCTGGCTGCGTTCCCTCGTCCGCTCGGCGCCCGAGCCCGAGGCGGGCACCGACGTCGTACCACTGCCGTCGCCCGACGACACCCGGCTGCCTGTCGTACGCCGCCGGGGCGAGCTGGTCCGCAGACGCCGTGGCCGGTCGGGCGGGTCCGCGCACGGGCGGCACCGCCAGGGGAAGCAGAAGCAGCGGCACGAGCAGCAGCGGTACGAGAAGCCGCAGCGCGAGCCCCGGTTGCCCCGCGAGCCCAAGGGCCCCAAGGTGCTGCGTACGCCCCCGCCCCGCCGGGACGACGGGCACTCGCCGCGACGGCTGGGGCGTCTGCTGCTGGTGATCATCCTGCTCGTCATGGCAGCCGCCGTCACCTACGCCCTGATGTTCATGCCGAAGACCGAGCCGGACCAGGGCACGGGCACCGAGGGCACCCCGTCCGGTTCGGCCGCCCCGAGCGAGCCGGGGAGCCGGTCGCCTTCGGACGGCTCATCGGAACCGCCCGGTTCGCAGCAGCCGCAGACCAGCCGCTCCGCCGTCGCGCTCGCCCCCGGTTACGCGCTGCGCAAGGACGCGGAGGGCTTCGAGATCGGCGTGCCCAAGGACTGGCGGCGCAGCCCGGCCAATACCGACCGTCAGATCCGTTACGGCAGCGACGGCTTCACCCTGCTGGTCGTGCCGGGCCGGGACACGGTTAAGGCCAACGGCAGCGATCCGCTCGACTACCAGCGCGACAAGGAGCCCGAGCTCCAGCCGTTCCGCGAGTCCAGCTGGTCCTCGTCGACGGGGCTGCGCCGCGTCGACGTCGGCCGACAGGCCATGGCGGAAGGCCAGTTCACCTGGCAGGAGAGCGGCGGCCGCGAGGTCTACGTCCGCAACCTCGTGATGATCGTCGACGGCCGCTACCACACGGTCCAGGTCATCGGCCCGGAGGCCGAGCGCGACCGCGTCACCGAGATCTACGAACAGGCCATCGCCTCCTACCGTGTTGCCCCCTGAGCGGTTGGCGCACCACCGGGCGGAGCGACAAGCATCACAGTGAGGTCTCGTGAGCGGTGCGAGGTTCCATGGCCGTCCGTCCCCTCCGTAACCTGGCATCCGAAGGAACGGGGCGGGGACACACGTGGAACACACGCAGGGCACTGACGCGGGACTCGTACTGGCCGGGCGGTACCGGCTCGGTGAGGTCCTCGGGCGGGGCGGCATGGGCAAGGTCTGGCGCGCCCACGACGAGGTGCTGCACCGGACGGTGGCCGTCAAGGAACTCACCGCCGGGCTGTACGTGGCCGAGGCCGACCGGGCCGTGCTGCACGCCCGTACACAGAAGGAAGCGCGCGCGGCGGCCCGCATCACCCACCCCGGTGTCGTCACCGTCCATGACGTCATCGAGTACGACAACCGCCCCTGGATCGTCATGCAGTACGTCGACGGGCCCTCGCTCGCCGACGCCGCCAAGGAGTCCGGTGAGGTCGAACCCCGGGAGGCGGCCAGGATCGGCCTCCATGTGCTGAGCGCCCTGCGCGCCGCACACAGTGCCGGAGTGCTGCACCGCGACGTCAAGCCTGCCAACGTCCTGCTCGCCCGTGACGGACAGGTGCTGCTCACCGACTTCGGGATCGCCGCGATCGAGGGCGACTCGACCATCACCCGGACCGGCGAACTCGTCGGCTCCATCGACTATCTGGCGCCCGAACGGGTACGCGGCGGCGACCCGGGCCCCGCCTCCGACCTCTGGTCGCTGGGCGCCACGCTCTACACGGCGGTCGAGGGACGCTCGCCGTTCCGCCGGACGTCCCCCATCTCCACCATGCAGGCTGTCGTCATCGAGGAACCTCCCGCACCCCGGCGGGCGGGCCCGCTGGGCCCGGTGATCACCGCGCTGCTGCGCAAGGAGCCCGGGGACCGGCCGACGGCGGCCGAGACGGAACGCATGCTGCTGGACGCCATGGAGGGCCGCGAGCCCCGGGCGGCGCAGGCGTACGTACCGACGCAGAGGGTTCCCGACGAGGTCCTGCGGGGGCTCTCGGTGCCGGACGGTTCAACGGCCCATCTGCCGCGGCCGGTTCAGCAGCCGGTTCAGGCGGACACTCCGCCCACCCTTGCCGGACCCGGAGGCGTACTCGCTCCCTCGTACGCGACCCCGCGCCGCAGCCGGTGGCGTACGGCGCTCGTGGCCCTCGCCGTCGTCGTTGTGCTCGGTGCGGCGGCCGGTCTTCTGGCGACGAAGTACGGGGGCGGTCAGGAAGGTCCGCGTACGAACGAGACTGCGACGTTGGCCACCCGCACCCCCACCTCGAAAGCGCCGCCGAAGTCCGAGGGCCCGAAGAGCCCCGCCCCGGAGGTACCCGACGGCTGGAAGCGGATCAACGATCCCGAGGGCTTCAGCATCGTCGTACCGCTCGACTGGACGCGTCAGGCGGACGGCAACCAGGTCGACTACACCCCGGACAACGGGGCGCACCGCATCCGGATCAGCATCGACCCGGAGCCGGACTTCGAGAACCCGTACATGCACACGCTGAACATCGAGAAGGACCTCGAGAAGCGGCTGCCCGGATACGACCGGGTGACGCTCCACTCGAACACCTACCGCGACCGTCCAGGCTCCCTCTGGGAGTTCACCTGGATCGAGTCCAAGGACCACCCGGGTCCGCGGCACGGGATCGACCAGATGTACTACGCGGAGACCAACGGGCCGGAGTACGCGCTCTATATGACGGGCCCCGAGGAGGACTGGCAGACCAGCCGGGAGTGGTTCGACACGATGGTGCGGAGCTGGCGCCCACCGGGCGACGCGGGCTGACGAGTCTCCACCGGCCCCGCACCGGCCCGGCACAGGCCCCGCCCCGACTGTCACAGGTTGTCGCCGCCTGAAGATTCACGATTCCTGACCCCGGACGGGGACGGCCGACGCGGGGATAGCCGCTGATCAGCTGTTATGTGGCCAGCGATCACTGGCTCGGTCGGCGGCGCGGTGCCGGGCTCGGAGCCGGGGCTGTTGTGGGGATGGTGAAAACCTATTACCGACGGGTACCCAAAGTGTGCGGCTGGACATACTCTCGCCCTCATGACGGACTCGCAGGCACCCACGGCCACCACCGGCGCCTCCCTGGGCACGAACCCGGTCGCCCCCGCCCCGGCGGGCGTGCGCACCGCCGCCGACGTGGTCACCCCCGAGGTGATCGCCCAGCTGACCCGCGGCGTCGTCGGTTCCGGCCGCACCGCCAACCACACCCCCTTCACCGGGGAGAAGCTGGCGGACCTGCCCGAGTCCACCCCCGAGGACGTGGCGACCGCCTTCCAGCGGGCCCGTGCCGCCCAGCCCGCGTGGGCCGCGACGCCGGTACCCACCAGGGCCGCCGTGCTCCTGCGCTTCCACGACCTCGTCCTGGAGCGCCAGGCCGAGGTCCTCGACCTCATCCAGCTGGAGACCGGCAAGGCCCGGCTGCACGCCCACGAAGAGGTCCAGGCGGTAGCCGTCGCGGCCCGGCACTACGGCCGCAAGGCGTCCACGTATCTCAAGCCGAAGCGGCACACCGGTGTCATCCCGACGCTCACCAAGGTGACCGAACTGCGCCAGCCCCGCGGGGTGATCGGTCAGATAGCCCCCTGGAACTACCCGTTCGAGCTGTCCGTGGGCGACGCCCTGCCCGCGTTCGTCTCCGGCAACGCCGTCGTGATGAAGCCCGACACGGAGACCGCGCTGACCGCCCTGTGGGCCCGTGACCTGCTCATCGAGGCCGGGCTGCCCGCCGAGGTGTTCCAGGTCGTGCTCGGGGAAGGCCCCGTCGTCGGCCCCGAGGTCGTCAAGCACGCCGACTATGTGTCGTTCACCGGCTCGACCGGCACCGGTCGCCAGGTCGCCCAGGGTGCCGCGGCCCGGCTGGTCGGGGTCTCACTGGAGCTCGGCGGCAAGAACGCCATGCTCGTCCTGAAGGACGCGGACGTGGAGAAGGCGGCTGCGGGCGCGGTCCGTGCCTGCTTCTCCTCCGCCGGTCAGCTCTGCATCTCCATCGAGCGGCTGTACGTCCACGAGTCCGTCGCCGACGACTTCGTGCAGCGTTTCGCCGCGCGTACCCAGGCCATGCGGCTCGGCAACTCCCTCGCGTACGGCGCCGACATGGGCTCGCTCGTCGGCGAACGCCAGCTGGAGACCGTCACCCGGCATGTCGCCGAAGCCGTCGAGAAGGGTGCCACGCTCGTCGCGGGCGGTGTCGCCCGGCCCGACATCGGTCCGCTCTTCTACGAGCCGACCATCCTCGACGGGGTCCAGGCCCCCATGGCCGTCTGCAGCGAGGAGACCTTCGGACCGGTCGTCTCCATATACCGGTTCAGTGACGAGGACGAGGTCATCGAGCTCGCCAACGCCACGCCGTACGGCCTGAATTCGAGCGTGTGGACCAAGGACGGAAAGCGTGGCCACCAGGTCGCCGCCCGGCTGCGGACCGGCACGGTCAACATCAACGAGGGGTACGCGCCCGCCTACGGCAGCGTCCAGTCCCCGATGGGTGGCATGAAGGATTCCGGGCTCGGCCGCCGCCACGGCTCCGAGGGCATCCTCAAGTACACCGAGGCCCAGACCGTCGCCCAGCAGCGGCTGATCCCGCTCGCCCCGTCCTTCGGGATGGACGACGAGAAGCACGCGGCCTTCATGAGCGTCAGCCTGAAGGCGATGAAGGCGTTCCGCCTGCGCTGACCGGCCGCCCCACCGCAGCACCTTCTGTCCTTTTCGTACCGAGGAGAGCCATGTCCCAGGACAGCCCTGCCCAGAAACGGTCCGTGCCCGAGGTGGCGGCCGACGACGACGCCGCATACGACTACGACGTCCTGATCGTCGGTTCGGGCTTCGGCGGCGCTGTGTCGGCTCTGCGGCTGACCGAGAAGGGGTACCGGGTCGGGATTCTGGAGGCGGGCCGCCGCTTCACCCCGGCGACCCTCCCCAAGAACTCCTGGGACATCAAGAACTTCCTCTGGGCCCCCGCTCTCGGCCTCTTCGGTATCCAGCGCGTCCATCTGCTCGGCAATGTGATGGTGCTGGCCGGCGCGGGCGTCGGCGGCGGCTCCCTCAACTACGCCAACACGCTGTACGTTCCGCCGGCCCCGTTCTTCCAGGACCGGCAGTGGGCGGACATCACCGACTGGCACGACGAGCTGAAGCCCTACTACGACCAGGCCAAGCGGATGCTGGGGGTGCGGCTCAACCCGACCACGACCCCCTCGGACGTCCACCTGAAGGCGGTCGCGCAGGCCATGGGCGTCGGCGACACCTTCCACCTCGCCCCGGTCGGCGTGTTCTTCGGTGACGGCGAGGACGCCGACGGTACGGCGAAGGCGCGGCCGGGAGGCGCGGTCGCCGACCCGTACTTCGGCGGCGCGGGCCCCGACCGCAAGGCCTGCACCGAGTGCGGCGAATGCATGACGGGATGCCGGCACGGGGCGAAGAACACCCTCAACGAGAACTACCTCCACCTCGCCGAGAAGGGCGGCGCCGTCATCCACCCGATGACGTCCGTCGTCGCCCTCACGGACGACCCGGACGGTGGCTACCTCGTCTCGACCGTTCCCACCGACCGCCGCAGGAAGGCGAAGCCCACCCGGCTGCGCGCCCGGAAGGTGATCGTGGCGGCGGGGACGTACGGCACGCAGACCCTGCTGCACACGATGAAGGACCAGGGGCTGCTGCCCCGGCTATCGTCCAGGCTCGGCGAGCTGACCCGTACGAACTCCGAGGGCCTGGTCGGCTCGCAGACCAGCGACCGCAGGTACCGCAAGAAGCACGGCGCCGCGAAGGCCGACTTCACCCGGGGCGTCGCCATCACCTCGTCGATCCACCCCGACGAGAACACCCACATCGAGCCGGTCCGTTACGGCAAGGGCTCCAACGCCATGGGCGCGCTGACCATCCTCCAGGTGCCGTACGGCAGCCGACGGGTCCTGCGCTGGGCGGGCAGCATGGTGAGGCACCCCCTGCTGGCCGCGCGTTCCCTCTCCAACCGCCGCTGGTCGGAGCGGACCATCATCGGTCTGGTCATGCAGTCCCTGGACAACTCCCTGACGACGTACCGCAAGCCGGGCGGTATCGGAAAGGGCCTGCTCACCGCGCGGCAGGGGCACGGCTCCCCCAACCCCACGCAGATCGAGGAGGCGACGCGCGGCGCGACGCTGCTCGCCGAGGAGATCAACGGCTTCGCCGGGTCGAACATCGGTGAGCTGATGGGCACCCCGCTCACCGCGCACTTCCTGGGCGGCTGCCCGATCGGCGCGGACGCGGAGAGCGGCGTCATCGACCCGTACCACCGGCTGTTCGGGCACCCGGGGATCTCGGTCGTCGACGGCTCGGCGGTCTCCGCGAACCTCGGCGTCAACCCCTCGCTGACGATCACCGCGCAGGCGGAGCGCGCCATGTCCTTCTGGCCCAACAAGGGCGAGAGCGACCCGCGTCCGGCGCAGGGCGAGGGGTATCAGCGGCTGTCGGCGGTCGAGCCGCAGGCGCCGGCGGTGCCGAAGGAGGCGTTCGGAGCACTGAAGCTGCCGTTCCTGGGCATGCCCCCGGTGCCGCCGAAGGCGAAGCGGTAACGGTCCGCGAACCGTGGCTGTGCCCAATCCGTGATCTTGTGCAGGGCAACTCTTCGTGGGACTGCGTGGTCGAACCCGCAACTGCGTCACAGCAGTCCCACAGCTCCTGTTGATCACCAGAGGTTCGCGATGACACGCCTTTCCCCGAGGACTGCGCTGCGCAACACCGCAGGCAGCCTCGCCGCCGCCGGCCTCCTGGCGGCCGGTTCGCTCGCCCTGGGCGCACCCGCGCACGCGGCCGGTCCGGAGTTCACGATCGGCGGTGCCGCCGAGACCGCGCTGCACCCCTACCCGGCGAGCGGATCGCCCCAGAAGACGTCCCTCGGGATCACGGTCAACAACCCGTCCGAGGACGAGGAGAGCGGCGCCTATCAGGGCGAGATCACCGTCACCTTCGATCTGAGCGGTATCGCGGGCGTCGCCGATGTCTCGTTCGGCGAGGACGCCGGCGCGGACTGCGAGGTCACCGGGGCCACGGCCGTCTGCCACGACTACGGCGTGTACCCGGGCCTCAGCACCCTCGCCGAGCTCGACCTCGCCGCGGCCAAGGGCAGCGCGGACGGCGCTTCGGGCACCATCAAGGTGACGGGCACGGCGGACGGGGCGACCTTCGTCCCGTTCTCCACGAAGGTCACCATCGGCGGCCCCGACCTGGTGATGAAGCAGCTCCCCTTCAAGCAGCAGCTCGTTCCGGGCGAGGTCCAGCCCGCCCCGGTCACCTTCACCAACGCGGGCACGACGGCGGCGGACGGCGTCCTGCTCACCCTGATGTACTCGCGCGGCCTGGAGATCCAGGAGCGCTACAGCAACTGCGAGTACACGGAAGGCGCGGGCCCCCAGGCCACCATCCCCTGGACCACCGCGCTCTGCTCCTTCGCCGGTTCGTACGAGGCGGGCGCCACGTACACGCTGGAGAAGCCGCTCTCGGTCGAGGCCACCGAGCGCGCGTTCTACGACACGTTCATCTACCGCATCAACGAGGACGGTGCCGCACAGCGCGCCGCACAGCGCGCGGGCGCACGCTTCGACCAGGGCAGCGGCCGGGCCCTCACCCTGAAGAAGGCCCCGTCCGCCCAGAGCGCGGACCTCGACCCGCACGACAACCAGCAGGAAGTGGACTTCCGCACGAAGAACACCGCCGACTTCGTCGCGTACGGCGCCGAGGCGTCCGGCGCCGAGGGCGACACCGTGAAGGCCACGATCGGCTTCCGTAACGAGGGACCGGCCTGGATCGGATACATCCGCTCCGGAGAAGCCGTCGCCACGCTCGACCTCACCGTCCCGGAAGGTGCGGCCGTCACCGGGAAGCCCGACTCATGCCGAGGCGTCACGGCGGAGGGCAAGTACCGCGAGCAGCAGCTCGGTGCGCCCCGCTACGTCTGCGACACCGGGATGACCGTGCGGGACGGCGCCGACATCGCCCAGTCCTTCGACCTGAAGATCACCAAGCTGGTGCAGGACGCCTCCGGCGCGGTCACGGTCCGCAACACCCGGCTCGCCGACGCGGCGCTGCCCTTCGACCCGAAGCCGGCGAACAACACCGCGCGGCTGGTCCTGAACGGCACTGGTTCGCAGGACTCGGGCGGTACGTCGGACGGCTCGACCGGAACGAGCGGCTCCACCGGCGGCGACATGGAGGGCACCACGACCGGTACCTCGGGCACGACCGGCACGTCCGCCGGCTCGGACACGTCCGGTACCTCGTCGACCTCGGGTTCCACCGGCTCCTCGGGCTCCACGTCGGGTTCCACAGGCGGCGGTCTGGCCGCCACCGGCTCCGTCGCCCTGTGGGCATCCGGAGCAGCCGTCGTGGCCCTGGCCGCGGGCGGCGTGCTGTACGCGATCTCCCGGCGGCGTACCCGGCAGGTCTGATCCTCCGCAGAGGTGTGGGTGTGCAGGTGTGAGGGGCGGCCCGGGGCAGCGGCGGTGCGCGAAGGGCGGGGGACAGCGGGGGACCTGCCCTGGGCGTCGGACATAGAAGTTGCGGCCTGCGCAACTGTGGGAACCGGATGCGGCCGGTTCGGGCGTCCCCGAAACCGACCGCACTCGGGGTGACCGGGCTGCTGTCCCCTGCCGACCGGTCACGCGCGCCGGGATGCGGTCCCACGACGTACCTGCAGTACGTCACACACCCCAGCGGAGCCACGCGTGGTTTCCTACCGATGCCGCCCCTGGTTGGCACGGACACCCGGACCAACGAAGCCGGGGCGGCACCGGTCACGCGCCGTACGGGTGAGACGCGGCCCGAACGCAGATGCGGCCGTACAGCCTCCCCGTACCTCACACCCGGCCGCGGCACAGCTCCAGCAGCGTCATGGCGAGCGAGGTGCCCGGCTTGCCGAGCGCCTCCCTGTAGTGGCCGAGGACGTCCATCTCGCGGGAGAGGTTCACCCGGCGGCCCCCGGAGGTGATCCTGGCCTCCTGGATGACCGCCGATACGGCCATCCGTTCCTGGACGAGACCGATGATCCGGTCGTCGAGGATGTCGATACGGCTGCGGGCGTCGCCGATCAGCGAGGCGGCCTCGTCGGTGTGCGCGCCGGTCTGCTCGGTGGCCGTCTTCACGGGGGCGGTGCTGCTCATGGTGTGACTCCTGGTGGGGTGCGGCCCCCGGAGCGACAGGCCCGGAACGCCAGAACGCCCCGGGCCTGCTGGCCCGGGGCGCCTGGAACGTTGCTTGTCAGTAGCTCAAGCAGCACGACCATGGCAGCCGGCGGGCCGGGTGCCATAGGTAAAGACGAAGGTCGTGTGCTGACGCATGGGGCCCAGTATGGCCCCGCCCCGGCCGCCGGGCCAAAGCCGGGCCCGGATGGTGAGACGGCGGGCGGGGCGGGGACGGTATTCCGCCGGGCGGGGGGAGGGGGTTCCACGGCCGGTAGAATCGACAAATACCGACCCCTCTCCACCGCCGGAAGGCCGCCCCGTGCCAGCAGCACCCCCCGCCGCCCCCGACACCACCACCGACGTGGTTCTCGTTGTCGACTTCGGCGCGCAGTACGCCCAGCTCATCGCCCGCCGTGTCCGTGAGGCGCGGGTCTACAGCGAGATCGTCCCGTCCACGATGCCGGTGGCCGAGATGCTGGCCAAGAACCCGCGCGCGATCATCCTGTCGGGCGGCCCGTCCTCGGTGTACACGGAGGGGGCACCCACCCTGGACCGTTCGCTGTTCGAGGCCGGGGTCCCCGTCTTCGGCATGTGCTACGGCTTCCAGCTGATGGCCACCACGCTCGGCGGCACCGTCGACGACAACGGTGCCCGTGAGTACGGCCGTACCGCGCTCTCCGTCTCGAAGGGCGGCTCCACGCTCTTCGAGGGCACGCCCGGCGAGCAGTCGGTGTGGATGTCGCACGGCGACGCCTGCTCCGCCGCCCCCGAGGGCTTCACCGTCACCGCGTCCACCGACGTCGTACCGGTCGCCGCCTTCGAGAACGACGAGAAGAAGCTGTACGGCGTCCAGTACCACCCGGAGGTCCTGCACTCCACGCACGGCCAGCAGGTCCTGGAGCACTTCCTCTACCGCGGCGCCGGCATCGAGCCGAACTGGACGACCACCAATGTCGTCGAGGAGCAGATCGCGCTGATCCGCGAGCAGGTCGGCACCAAGCGTGCCATCTGCGGCCTCTCCGGCGGTGTGGACTCCGCGGTCGCCGCGGCCCTCGTCCAGAAGGCCATCGGCTCCCAGCTGACCTGCGTCTACGTCGACCACGGGCTGATGCGCACGGGCGAGACCGAGCAGGTCGAGAAGGACTTCGTGGCCGCCACCGGCGTCCAGCTGAAGGTCGTCGACGCGGCGGACCGCTTCCTGAACGCGCTGGCCGGTGTCTCCGACCCGGAGCAGAAGCGGAAGATCATCGGCCGCGAGTTCATCCGCGTCTTCGAGCAGGCCCAGGCCGAGATCGTGGCCGAGGCAGCCGGTGGCGAGGACGTCGCGTTCCTCGTCCAGGGCACGCTCTACCCGGACGTCGTCGAGTCCGGCGGCGGCACCGGAACCGCCAACATCAAGTCCCACCACAACGTGGGCGGGCTCCCCGAGGACATCGAGTTCCAGCTCGTCGAGCCGCTGCGGCAGCTGTTCAAGGACGAGGTCCGGATGGTCGGCCAGGAGCTCGGCCTGCCGGAGGAGATCGTCCAGCGCCAGCCCTTCCCCGGCCCCGGTCTCGGTATCCGGATCGTCGGCGAGGTCACGAAGGACCGGCTCGACCTGCTCCGCGAGGCCGACGCCATCGCCCGCGAGGAGCTGACCGCGGCCGGCCTGGACCGTGACATCTGGCAGTGCCCGGTGGTCCTCCTCGCGGACGTGCGGAGCGTCGGCGTCCAGGGCGACGGCCGTACGTACGGCCACCCGATCGTCCTGCGCCCGGTCTCCTCCGAGGACGCGATGACGGCCGACTGGTCGCGCCTGCCGTACGAGACGCTGGCGAAGATCTCCACCCGCATCACCAACGAGGTCGCCGACGTCAACCGCGTCGTCCTCGATGTCACGAGCAAGCCGCCGGGCACCATCGAGTGGGAGTAGTCCCACCCGGACCCGATCGCCGACGCCGCCGCCCTCCCAGGAGGC
>NZ_JBHUUV010000070.1:0-19595 GCF_042670885.1 Streptomyces sp. NPDC057136
CGGATTCAGGTCCGCCCCGGCCTCACGCAGCTGCTCGATCGACTCGGCCAGCGCCTCCGGCGTCTTGCCCGACACCACCCACGGCACCACCGGCAACTCGACATCACCCACAACAACCGGGACATCAGCCTCCGGCGCCTCCTCCAGAATCACATGCGCATTCGTGCCACTGATCCCGAACGACGACACACCCGCACGCCGGGGCTGCTGCTCCCGCTGCGGCCACTCCCGCGACTCGGTCAGCAGCTCCACCGCACCCGCCGACCACTCCACCTGCGGCGACGGCTCATCCACATGCAGGGTCTTGGGCAGCACACCGTGCTGCATCGCCATGACCATCTTGATCACACCGGCGACACCCGCCGCGGCCTGCGTATGACCCAGATTCGACTTCAACGACCCCAGCCACAACGGCTCGGCATCCTCCGGCCGGTTCTGCCCGTAGGTCGCCAGCAACGCCTGCGCCTCGATCGGGTCACCCAGCGTCGTACCCGTGCCATGCGCCTCCACCGCGTCCACATCACCGGGCTCAAGCCGGGCGCTGGCCAGGGCCTGGCGGATGACGCGCTGCTGGGACGGACCGTTCGGCGCGGTCAGACCGTTACTCGCACCATCCTGGTTCACCGCCGACCCACGCACCACCGCCAGCACCTGATGACCCTTGCGCCGCGCATCCGACAGCCGCTCCACCAGCAGCACACCAACACCTTCGCCCCAGCCCGTGCCGTCCGCCGCGGCCGCGAACGCCTTGCAGCGTCCGTCCCGCGCCAGCCCGCGCTGCCGGGAGAAGTCGATGAACGTGTCCGGGGTGGTCATCACCGTGACGCCGCCCGCGAGCGCCATCTCGCAGTCGCCCTGGCGCAGCGCCTGGATCGCCCAGTGCAGGGCGACCAGCGACGACGAACACGCCGTGTCCACCGTCACCGCCGGACCCTCAAGACCCAGCGAGTACGACACCCGGCCGGAGACCACACTGCCCAGGCTGCCGTTTCCGACGTACCCCTCAAGTCCTTCGGGTACGTGCCGCAGACGGGCACCGAAGTCGTGGTACATCACACCGGCGAAGACGCCGGTGCGGCTGCCGCGCATCGACACCGGGTCGATCCCCGCGCGCTCGAAGGCCTCCCACGAGGTCTCCAGCAACAGTCGCTGCTGCGGGTCCATCGCCAGCGCCTCACGCGGCGAGATCCCGAAGAAGTCCGCGTCGAACTCCGCCGCGTCGTGCAGGAAGCCGCCCTCGACCGAATAGGTCGTCCCGGACTTGTCAGGGTCCGGGTCATAGAGCACTTCGACATCCCAGCCACGATCGTCCGGGAAGCTCGTGATGCCGTCCTTGCCTGCCGCGACCAGCTGCCACAGCTCTTCCGGCGAGGAGACCCCGCCCGGGTAGCGGCAACTCATGCCCACGATGGCGATGGGTTCGTCGTCCACCGCCGCCGGGGCCGGGGCAGGCGCCGACGAGCCGGCCGCGGGACCTGCACTGCCCAGGACGATCTCACCGAGGTGCTCGGCGAGCGCCGCGGCGGTCGGGTAGTCGAAGGTCAGGGTCGCGGGCAGCCGCAGGCTCGTGGCGGCGTTCAGCCGATTGCGCAGTTCGACGGCAGCGAGGGAGTCGAAGCCGATGGCGTTGAAGGCGCGTTCGGCCTCGATGGCTTCGGAGCCGCTGTGGCCGAGGACGGTGGCGACCTCGGCGCGGACCAGGTCCAGGAGTGCCGTTCCGCGTTCGGCCTCCGGCAGCGCCTCCAGGGTGGCGCGCAGTGAGCCACCCGGGCCGGCAGCGGCCCCGGTCCGCGCCACCTGGCGGGTCGGCCTCACCAGCCCGTGCAGCACAGCCGGCACGCCGCCCGCCCTGCTGCGCAGCGCTGCCGGGTCCACCCGCATGGGCAGCAGGGCGGCTTCGCCGCTGGCGAGTGCGGCGTCGAACAGCGCGAGGCCCTCCCCGGTCGACAGTGCGGGCAGGCCGGAGCGCGCCACGCGTCTGAGGTCCGCCTCGTCCAGTTGCCCGGCCATGCCGGTGCTCTCGGCCCACAGGGACCAGGCGAGGGCCACGGCGGGCAGCCCGGCCGATCGGCGGTGGCGGGCGAGCCCGTCGAGGAAGGCGTTGGCCGCCGCGTAGTTGCCCTGGCCCCCGCCGTCCAGGGTGGCGGCGCAGGAGGAGAAGAGCACGAACGCCGACAGTTCGAGCTCGCGCGTGAGCTCGTGCAGATGCCAGGCCGCGTCCGCCTTGGGCCGGAACACCGCGTCCAGCCGGTCCGCGGTCAGTGCGGTGACGACACCGTCGTCGAGCACGCCCGCGGTGTGCACGACCGCGGTCAGCGGATGCTCGGCGGGGATGGCTGCGAGCAGTGCCGCCAGCGCGTCCCGGTCGGCCACGTCGCAGGCTGCCACGGTGACCTCGGCGCCCAGCTGGGCAAGTTCGGCGGTCAGCTCGGCCGCACCGGGTGCCTCCGGTCCGCGCCGCCCGGCCAGCAGCAGACGGCGCACGCCGTGCCGGCCGACCAGGTGGCGGGCGAGCAGCGAGCCGAGGCCGCCGGTGCCGCCGGTGATCAGGACGGTGCCGTCGGCCGTCCACGGGGCCGTGGCGGCAGGCCCGTCACCGTCCACGGAAGCAGCGTCCGCGCGGGCACCGTCCCGGAAGTCGCGATCGGCAGGGGCTCCGTCGCCCGCGGGGACCGGGACCCGGGCCAGGCGGGGGACGAACACGACGCCGTCGCGGACCGCGACCTCCGGCTCACGCGAGCCGAGCGCGGTCGGCAGCGCCTGCCAGGATTCCGGCGTCTCGTCCACGTCGACGAGCACGAACCGGTCCGGGTGCTCTTCCTGCGCCGAGTGCACCAGGCCGGACACCGCGGTGCGGGTGAGGTCGTCGCCACCCTTCATCAGCAGCGCGAGCCGGGAGGCGGCGAACCGTTCGTCCGCCAGCCACTCCTGGACCAGGTCCAGGGCCTGCCGCATCCCGGCCCGGGCGGCGGCCGGGGTGGGGTCGTCCGTTCGGCAGGCGTCGAGGGGTGCCACCACCGTGTCGGGGACGGCGGCACCGGCAGTGATCGCCGCGCCGAACGACGCCAGGTCATGGTGCGCGGTGCCGCTCTCGCCGAGTACGACGAACCGCTCGGTGGCGGCGCCCGCGCCCGTTACTTCGGTCCATTCCAGCCGGAACAGCGACTCGTGGAGTCCGCCGCTCGCGGTCTGGGCGGCCAGGTCCGCCGGGGCGGGCCGCAGCACCATCGACTCCACCGAGGCCACCGGCGCGCCGGTGCCGTCGGCCAGCTCCAGGGTGAATCCGCCGGCCGGGCTCAGGGACACCCGGACCCGCAGCGTGCGGGCGCCCACGGCGTGCAGGGTGACACCGCTCCAGGCGAACGGCAGCTCCGGCCCGGACTCCGCGTCGAGTCCGATGGCGTGCAGTGCCGCGTCCAGCAGTGCCGGGTGCACCCCGAAGGAGCCAGGTTCGACGCCGTCCGGCAGGGCGACCTCGGCGAAGACCTCGTCGCCACGCCGCCATGCCGCCCGCAGACCCTGGAAGGCGGGCCCGTAGCCGTAGCCCTGCTCCGTCAACCGGTCGTAGAACCCGTCCATCCCGGGGTAGGCGGACGCGCCCTGGGGCGGCCACACGGACAGGTCGAAGGAGGGTGCGGCGCCATGGATGCCGGCGGTGACCAGCACTCCGGAGGCATGCCTGGTCCACGGCTGGTCGAAGGCGTCGCTCTCGGAGTTCTCGGGCCGCGAGTGGATGGACAGCGTGCGGCGGCCGGAGTCGTCGGGCTCGGTGACGGCCACCTGGAGCTGCACGGCACCGCGGTCGGGGATCAGCAGCGGCGCCTGGAGGGTGAGTTCCTCCAGGACCTCGCATCCGGTGCGGTCTCCGGCCTGGATCGCCAGCTCCAGGAACGCGGTGCCCGGCAGCAGCACCACGCCCGAGACGGCGTGGTCGGCCAGCCAGGGGTGAGTCCGCAGGCAGAGGCGGCCGACCAGCACCAGTGCGCCGGATTCGGCCAGGTTGAGCTCGGCGCCCAGCAGCGGGTGTCCCGCAGGGACCAGGCCGAATCCGGAGGCGTCACCGGTCGCGGCCGGAGCGTCCAGCCAGTACCGCTTCCGCTGGAAGGCGTACGTGGGCAGCTCGGTTCGGCGCGGGGGCCGGCCGGGGTGGCGGGCTGCGAGGAACTCCGCCCAGTCCACGTCCGCGCCCCGCACATGGACGGCCGCGAGCGCAGCGGTCAGGCGGTCCTTCTCCGGCCGGTCGCGGCGCAGCGCCGGGACCAGCGCGGAGGCGTCCGGGTCGGTGAGGCAGGCGGCGGCCATCGCCGAGAGCACGGCGTCCGGGCCCAGTTCGAGGAAGGTGCGCACGCCCTCCTGCTCCAGCAGCCGGATGCCGTCGTGGAAGCGGACGGCCTGCCGCACATGCCTGACCCAGTAGTCGGGCGAGCACAGCTCCTCGTCGGTGGCCTGCTGTCCGGTCAGGTTGGACACGACCGGTATGCGGGGCGGCGCGTAGTCGAGGATCTCCGCGATCCGGGCGAACTCGTCGAGCATGCCGTCCATGTCCCGGGAGTGGAACGCATGCGAGACATTGAGCCGCTTCGACTTCTCGAAGCGGTCCGCGATCCGCTGGACGGCGTCCTCGTCACCGGAGATCACCACGGAGCGGGGGCCGTTGACGGCAGCGATGTCCGTGCCCTCGGCGAGCAGCGGACGTACCTCGTCCTCCGTGGCCTGCAACGAGACCATGGCGCCACCGCCGGGAAGCTCCTGCATCAGCCGTCCCCGGGCCGCCACCAGCATGGCGGCGTCCTCCAGCGACAGCACACCGGCGACATGGGCAGCGGCCAGCTCGCCGACCGAGTGGCCGGCGACGAAGTCCGGCCGCACGCCCCAGGACTCGACCAGCCGGAACAGCGCCACTTCGAGGGCGAACAGTGCGGTCTGGGTGTACATCGTCCGGTGCAGCAGGGCGGCCTCGGGCGAGCCCTCCGGGGCGAACATCACCTCGCGCAGCGGCGTATCGAGCTGGAGGTCGAGATAGCCGCAGGCTTCGTCGAGTGCCCGCGCGAACACCGGGAACGCCGCGTGGAGTTCGCGTCCCATGCCCGCCCGTTGGGAGCCCTGCCCGGTGAACAGCACAGCGAGCTTGTGGCCCAGGGCCCGGCCGGTCACCGGCCGGTCGAGGTCGCCGTCGAGCGCCACCGACCGGTGCTCGAACGCGGTCCGGCCCGCCAGTGCGTATCC
This sequence comes from Streptomyces sp. NPDC057136, assembly GCF_042670885.1. Lineage (NCBI taxonomy): Bacteria > Bacillati > Actinomycetota > Actinomycetes > Kitasatosporales > Streptomycetaceae > Streptomyces > Streptomyces sp. NPDC057136. The sequence continues at coordinate 5,227 of NZ_JBHUUV010000070.1, forward strand.
GACGTCCAGTGGGTCCAGCCCGGCGGTCGCCTCGCGCAGCCGGGCGATCTGTGCCGTCAGCGCCTCGGGCGTTCTGCCGGACACCACCCACGGCACAGCCGTCACCGGCAGCTCGGCATCGGTCTCGGCAGGGGCGTCGTGCTCGGGTGCCTGCTCCAGGATCACGTGGGCGTTGGTGCCGCTGATACCGAACGACGAGACACCCGCACGCCGGCGGCGTTCGGCGTCCGAGGGCCAGTCGCGGGCTTCGGTCAGCAGCTCGACCGCCCCCGACTCCCAGTCCACGTGCGGGCTCGGTTCCCCGACATGCAGGGTCCGGGGCAGCACACCGTGCCGCATCGCCATGACCATCTTGATCACACCACCGACACCGGCCGCCGCCTGGCTGTGCCCGATGTTCGACTTCAACGACCCCAGCCACAACGGCTCGGCATCCTCCGGCCGGTTCTGCCCGTAAGTCGCCAGCAACGCCTGCGCCTCGATCGGGTCACCCAGCGTCGTACCCGTGCCATGCGCCTCGACCACGTCCACATCACCGGGCTCAAGCCGAGCATTGGCCAGCGCCTGCCGGATCACCCGCTGCTGCGACGGACCGTTCGGCGCCGTCAGACCATTACTCGCACCATCCTGGTTGATCGCCGAGCCACGCACCACCGCCAGCACCTGATGACCGTTGCGCCGCGCGTCCGACAGCCGCTCCACCAACAGCATGCCGACGCCCTCGGCCCAGCCGGTACCGTCCGCCGACGCGGAGAACGCCTTGCAGCGCCCGTCCCGCGCCAGCCCACGCTGCCGGGAGAACGCGGTGAACGTACCGGGGCTCGACATCACCGCGACACCGCCGGCCAGCGCCATGTCGCACTCACCGGCCCGCAGCGCCGCCACCGCCAGGTGCAGCGCCACCAGCGAGCCGGAGCACGCGGTGTCCACGGTCAGGGTCGGCCCCTCCAAGCCCAGGACGTAGGCGACGCGGCCGGAGACCACGCTGGTGGCATTGCCGGTGAGCAGATAGCCCTCCAGGCCCTCCGGCGCCTCGTGCAGCCGGGGGCCGTACTCCTGCGGCTCGGCACCGACGAACACCCCGGCACCGGTGCCGCGCACCGATACCGGGTCGATCCCGGCCCGCTCCAGCACCTCCCACGACGCCTCCAGCAGCAGCCGCTGCTGCGGGTCCATCGCCGTCGCCTCGCGCGGGCTGATCCCGAAGAACTCGGCATCGAACTCGGCGGCCTCGTGCAGGAAGCCGCCCTCGCGCACATAACTCGTGCCCGGCTTGTCCGGGTCGGGGTCGTAGAGCCCCTCCAGGTCCCAGCCGCGATCGACGGGCAGGCCGGAGATCGCGTCGCCGCCGTCGGCAACCAGCTGCCACAGCTGCTCGGGGGTGCTGACGCCGCCGGGGTAGCGGCAGGCCATGGCCACAATCGCGACCGGCTCGTCATCCGCGCGGCCGGGCCGGGCCGGGTGCACGGCCTCCGGCTCCGCCTGGCCGCCGTGGAGCCGGCCGTGCAGATAGCGGGCCATTGCGGCGGGGGTCGGGTGGTCGAAGGTGACGGTGACGGGCAGTTCGATGCCCAGTTCCTCGCCGAGCCGCTTGTGCATGGCGACAGCGGCCAGCGAGTCGAATCCCAGGTCCAGGAAGGTGCGTCCGCCGCGCAGCGCGCCGGGGTCGGGAATGTCGCGGCCCGCCTTGCGCAGGACCATCACCGCCGTCTCAGTGACCAGGTCGAGGAGGCTCATCCGCGCATTCCACCCATTCGTTCGTTCATGTCGTTGGATCTGTTACCGGGGAGCCCGGTGTGTGAGCGTCTACTCCGGGACGCGGGTCCGGGCCGTCTCCAGCCGCGTGGCAGAGACGACCTCGTCACCGGACACCAGGACTTCGGCAGGGGCCGGGCGGCTGAGGAAGTGGAGCAGACTGGCGGTGGCGCCGTAGGCGCCGGCGTTGGGGATGGTGACGAGGTCGCCCTCGCTGAGCGCCGGCACGCTGACATTGCGGCCGAGGATGTCGCCCGGAGTGCACAACGGGCCTACGAGGGTGGCCAGTTCGTCCCCCTGGGGTTCGCCTTCCCCGGTGCCGGTACGGTCGGCGTCCACCGTGATGGACAGCGGCAGCAGACGGCCCAGCCCTGCCATGCCGCCGAAGGTGTTGATGCCCGCGTCGAGGATGACGAACTTCCTGCCCCGGCTCGTCTTGATGTTGGTGACCCTGGTCAGCAGCTCGCCGCTGTCTCCGACCAGATAGCGGCCGGACTCGCACGCGATCTGCACCTCGCCCTCGCGCCAACCCGGGAAGTGCACATCGAGGGTCTGCTCCAGCTCCCCGCGCAGCTTCTGGTACCGGGGGCGTTCGCCCGGCCCGGCGTACGAGGCGGCGAATCCGCCGCCGATGTCCAGGAAGCGCATGGGCAGGCCGAGTTCGTCGCGCATCCGGGCGGCCGCCTCGATGCTCTGCCGGAACTCGGAGATCAGGCTCTCCTCGTCGCGGGCGTTGCTCAGCGGGAAGAAGTGGGCGCCGACCAGCCTGGTGCCGGGGACGCTCCGCAGCTCCTCGGCGCTGTCGGCGAGGGTCTCGCCGTCGATGCCGAACTGGGAGGGGGTGCCGGTCATCCGGATGCTGGACGTGGCGGCGGACGACTCGCTGTTGACCCGCAGCAGGCAGTCGGCGACGGCATCGTGGTCCGTGGCCACGGCACCGACCCGGCGTAGGTCGCCGACGGACTCCACGGAGAAGTGCCGCACCCCGGCCCGGACCGCCTGGTCCAGCTCGGCCGCGGTCTTGCCCGGTCCGCCGTAGAGGATCTCCGCGGCGGGAAAACCGGCTTCGAGGGCCGAGTCCAGTTCTCCCATCGAGCAGACCTCGGCCCGGCAGGCCCCCTCACCCGTGCCCAGAGCCCGGGCGATCTCCGGATGCGGATTGGCCTTCAGCGAGTAGAAGAGGGTGAACTGGGGCGGTAGGGCGGCCCGCAGATCCTGCCGGGCGGCGCGGACGCGGTCCAGGTCGTAGACGTACAGCGGCGAACCGAACCGCTGCACCAGTTCCTTGCGCCGGCTCATCCGGATCCCCCGCCGTTCCCGTTCGTACGGCCGTCCGCGCCACCGCGCAGTGCCTGGTCGACCAGGACGGCCAGCTGCTTCTTCTCGTTCTTGCCGTTGAGGGTGAGCGGAAGCTCGTCCAGCACCAGGCAGATCTCCGGGATCTTCGCGCGCTCCAGTCGCCGGGCCAGTTCCCGGCGGACCGCAGTCGGGCGCACATCGCCGACCACGCACAGGGCCAGGTCCCGCTCCTCGGTCGGGGCCAGCACCGCGGCCGCCCGGACGCCGGGGATGTCCATGGCCGCGGCCTCGATCTCCGTGGTGCTCATCCGAGTGCCGCTGCGCTTGAACACGTCGTCGCGCCGCCCCCCGAAGTACAGGAAGCCGTCCGCGTCGAGCCAGCCGTAGTCGCCGGTGTGCAGACGGACCTCACCGGTGCGCTCGTCACGCCGGAACGTCCTCGCGGTCAGCTCGGGCGCACGCCAGTACCCGGCCATCACATGCGGTCCGGTGACCGTGATCTCGCCGGACTCGCCCGGCGGCAACGCTGCCCCGGCCTCGTCCAGGACGACCACCTGGGTGCCGGGCAGCGGGCGGCCGACCGAGTCGGGCCGCTCGTGCTCCAGGTCCGGGGGCATGACCGAGATGCGCTTGCACTCGGTGGTGCCGAACATCCGCACCACGCTCGCACCGGGGAAGGACCGGCGCAGCCCGTCGATGGTCATCTGCTGGAGCGCGGCCCCGGTGTTGGTGAACATCCGCAGCCGGGTCTCGCCCGGGTCGCGCTCGCCGAGCCTGACGAGCACCTGGGCCAGCGAGGGGACGGCGGGGAAGACGGTCGCGCCGTACTCCCGGATCTCGCTGAGCAGCTTGATGTCGACCTGGCCACCGGCGAGCACCAGCTCGGCCCCGGCCAGGCAGGACAGCAGGATCTGGAACAGGCCGTAGTCGAAGGAGAGAGGGACCCGGCAGTACACCACGTCGTCCGCCCGGTAACCCAGCTCTTCCTGGATGGCGCGTGCGGCGAAGGTCATCTGCGCCTGCGGGCACATGACCGCCTTCGGCGCGGCGGTGCTTCCCGAGGTGTAGATGAGTACGCCCAGGTCGGACGGCTGCGCCCCGGAGTCCGCGGTCTGCACGGCGCCGCCGAGGGCGGCGAGTTCCGACCATACGGCTCCGACGCCGTGCACGGGCAGGCCGCTCAGCTCGCGCAGCGCCGCCACCGCCGGTTCCTCGACGACGGCGAGCCTGGGCTCACTGTCCTCGATGACCGAGCGCAGGTGGAACTCCTTCATGCAGGGGTTGAGCGGCACCATGACCACGCCGAGGCGGGCGCAGCCGTAGAACATGGCGACCAGTTCCCGCATGTTCGGCAGCTGGACCAGGATCCGCTCCCCGCGGACCACCCCCCGGGCGGTGAGCCAGTGGGCGAACGCATGGCTCTGCTCGGCAAGTTGGCGGTACGTCCATGACTCCCGCGTGTCCCGCACGGCGAGCGCGTCGGGCGTCGCGGACGCCGTCTCGTCCAGGAGTTCGTGCAGCATGCGGGCAGCGGGGGTGAACAGCTCCTCCGCGCGGGACCGCAGGCCGACTCGGTCGATCTTCCGGTTCGCGTTCAACGGCATTCCGTCCAAGTGCTGGAAGTGTCGTGGGATGAGGTCCTGCGGAAGCAGGGACCGCAGCGCCCGGGCCAGTTCGACCGGCGCGGCGGGCCTTCCGGTGTAGAAGACGACGAGTTCGTCGCCGGCGAGCGGAGCGACGACGACGGCCGCCTCCTCGACTCCGGGGCAGGCGCGCACCGCGTGGCTGATCTCGGACAGTTCGACCCGCCAGCCCTGCAACTGGACCTGGTCGTCGACCCGGCCCAGGTAGGCCAGCTCGCCGTCGGCGAAGCGGCGCACCCGGTCGCCGGTGCGGTACCAGGTGCGGGAGTCCCGCTCCAGGAAGCGCCCGTGGTTGTCGTTCGGGTCCAGGTATCCGGCGCACATCTGCGGCCCGGACACGCACAGTTCGCCCTCGTCGTCGCCCGGTTCACCGTCCGGGTCCACCAGGATGTGGTCGAGACCGTCGTACACCGGGCCGATGGGCACCACCCCGTTGACGCAGCGGTCCGGCGAGGTCTGCGGCGACCATCGGTGCGTGGCGCAGGTGATGGTCAGCTCGGTCGGTCCGTAGAGGTTCTCCAGCGTCGAGCCGGACGCGGCACACAGCCACTCCTGGGCGTCCTCGGACCGCAGCGGCTCGCCCGCGAACAGGCTCCAGCGCAGCCCGGACAGCGCGTCGGGCGCCAGCGCGCCGGTCTTGCGCAGCAGCGCGATGCTGCTCGGGGTGGAGAACCAGACCGTCATCCCCTGCTCGGCTACGAACTCCGGGAAAGCCCGGTACGCATGGGCGGGCACCGGCACGACGCACGCCCCGGCTCCCCAGGCGCAGAACAGGTCGAACATCGCGCAGTCGAAGGTCAGGTCGAACGTCTGTGAGAAGACGTCGTGGGGGGTGAAGTCGTAGCGCGCGTCGAGGGTACGGAAGTAGTGCGCGGTGCTGCCGTGCGAGATCGGCACGCCCTTGGGGCGGCCGGTCGAGCCGGAGGTGAACAGGACGTAGGCCGTGTCCTGCGGGTCCACGGGCAGCGGCCGGTCCAGGGCCACCTCGGGGCGTGCCCCGCGTTCGGCCACCAGGACGGGGAGGTCCGGCCCCGACTCGAGAATGCCGGGCAGCAGCCCCACGCCCCGTTCGTCCGTCACGATCGCCGAGACTCCGGCCGCGACCAGCGCCTGCCGGGTGCGGGCGGCCGGGAAGCCGGGGTGCAACGGGACCACCGCGGCGCCCGCGTACAGGGCGGCCAGGGTGCCGATGTAGGCCGTGGCGCTCTTGCTGGCCAGGACCCCGACCGCGCGGGGCCGACCGCCGGACGCGGCATGCAGCTCACCGGCCCAGGACAGCGCCGAACGGTGCGTCTCGGCGTACGTCACGCCGTGGCCGGCGACCCGGAACGCGTCCCGGTCAGCGGCCACGGCCAGGCCTCGCAGGAACCGTCCGTGCAGCGTGTTCTCCATCAGGCGGCGGGCAGCGAGTCGCCGTCGCGGAGGCCGGAGAGGGTCTTCCACAGCACTCCGGGGGTGGAGAAGGTCTCCGCGGTCAGCGCGTCGTCGACGAACTTGACCTCGTAACCGCCTTCGAGGGACACGAGAAGCTCGACTATGCCGAGCGAGTCGAGGCCGTGGTCACGAAGGTCGAGGTCCGGGAGCAACTGCTCGTCGGCGGGGAGGAACGGCAGGCTACTGCGGATTATTTCCTCAAACTGCTGGTCCCACACGGGGTTTTCCCTTCCCTGGTTCTCAATTACTTGCGCGGCTTCTCAATTACTTGCGCGGCCGCATCGCGAGTCTCGGATCGGCGGCCAGGACATCGAAATGGGAAACGGTGCACTCAAGACGGCCGAAGAGGCTGTCCGGGCCGGCGACGCACACCTTGGTCACGGACATTTCCTTCAGCGTTTCCACGACAGCGGGCCAGCGGACCGGTCGCACGAATCCATCCAGCAGCAAGGCGCGTACATCGTCCGCGGAATGCAGGACCGAGCCGTCGGAATCCGCGACGACCGGAAGCTTCGGATCACTGAACTCGACGTCGGCGATTACCTCGTCGAGCACCTTCTGGCGCAGTGCGGAGAACCGCGAAGAATGCATCGGCGGCCGCATCGTGTACAGCGGCAGTCCGCCGATCGACCTGATCCGCCGTTCCAGCCACTCGACGGACCCACCGCTCAGCGTGAGCATGTAGAAGCCGTTGTCGAGGTAGCACGAGAAGTCGTACCACTCACCGCGCTCGGTCAGCTCCGCGAGCAGCGGCTCCAGCTTCTCCTGCGGTGCGCGCACGAAGGAGAGCGTCACCAGGTCCTGGTGCTCGGTGGCGAAGTACTCGGAGGTGCAGCGGGCCAGCCGGGCGGTCAGCCGGGCGGCGTCCGCGAACGGCAACGCCTCGGAGAAAGCGATCATCGGCTTGACGCCGAAGCTCGGACCGGCACACACCCGGGGCTCCTCGCCGAGGGTGTCACGCGCCCATTCGGCCAGCGCGACGCAAGTGACGAAGAACGCCACCTGGGCAGCTTCGGAGTAGTCGTCGTCGGAGGAGCGGAAGCGGTCCACTACGGAATATCCGACAGCTTCGTCGGCTACAGGGAAGAGCCGCCGCGCCACTGGATTGACCAACATGAACTTCGCCATGTCGGCGAATCGATTCGGTCCCATTCCAGGAAAGACAAATGCCGTACTCACCAGTTCCCCGCCGTCTGCTCAGACCTTCCCAGCCTTCGGCCGGGCGGTGCTCCCGACCCGGCCCGCCGCCGGAGGTGCCTCCATCAGACTTCGGCCGGGAGACTGACCGCAGCCCACCGCATCCATTCCCGGCAACAGATCAAAGGGTGTATGAGGGAGACCGGCGCGGTAACCCCTACCGGCCCGGATCCAGCCCCTACCGAGGAAGTCCGGGCAGTACTGCGGCAACGCCCTGATACGTTGCGTCTCGTTTATGGCGCACGCCATGACCCAGCGCCGTGCTCAGTGCCTTCCGGATGGGGTGTCAGCAAAGTGTTCGCAGCTCCGAGTGCCAAGGGAACCGTTCCGTTCGGCGATTACCGGACCTGGTACCGGGTCACCGGTGAACTGGACAGCGGCAACCCGCCGCTGATCGTCGCCCACGGCGGCCCCGGCAGCACGCACGACTATCTGCTGGCGCTCACCGCGCTCGCCGAGCAGGGCTGGCCCATCGTGCACTACGACCAGCTCGGCAACGGCGGCTCCACCCATCTCCCGGAGCGCGGCGCCGACTTCTGGACCGTCGACCTCTTCCTGGACGAGCTGGACAACCTGCTCCAGCAGCTGGACATAGCCGACGACTACGTCTTCTTCGGCCAGTCCTGGGGCGGCATGCTCGGCGCGGAACACGCCGTCCGGCAGCCTGCCGGGCTGCGCGGGCTGATCATCGCGGACTCCCCGGCGTCCATGCCAATCTGGCGCGCGGAGGCGCTGCGGCTGCGCGGCGAACTACCGCCGGAGACGCAGTCGGCGCTCAACCACCATGAGGCGGCAGGCACGTTCGACAGCCCGGAGTACCAGCAGGCGATGTTCGCCTACTACCAGCGGTTCGTATGCCGGGTGGACCCGGTGCCGCCCGAGCTGGCGACCACGTTCATCGCGCTGGCCGGCGACCCCACCGTCTACCGCACGATGAACGGCCCCAACGACTTCCACGTCATCGGCACCCTGAGCGACTGGTCGGTCGTGGACCGCCTCCCGGCCGTCGAGGCGCCGACGCTGCTGATCAGCGGCCGGTACGACGAGGCCACCCCGGCGACGGTGCAGCCGTTCCACGACGGCATCCCGGATGTGCGCTGGGAGATCTTCGAGGAGTCCAGCCATATGCCGCACCTGGAGGAGCCGGAGCTCTTCCTGGACGTCATGGGCGACTTCTTGGGCTCCCTGGGCTGATCGGCACCCGCCGGGTCCGTGGGCCGGACCCGGCGGAGAAGCCGCCACACATCCTCGGCGTCAGTCCTCGTCAGCCTGTTCCGCCAGCTCGTCCTGGAGGAAGACGGCCATCTCGCGGGCCGTCGGGCACTCGTAGATGAGGGCTGCCGGCAGTTCGAGACCGGTGATCCGCTCCAGACGGTTCCGCAGCTCCACGGCGTGCAGCGAGGTGAAGCCCAGATCCATGAAGTCGGCGTCCTCGTCGACATCGTCGGGCGAGTCGTACCCGAGCACCACGGCCGCCTGGTCGAGCACCAGCCCGCACAGCTCACCCTCCTTCTCGAAGCCGGACAACTCGGACAGTCGTGCCATGAACCCGCTGCCCTCGTCCGGGTCCTCGCCCTCCGCGTCGTACGCGCCGAGCGGCTCCTCGGCTTCGTGACCCGCCGGCCCGGCGTCCTCGGCCCGCCGCTTCCGCCAGGAGGCCAGCAGCGGCAGCGCCGCGGCCAGCGTCTCCCGGGACTCCCCGGCGACGTCCAAGGTGGCTGCGAGGGATTCGAGGTCCCCCCGCTCCACCGCTGCCCAGAACTCCGCGTCCACCGGATCGGCTGCCGTCGCCGCCTCCGTACCCCAGGCCGCCCCGGACTCCAGCCAAAAACGCCGGCGTTGGAAGGGGTAGGTGGGCAGGTCGACGCGCCGGGCGCCACTGCCCGCGAAGAACGCCGCCCAGTCCACAGCGGTGCCCGTCACATGCAGTCGTGCCAGTGCGCCGACGGCCGCACGCGACTCGGCCCGGTCCCGCCGCTGCACCGGCACGAACGCCACGTCCTTGGCGAGCAGCAGGCAGTCCTGAGCCATCGCGGTGAGCACCCCGTCGGGGCCCAGCTCCAGGAAGGTCCGCACACCCTCGGCATGGAGCGCCTTGACACCGTCGTCGAACCGCACCGCCTGCCGGACATGACGTACCCAGTACTCGGGCGAGCACAAGTCGTCGGAGTCCGCGATCCGCCCGGTGACGTTCGAGACCACCGGAATGCGCGGCGCCCGGAAGGTCAGCGACTCGGCGACCTTGCGGAAGTCGCCCAGCATCGCGTCCATCCGCGGCGAGTGGAAGGCGTGGGAGACCCGCAGCCGCTTCGTCTTGCGCCCCAGCGCCTCGAAATGACCGGCGATCTCCCGGACGGAGTCCTCGTCGCCGGAGACCACGACCGCGTTCGGGCCATTGACGGCGGCGATGTCCACCCGCTCGTTCAGCAACGGACGGACCTCCTCCTCGGCGGCCTGGAGCGACACCATCGCACCGCCGGACGGCAGCGCCTGCATCAGCCGGCCGCGGGCCGCTACCAGCGTCGCCGCGTCCGCCAGCGAGAGAACCCCCGCCACATGGGCGGCCGTCAGCTCGCCGATCGAGTGCCCCGCCACGAAGTCCGGGCGCACACCCCACGACTCCACCAACCGGAACAACGCCACCTCGACGGCGAACAACGCGCACTGCGTGAACTCGGTCCGGTCCAGCAGGTCCGGGTCGTCGAAGACGTCATGACCGAGCCCCAGCGCGGCACAGGTCTCGTCGAAGGCGGCGGCGAACACCGGGAAGGACGCGCTCAGTTCACGGCCCATGCCGACCCGCTGCGCACCCTGCCCGGTGAAGAGCATGGCGAGCTTGCCACTGAACACCCGCCCGGTCTCCAGCCGTTCGAGGTCTCCACCCACGGCCACGGCACGGTGGCCGAAGGCGGCCCGCGCGGTCGCGAGGGTGAAGCCGACGTCCAGCGGGTCCAGGCCGGAGGCGACCCGGCGCACCTGCTCCACCTGGGCGTTCAGCGCCTCCGCTGTCCTGCCGGAGAGCACCCACGGCACCACCGGAAGCCCGGCACCCGTGGGCTCGGTCCCGGCAGGCTCGGGGGCCGCCTCGGGGGCCTGCTCCAGGATCACATGGGCGTTCGTCCCGCTGAAGCCGAACGACGACACCGCCGACCTGCGCGGACCGCGGCCCTCCGGCCACTGGCGCGCCTCGGTCAACAGCTCCACGGATCCGGCCGACCACTCCACATGCGGCGTCGGCTCATCGACGTGCAGGGTCTTGGGCAGCATGCCGTGCCGCATCGCCATGACCATCTTGATCACACCGCCGACACCGGCCGCGGCCTGCGTGTGGCCGACGTTCGACTTCAGCGATCCCAGCCACAGCGGCTCGCCGCCCTCGCCCCGGCCCTGCCCATACGTCGCCAACAGCGCCTGCGCCTCGATCGGGTCACCCAGCGTGGTCCCCGTACCGTGCGCCTCCACCGCGTCCACATCACCGGGCTCAAGCCGAGCGTTAGCCAGGGCCTGGCGGATGACGCGCTGCTGGGACGGACCGTTCGGCGCGGTCAGGCCGTTGCTCGCACCGTCCTGGTTCACCGCCGAGCCACGCACCACTGCGAGCACCTGATGACCCTTGCGCCGCGCGTCCGACAGCCTCTCCACGAGCAGCATGCCGGCGCCCTCCGACCAGCCGGTGCCGTCCGCCGAGGCAGCGAACGCCTTGCACCGCCCGTCGGTGGCCAGCCCGCGCTGCCGGGAGAACTCGATGAACGAGACCGGGGTGGCCATCACCGTCGCGCCACCGGCCAGCGCCAGATCGCACTCTCCCGTCCGCAGCGCCTGCACCGCCAGATGCAGCGCCACCAGCGAGGAGGAACACGCCGTGTCCACCGTCACCGCCGGGCCCTCAAGACCGAAGACGTAACTCAGCCGGCCCGACACCACGCTCCCGGAGGTGCCGGTGCCCAGGAAGCCATCCACGCCTTCCGGTATGGAGCGCAGCCCGGTCGCGTAGTCGTGGTACATCGAGCCCGCGAAGACGCCGGTGCGGCTGCCGCGCACCGACGCCGGGTCGATCCCGGCCCGCTCGAACGCCTCCCAGGACGCTTCAAGCAGCAGCCGCTGCTGCGGGTCCATCGCCAGCGCCTCACGCGGCGAGATCCCGAAGAAGGACGCGTCGAACTCCGCCGCCTCGTGCAGGAAGCCACCCTCGCGCACATAGCTAGTGCCCGGCTTGTCCGGGTCGGGGTCGTAGAGCCGCTCAAGGTCCCAGCCGCGGTGGGTGGGGAACGCCGACACCGCGTCCGTCCCGGACGACACCAGGTCCCACAGCTGCTCCGGGGAGGCCACCCCACCCGGGAACCGGCAGCTCATGCCGACAATCACGATCGGGTCGTCCTGGCCCGGCCCACCGGCCCCGGCAGCCTGCACAGCCGCACCGGGCTGCGCGACGGTGCCCCCGAACTCCTCGCCGACGAACCGGGCGATGGCCGCCGCGTTCGGGTAGTCGAAGACCAGCGTCACCGGGAGTCTCAGCCCGGTCCCGGCGATGAGCCGGTTACGCAGTTCCACCGCCGTCAGCGAGTCGAAGCCCATGTCCCGGAACGCCCGCTCCGGCTCCACCTCGGAGGCGTAGCTGTGCCCCAGCACCGCTGCCACCTCGCCGCGGACCAGGTCGAGCAGGACCGCGGCCCGCTCGGCCTCGGTCGCCCGCGCCAGTCGCTCGCCCAGTACGGAGCTGCCAACGGAAGCGGCCCGGGCGCGACGGACCGGAGTACGCACCAGGCCGCGCAGCAGCGGCGGCACCTCGCCCACAGCTCCGGCCAGGGATCCGAGGTCCAGCCGGATCGGCACCAGCGTGGGGTCGTCCATGGCGGACGCGGCATCGAAGAGGGCCAGCGCCTGCTCGGTGGCCAGGGCCCGCACACCGCCCCGGCCCATCCGGGCGAGGTCGGCGTCATCCAGCCGTCCCATCCCGTCGGTCTGTTCCCACAGCCCCCAGCCCAGCGAGGAAGCGGGCAGACCGGCGGCGGCCCGGTGCTGGGCCAGGGCATCGAGGAATGCGTTGGCGGCAGCGTAGTTGCCCTGTCCGGGGCCGCCGAAGACGCCGGCCGCGGAGGAGAACAGCACAAAGGCCGTGAGGTTCAGGTCCCGGGTCAGCTCGTGCAGATGCCACGCGGCATCCACCTTCGGCCGGAACACCACGTCCAGCCGCTCCGGGGTCAGCGCACCGACGACACCGTCGTCCAGCACACCGGCGGTATGCACCACACCCGTGACCGGATGCTCGGCCAACAACAAGGCCAACGCATCCCGGTCCGCCACATCACAGGCCGCCACCGTCACCTCGGCACCCAGCCCCGCCAGTTCGGCACGCAGCTCGACCGCACCAGGGGCATCCACGCCCCGGCGACTGGTCAGCAACAAACGCCGCACACCGTGCTCAGCCACCAGATGACGAGCCACCAGCGCACCGAGCGAGCCCGTGCCGCCGGTGACCAGCACCGTGGCGTCGCTCCCCCAGCGCGGCGGGGCGGCCTCGGCGGGCGAGGTGGCCCGCGCCAGCCGCGGCACGTACACCGCGCCCTCGCGGATGGCGATCTCCGTCTCGTCGCCCGCCGCGACGGCTGTGATCAGCACGCCCGGTGAACGGTCGTCCCCGTCGAGCTCCGCCAGCACGAAGCGGCCAGGATTCTCCGACTGGGCCGAGCGGATCAGCCCCCGGACCGTGCTCGCGGCCAGGTCCGCCGGGCGGGTCAGCAGCACCAGGCGGGAGTCGGCGAACCGCTCGTCGAGCAGCCATGCCTGAACGAGCGACAGGGCCCGCCCCGCGGCGGTGCGGGCATCTCCGGGCAGGTCGCCGGTCCCGGCGCGCCCGGTGCCGCACTCCACGACCACCACCTCGGGCACCGCCGCGCCTGCGCCGACATCCGCCTGCAAGGCCGCCAGTTCCTCGTAACGGCGCCTGACAGGCAGGCCGTCGGCCGCCAGCAGCGCCCAGCCCTCCGTGGCCTCGGCGGCCCCGGCAGGCTCGATCGGCGCGGCGACCCAGTCCACCCGGAAGAGCGGATCGTTCCCGCTCCGGCGGGCCGCGGCCAGCTGTGCCGCGTCCACCGGTCGCAGCGCGAGCGAGCCGACGGAGGCGACCGGGGCCCCGGCGCCGTCTGCGATGGCGAGCGATGCCCCCTCGCCCTGTGCGGACACCCGCACCCGCAGCGTCCTGGCCCCCGCCACGTGCAGCGAGACCCCGCTCCACGAGAACGGCAGCCGGACGGCCGCGTCATCCCGGTGACCGGGTCCCTGGGCCGGACCGGCCAGGGCGATGGCGTGCAGGGCGGAGTCCAGCAGCGCCGGATGCAGCCCGAACGCCTCGCTGTCCGCGTCCTCGGGCAGAGCGACCTCGGCGAAAACCTCATCACCCCTGCGCCAGGCAGCCGTCAGCCCCTGGAACACCGGCCCGTACTCCAGCCCCGCCGCAGCAAGCCCCTCGTACAGACCGTCCACCGGCACCGGCTGCGCACCCGCCGGCGGCCAGGCGGTGAAGTCGAAGTCCGGGACCGGGACACCGACGGCCAGCACACCGGAGGCGTGCCGCGTCCACGCCTCGTCCCCGAACCGCGCGTGCACGCTCACCGCGCGCCGACCGGTCTCGTCCGATTCGGCGACCAGAACCCGCAGCTCCACCGCACCCTGCTCAGGCAGCACCAGCGGCGCCTCCAACGTCAACTCGTCGAGCAGATCGCAACCAACCTCGTCACCCGCCCGGATCACCAACTCCACGAACGCGGCGCCGGGCAGCAGGACGACACCCGCGACAACGTGATCAGCCAGCCAGGGGTGACTCTGCAACGACACCCGGCCGGTGAACAGATACCCCTCCGGCACCGCGACCCCTGGATCCAGCAACGAATCCCGGTCCCCGTCGAGCCAGTAGCGCTGATGCTGGAAGGGGTACGTGGGCAGGTCTACGCGCTGAGCACCGGTCCCGGCGTAGAACGCCGGCCAGTCGACCGTGTTCCCGGTGATGTGGACCCGGCCCAGAGCGGAAACCACGGCCTCCGG
>NZ_JBHUUV010000071.1:0-18512 GCF_042670885.1 Streptomyces sp. NPDC057136
AGGTCTTAGACCGACCGGCGCGGCGCGCGGGAGCCCCCGGCCGACAGGACGCGGCCGGGGGCTCCCGGAGCACTTGGGTGAGACCCGGCGGTCCAGGGCCTCTCGTTTGGATCATGCCGGGCTCGCGGGGCCTGATCCAAACGAAAGACCCTGGCGCCGCGGACACCCGAGCGCAGATATCAGAGGTTGACGCCGAAGTCCTGGGCGATGCCGCGCAGACCCGATGCGTAACCCTGGCCGACCGCGCGGAACTTCCACTCGGCACCGTTGCGGTAGAGCTCGCCGAAGACCATGGCGGTCTCGGTGGCGGCGTCCTCGCTCAGGTCGTAGCGCGCGAGCTCCACGCCACCGGCCTGGTTGATGATGCGGATGAACGCGTTACGGACCTGGCCGAAGTTCTGGCTGCGGTTCTCGGCGTCGTAGATCGAGACCGGGAAGACGATCTTGTCGATGTCGGCCGGCAGACCCGCCAGGTTGACGTTGATCTGCTCGTCGTCGCCCTCGCCCTGGCCCGTGACGTTGTCACCGGTGTGGACGATGGTCTGGTCCGGCGTCGCCTTGTTGTTGAAGAAGACGAAGTGGCCGTCGGAGAAGACCTTGCCGGCGGGGTTGACCGCGATCGCCGAGGCGTCGAGGTCGAAGTCGGTACCGGTGGTGGTGCGGACGTCCCAGCCGAGGCCGACCGTGACGGCGGTAAGGCCCGGTGCCTCCTTGGTGAGCGAGACGTTGCCGCCCTTGGACAGGCTTACTGCCATGGGAAGTCCCTTTCCTCGTCGTATACGGGCTTCGTGCCATCACGAAAGCTACCGTCACCCGTCATAACGCAGGCAACAGACCACGAGGTTCCTGTTCCCTTTACTTTCTTTGCCGAACTTCTGGCGTAATCCGAGCAGCGGGTCGGACAGCGGGTCCGGCAAAAGAAGGTGACGAACAGGCTGTGGGCCAGGGAACATGGGTGTCATGTCCGGGCCCTATGTCATCCGCGGTGCGGTCTCCCTGCCGGAGGCCGAGCTCATGTGGCGTTTCTCGCGGTCCTCCGGGCCCGGCGGGCAGCACGTCAACACCAGCGACTCGCAGGCGGAACTCCGCTTCGACCTCGCGGCGACCGAGTCGCTCCCCGAGGTGTGGAAGGCCCGCGCGCTGGAACGGCTGGCGAGCAAGCTGGTCAACGGCGTGGTGGTGGTACGGGCGTCCGAGCACCGTTCCCAGTGGCGCAACCGCGAAACGGCCGCAGTCCGGCTCGCCGCACTGCTCGCGGAGGCCACGGCACCGCCCCCCAAGGCGCGCGTCAAGCGCCGGATTCCGCGCGGGATCAACGAGCGCCGGCTGCGCGAGAAGAAGCAGCGCGGCGACACGAAACGCGGCCGCTCCGGCCGCGACTGGTAACGGCCGCGACTGGTGACATGACCGGCGACCCGACGCCGTCTCAGCCCAGCCGGCGGTAACGGCCCTTGAAGTACGTCAGCGGCTCGCCTTCCGCGCTCGGCAGGTCCGCCGTCAGCACCCGCCCGATCACCAGGGTGTGGTCACCCGCCAGAACCCGCTGCTCCGTCCGGCACTCCAGCGTCGCGAGCGCTCCGCCGATCAGCGGGGCCCGGGTCACCTCACCCCGTATGTAGGGGATGTCCTCGAACAGCAGCCGGTCGCTGATCCGGCCCTTCATGGCGAACCGGCCCGCGATGTGACGCTGGCTCTCCGCGAGGACCGAGACCGCCCACAGGGGCTGCTCGGCCAGCAGGTCGTCCATCCGGGAGTCGTTGCGCAGGCTGACCATGACCAGGGGCGGGTCCAGGGAGACCGACATGAAGGCGGTCGCCGTCATCCCGACGTCCTCGCCGCGGCCGTGCTCGTCGAGCGGTGGCTCCTGGGCGGTGATCAGCACCACACCCGCGGCCAGCCGGGCGAGGGCGGCGCGGAACTCGTCGTTGCTCACCCCCTCAGCATGGGGGATGGGTTCGGGGCGCGGGGTGGGGGGCTTCGTCTGCAACACACCGGGCACGCTAGTGCCGTGCCGCGCCCGGCCGCATCGGACCAGGGGACCAGCCAGGTCCTAGGACCCCGGAAGCAGACAGTGGCCTGCAACTGACTGCAACAGCCTGCAACGTACAGATTTGCGTTCAAGAAAACGACGGAGAGCGGGGGAAGCGCTTCGACTCCCCTTCACCACCTGTTGTGACTTGGCTCACAGAGCGCAATATTTGTTGACCCTGAGTACCGAGTGCGCAGCTCACTGTGATTCAGTGGCCGTGACACTGCAACAAGTACGTCGATATGAAACCTGGAGTTGCTGTCGAGGTCTCGGGGAGTGCGAGCAATGGAGGCCGAGTCGGAACCCTACGTCCGCCTTGCGACCATGCGGCAGCTGCACCAGGCCGTCGCTGATCTCAATACGGCGCGGAGTCTGGCGGACACCCTGCAGACCGTGGCCGACGGAATAGTCTCCGGCCTCGGTTACGAACTGGGCTGCGTGAACCTTGTGCGGCCCGACGGCGACCTTGTCGTCGCCGCGTTCGCGGGCAACGCCGCGGCCGAAGCGCTGATCACCGGACGGGTCGGTTCCCGCGAGTCCTGGGAGCGCAGGCTGGCCATGGGCGAGATCTGGGACGAGCTCCGTTTCATACCCCACACCCAGGGCTGGGTCCTTCTCGAAGACGACGTACCCCAGTGGCACACCGACGGTCCCGAGCCCCGCTTCGAGGACGAGTGGCATCCCCTGGACCGGCTCTACGCCCCGATGTACGCATCAGGTGGCGGACTCGACCTCCTCGGCGTGATATCCGTCGACCGGCCGCGCAATATGCGCAGGCCCGGCGCATGGGGGCGCGAAGCGCTCCAGATGTACGCCTCCCAGGCCGCGATTGCGATCAGTAACGCTCGCCTCCGAGCAAATATGCAGCGTGCCCTCGTCAGACTCGAACGCGAACAGCAGGCGCTGCGGGCCAGCGAAGAATCCTTCCGTCAGGCGTTCGAGTACGCGCCCAGCGGTATGGCCATCGCCGAAATGGGCGGCGACCAGCACGGCAGGCTGCTCCGCACCAACGACGCCCTGTGCCGCCTCCTGGGCCGTCCCGCCTCCGTCCTCCGTCGCAACTCCTTCGCCGACCTCGTCCACCCCGAGGACATCGGCACCCTGCTCCGTACGTCGGCCGAGGGCGGCCGGGCCGAGCTGCGGCTCGGGCGCCGCGACGGTACGTACCTCTGGGTCTCCCTGCGCAACTCCGTCGTCGCCGACACCGCCGACGGCCCCCGCTTCCTCCTCACCCATGTCGAGGACATAGAGGAGCGCAAGCGTCACGAGCTGCACCTCGCGCACCGCGCCTCGCACGACGCGCTCACCGGCCTGCCCAACAGCGCCGAGCTGCGGGCCCGGCTCGGCGCCCGGCTCTGTGAGCGGCCCCACTCGGTGGCCTCCACCGCGATCGAGGCGCTGGACGCGGCGTACGGCGACGCCGAGGTCTCCCGGGCGCACGGCTACCAGGCCGACGGCTACGACGCGGACGCGGTGCCGGGCGGCGGCCTGTACGACCACCATGTGCACACGGCGGCGCCGGACACCGAGCACGACGACGGCTCGAAGGGCCTCGCGGTCCTCTTCTGCGACCTCGACGGCTTCAAGTCGATCAATGACCGTTTCGGACATCACACCGGGGACGCCGTCCTGATCGAGGTGGCCAGGCGGCTCACCACCTGTGTGCGGGACGGAGACACGGTCGCGCGGCTCGGAGGTGACGAATTCGTCGTCCTTGCGGACGGTCTCGGGGCCGCGGATGCCGCAGACCTGGCCGTACGCTTGCGTAATGCCATCATTCCGCCCATCCGGGTGGATGGCAGGGCGGTCAGGGTAGGTGCCAGTTTCGGCATCGGCTGGGCCGAGTGCGGGATGACCGCTGAAGAGGTCCTGCGCTCCGCCGACCAGCGGATGTACGTCGAAAAGCGCTCCCGGTCGAAGGTTCACCGCAGAGCCGGCTGAGGTTTACGGCACGGCCATCCCCTTACCCCGCCCCGGTTTCCGATGCCGTCCAGGAGTGGCAGCGGCAATGAGGGCCGTGCTCCGTTCGGGGTAGGCTCGGCCGGTCGGCGACGGCTGGCGACATGGTGAGGAGTGACCCAGGGATGACGGCCGGAAACAACGGCGCGAGCAAGCCCGAGGACGACGATCCGTTCGGCTACCTGTACGCGGACGGAAAGGCGGCAGGCGCCCAGGCGCCCGGCCAGGGAGGCTACGGCTACCCCGGTCCGGCCGCTCAGCCCGGCGTGCCCAGAACCTCGTACAACCAGGTGCGGACCGTCGGCGAGCGCCAGTACGGGCAGCAGGTTCCGCAGCAGCAGGTGTACGGCCAGCCGCCCCAGGCGCCGTACGGCTCGCCGCACCCGCAGTACGCGGCCCCCGAGACCTATCCGGGTGGCGCGGCGCAGGGCCCGCAGCAGGGCGGCGGCCGGGGTGGCCCCAACACCAAGGCGCTGCTCATCGCGGCGGTCGCCGTGGTCGCGGTCGTGCTCATCGGCATCGGCGCCGCTCTTCTGTCGAACGACGACGACCCGGGCAAGAAGAAGAACGAGGCCGGTACGTCGGCCGGGCCCGCCGGTGAGGTCGAGGAGTCCCCGAAGGCGGAGGAGTCCAAGAAGCCGGAGGAGCCGGCCGACCTCCCGGAGCAGGACGCGGCGACGCTGACGCTCGGTGGCACGGCGGCTCTGGAGAACACGGCCAAGGGCGCCAAGAGCGCGAACGGCCAGTACATCAGCCTCAACGAGGTCGGCCGCTCGGCGACCTGGACGGTCGACGTGCCGGAGGCCGGGCCCTACACGCTGTACGTGACGTACGGCGTGCCCGGCAAGGACGCCAAGACGACCCTCACGGTCAACGCCGAGACGCCCCGCTCCATCAACATGAAGAACTTCGCGGAGGCCGCGGAGGGCGATCTGGAGAAGGGGTGGACGAACACGTACGCGTACGTCAACCTCACCAAGGGCTCGAACACGCTGAAGCTCTCGTGCGAGACGGGCGACCAGTGCGACGCCAATCTCGACCAGCTCTCGCTGAAGGCGGGCCACATCCAGTAGCCCTGCCCGGCCTTTCCAGAAACCGCCCCCGTCCCGGTCGTCGCCCCGCGCGAGCCGGGACGAGGCGTTTTTGGGGCGGCGGCGTTCAGGCCGCGTGCTGCTCTATGACGACGCGCGTCAGCAGATCCGCGTACGCCGTGCTGTCGAACTCACCGGCGGCCGGGGCCAGCACGGTCGCCGTCGACAGGGCCACCGCCCGCGTCAGCCGGTCCGGCCAGCTCAGGCCCTCGGCTATCCCGGAGATCAGTCCGGCCACCGCGGAGTCGCCCGCGCCCGTCGGATTGCCCCGCACGGCGGCGGGCGGGACGGCGCGCCAGACGCCGTCCGGGGTGGCGGCGAGCATGCCGTCCGGGCCCAGGGACGCCACCACGCTGTGCGCACCGCGGCGGCGGGCGTCGTGGGCGGCGCGCAGGGGCTCGCGGGCTCCGGTGAGCTGGGCGAGTTCGTCGGCGTTGGGTTTGACCAGGTCGGGGCGGGCGGCGATGCCCCGGCGCAGGGGTTCGCCGCTGGTGTCCAGGAGGACGGGGACTCCGGCGGTACGGGCGAGGCGGACCAGTTCGGCGTAGGCGCCCACGTGGATGCCGGGCGGGAGGCTGCCGCAGAGGGCGACCGCGTCGGCTCCGGTGAGCAGGCCCTCGTACGTCCGCAGGAAGCCGGCCCATTCCTCGGCGGAGATGTGCGGGCCCGGTTCGTTCAGCTGGGTGGTGTCGCCGGTGGCGGCGTCGACGACGGCGATGGTGCGGCGGGTGTTCCCGGCGACGGTGACGAGTGCGTCGCGCGGCGGGAGCGGGGCCAGCAGTTCGCGCAGGACGGCTCCGGTGGGGCCGCCCGCGAAGCCGGTGACGACCGTTTCGTGGCCCAGTGCGGCGAGCACCCGGGCCACGTTGAGGCCCTTGCCGCCGGGGCGCTCGGAGAGTGCGGTGACGCGGTGGCTGCTGTGCGGGACGAGTGCCGGTACGGCGTACGTCAGATCGAGCGCGGTGTTGAGTGTGACGGTCAGGATCACCTGCGCCGGTCTCCGATCCGTTGTAGCGCTTCGCAGTACGCGCTTTCTCCCTGGCGGTTCCCGCCGAGACGATCATGTCAAAGAGGCGGCGGCCGGCCCAGGTGTCCGGGTCAACCGCCGTCTCTTCGTTACGTGCTGGGCTCGCCGCCCGTGCGCGAGGTCACCCGAGCCGGGGCTCGATGATCCACTCGCCCTTGCGCATGACGCCCTTGAGGACGAAGTCCTCGTCCAGGACCACGAGGTCCGCGTCCTTGCCCGGCTCCAGTGAGCCGACCTTGTCGTACACGCCGAGCAGCCGCGCCGGGTTGGCGGAGATGGACTGGACGACATCGCCGACGGGAATCCGGTCGATCGTCACGGACCGGCGGAACGCGGTGTCCAGGGTGAGCGTGGAGCCGGCGATCGAGTCGCCCTCCACCAGTCGGGCGACGCCGTCCTTCACCTCGACCGCGAGCGGGCCCAGCTGGTACAGGCCGTCGCCGAACCCGGCCGCGTCCATCGCGTCCGTGATCAGCGCGACGCGTGCGGCGCCCGCGTGGTGGTAGGCCAGCTCCAGGGCGGCGGGGTGCAGATGCGTGCCGTCGTTGATCAGCTCGACGGTGACCCGCTCGTCCTCCAGGAGGGCCGCGATCGGGCCCGGCGCGCGGTGGCCGAGACCCGGCATCGCGTTGTAGAGGTGCGTGGCGACGGTGGCGCCCGCGTCGATCGCCTCGACGGTCTGCTCGTACGTCGCGTCGGTGTGCCCGATCGCCGCGATCACCCCGTGCTCGGCGAGCAGGCGTACGGAGTCGATGCCGCCGGGCAGTTCGGTGGCGAGGGTGAACATCTTCGCCGTGCCGTGCGCCGCGTCCATCAGCTTGCGGACCTCGGCCGGGTCCGGGTCGCGCAGCAGGTCCTCGCTGTGGGCGCCCTTGCGGCACGGGGAGATGAACGGGCCCTCGAAGTGGATACCGGCCAGGTCGCCCTGCTGGACCAGCTCGGAGAGGAGGCCGGCCCGCTGGGCGAGGAAGTCCATTTCTCCGGTGACGGTGGAGGCCACCAGAGTGGTGGTGCCGTGCTCGCGGTGCGTACGGACGCCGGTCAGGACCTCGTCCACGGTGCCGGAGGTGAAGGACGCGCCGCCGCCGCCGTGGTTGTGCATGTCGACGAAGCCGGGCACGACCCAGTGGCCGGTCAGGTCGATGGTCCGGGCGTCCTCAGCCGTACTGCCCGCGATCCTGCCGCCCTCGACGATCACCCGGCCGTTCTCGACCGTCCCGGTCGGCAGCACCACCCGGGCACCTGCGAGAACTGTGGTGTCTGCGCGTCCGGCCATCAGGCGGATACCTCCGTGGAGAGAAGATCCCAGGCGAGCAGCCCTGCGCCCAGGCATCCGGCGGTGTCCCCGAGGGCCGCCGGAACGATGTGGGGCAGCTTCTGGAACGTGACGCGTTCCTCGACAGCCGCACGCAGTGGTGTGAACAAGGTTTCCCCCGCCTCGGCCAGTCCGCCACCGATGATGAGCGTGCGGGGGTCCAGCAGGGTGAGCGCGGTGACCAGTCCGGCGGCGAGCGCGTCGACCGCGTCCTGCCATACCCGTACGGCGGCCGGGTCGCCGGATTCGACGGCCTTCGCGCAGTCCGCGGCGTCCGCGTCGGGGTCTCCGCAGGCGGCGGCCCAGGCCCGGGTCACCGCGGAGGCGGAGGCCAGGGTCTCCAGACAGCCGCGCTGGCCGCAGCCGCACTCCGGGCCGTCCGGCCGGACGACGATGTGGCCGATCTCGCCCGCGTAGCCGTGGGCGCCCTCCTCGATGGACCCCGCGATGCCGATGGCGCCGGCGATCCCGGTGCCCAGCGGTACGAAGAGGAAGCGGTCGGCGCCCTTGCCCGCGCCGATCCGGCCCTCGGCGAGGCCGCCGGTCCTGACGTCGTGGCCGAGCGCGACGGGTACGCCGCCGAGCCGCTCGCCGAGCAGGGCGCGCATGGGTACGTCGCGCCAGCCGAGGTTCGAGGCGTAGACCGCGATGCCGTTCCCGGCGTCGACGATGCCGGGCACGGCGACACCCGCGGCGACCGCGCTGGTGCCGAAGCGCTCCTCGCCGTACGCGCGCAGTTCGGCGGCGAACGCGAGGATCGTCTCCACGACGGCTTCGGGACCGCGCTCCCTGCCGGTGGCGCGCCGTGCCGCGTGGAGGAGGGTGCCGTCGGCCCCGACCAGTGCAGCCTTCATTCCTGTGCCGCCCACATCGAGCGCGATGACATGTCTCACGGGAGACAGTTTCGCCCGTCGGCTGCAAAAGGTCTAGTCCACTAAGGAGTTTGTTGAGGCTCCATACAAAATCGGGCGGCGGTCGTGCGTTGCCGAAGCGAGACTCCTTTGGTGTAGACCTCTTGGTGAATGTGGGGGAAAATCCCTCTTCGGCGGGGGCGAGGCAAGTGATGTATTCGATGAGGATGGGCGAGGCCGTGCAGCGGCGCTTTTTGGGTGTGACCGCGGCGGTGGCCGCGCTTGGTATGACAGCAACGTTGTCGGGCTGCGGGAGCGGCGGTGATTCCGGTGACGTCACCCTGAAGTTCGTGGCGGCCGATTACGGTACGAGCGCGGCGAATACGTCCGAGACGTACTGGAACAACCTCGCCCGGAACTTCGAGGCCGCGCACCCCGGCATCAAGGTCGACGTCCACGTGTACGCGTGGAAGGACGTCGACCGCGAGGTCGCCGAGATGGTGGCGCAGAACAAGGCCCCGGACATCGCCCAGATCGGCGCGTACGCCGACTACGCGAAGAAGGACAAGCTCTATACGGCCGACCAGATGCTCGCCATCCGTACGCAGGCCAACTTCCTTCCCTCGCTGAGCGACGCGGGCAAGGTCAACGGCGAGCAGTTCGGACTGCCGTTCATCGCGAGCACCCGGCTGCTCTTCTACAACAAGAAGCTCTTCAGCGACGCCGGGCTCGACGCGCCGAAGACCTGGGCCGACATCCAGCGCGACGCCACCCTGCTCAAGCAGCGCGGCGTCCGCTACCCCTTCGCCCTGCCCCTCGGGCCGGAGGAGTCCCAGGCCGAAACCCTGATGTGGCTGCTCAGCGGCGGCGGTGGCTACACGGACGACGTCGGTGGGTACACCATCGACTCCCCGCAGAACATCGACACGCTCACCTGGCTGAAGGACAACCTCGTCGGCAAGGGGCTCACCGGGCCCGTCGCCCCGGGCAAGCTCGACCGGGCCAAGGCGTTCGACGCGTTCACCCAGGGCCAGGTGGGCATGCTCAACGGGCACCCGACGCTGATGGAGGACGCCGAGAAGGAGGGCGTCGAGGTCGGTATGGTGCCGCTGCCCGGCGTCGACGGGCCGACCCGGGGCTCGATGGGTGTGGCCGACTGGATGATGGGCTTCAAGCAGAACGAGCACCGTGCGGAGATCGGCAAGTTCTTCGACTTCGCGTACAACGACGAGAACGTGCTCGCGTTCGCGGACGAGTACGACATGCTGCCCGTCACGGACAGCGCCTCCGCGGAGATGGAGACGGACGCCCGGCACAAGCCGCTGCGGGAGTTCCTGGCGGCGCTGCCGAACTCGCAGTTCTATCCGTTCGCCAAGACCTCGTGGGCGCAGGCCAGTGAGGCGATCAAGGCGAGCATCGGCACGGCGGTGGAGCCGAACGGCAACCCGGAGAGGGTGCTCGCGGAGATAGCGAAGAAGGCGGAGCAGGCGGAGCAGGCGGAGTAGCCGTCGGAGCGCGGAGTAGGGGGGTGCGCGGTTGTCCGTGCGGCCGATTAGGTTGTTCATATGACCGAAGCCGCCCCACTCTCCGACCGGGACCGAGCCCTGCTCGCCCTGGAACGACGCTCCTGGGCGGGGCCGGGGGCGAAGGAACGGGCGATCCGCGAGGAGCTCGGGATGTCGCCGGTCCGCTACTACCAGCTGCTGAACGCGCTGATCGACGATGTACGGGCGCTGGCGGAGGACCCGGTAACGGTGAACCGCCTAAGAGCGGTAAGAGCAACCCGCCGAGCCCGCCGCTGACCCGACCCCTTCCCGGGGCTCCGCCCCGAACCCCGGTCCTCAATCGCCGGGCGGGCCGGATGTTGCCGTGACCGCTCAGATCAAGCTCACAGGCCACTCGCGTACAGAGCAACACCAGCCAAATCAAGCCCGTCCGGCGTTTGAGGACGGAACCGGTGGGTGAGGGGGTCGGTGCCCACATCAAGCCTGCCCGGCGTTTGAGGGCAAGACGGGCACTCGCCACGACACCGGCCACTCCAGCCCGTGGCGGTCACATCAAGCCCGTCCGGCGATTGAGGACAAGGGGTTCGGGGGAGCCCCGGGAAGGGGGGCGTCGCTATAGGGTCGACGCATGGGCAGTCACCCCGATCACCTGCCGACCCCGACCACCCCCGCCGGCCAAGAGGGCCTCGCGGCCATCCTCGCCCGGCCCGACCGAGCCGTGGTCGCCCTCGATTTCGACGGCACGCTCGCCGACATCGTCCCCGACCCGGAACAGGCCCGCGCCCACCCCGGCGCCGTCCCCGCCCTCGCCGCACTCGCGCCACGCGTCGCGTCCGTCGCCGTGATCACCGGCCGCCCGGCCGACGTCGCCGTGCGGTACGGCGGCTTCGCAGGCGTCCCCGGTCTCGACCACCTCGTCGTCCTCGGCCATTACGGCGCCGAACGCTGGGACGCCGTCTCCGGCACCGTGCACGCCCCCGCCCCGCACCCCGGCGTCGCCGCCGTACGCGCCGAACTCCCGGGCGTGCTCCACGAGGTGGACACCTGGCACGGCAGCTGGGTGGAGGAGAAGGGCCAGGCCGTCGCCGTACACACCCGCCGGGCCGAAGACCCGCAGGCCGCCTTCGAGTCGCTCCGCGACCCCCTCGGCCGGCTCGCGGCCCGGCACGGACTGATCGTCGAACCCGGCCGCCTGGTCCTGGAGTTGCGCCCGCCCGGCATGGACAAGGGCGTCGCACTCGCGGAGTACGTACGGGAGACGGACGCCGAGTCCGTCCTGTACGCCGGCGACGACCTCGGCGACCTCGCCGCCTACGCCACCGTGGAGAAGCTCCGCACCGAGGGCCCGGACGGCATCCCCGGCCTGCTGATCTGCAGCGGAAGCGCCGAAGTGCCCGAACTCGCCGAGCGGGCCGACCTGCTGCTGCCCGGCCCCGCCGACGTCGTCGGTTTCCTGTCAGCCCTCGCGCAGCGCCTCTAGCTGGTCCAGGAACCACTGCTGCGGCGGCAGCGCCGTCGCCGCCGCGGCCAGTGCCTTCGTACGGTCCGCCCGCTCGCCGTGCGGCATCGACAGCGCCCGGTGCAGCGCCTCCGCCGTGGCGGACACGTCGTACGGGTTCACCACGATCGAGGCGTCGCCCAGCTCCTCGTACGCCCCCGCCTCCCGCGACAGCACCAGCACGCAGCCGTCGTCGGAGACCACGGGGACCTCCTTGGCGACCAGGTTCATCCCGTCACGGATCGGGTTGACCAGCGCCACGTCGGCCAGCCGGTACGCCGCCAGGGAGCGCGCGAAGTCGTCCTTCACGTGCAGGATCACCGGCGTCCAACCAGGCGTCCCGTACTCCGCGTTGATCTCGTCGGCCAGGGTCTGCACCGTTGCCGTGTACTCCCGGTACACCGCGAGGTCCTGCCGCGAGGGGTAGGCGAATGCGATATGGGCGACCCGCTCGCGCCACTCGGGATGCGCGTCCAGCAGCGCCCGGTACGCGAGCAGCCCGCGCACGATGTTCTTGGAGAGCTCCGTCCGGTCCACCCGCACGATCGTCCGGCGGTCCGGACCCACCTGTTCCCGCAGGGCCGCCATCCGCTCGTCCACGTCCGCCTCGCGCGAGCGGCGGCGCAGGAACTCCGCGTCCGCGCCCAGCCCGTGCACCCCGATCCGCGTGTGGCCGGTGCCGCCCAGGATCTCCGTACAGCAGCCGATGAAGGCGTCCGCCCACCGCCGGGTGAGGAACGCCGCCCGGTCGGCGCCGAGAATGCCCCGCAGCAGCTGCTCGCCGATGTCGTCGGGCAGCAGCCGGAAGTAGTCGACGGGCGCCCACGGCGTGTGCGAGAAGTGGCCGATCCGCAGGTCGGCGCGGAGCTCACGGAGCATCCCCGGCACCAGGGCCAGGTGGTAGTCCTGCACGAGGACCGCCGCCCCCTCGCCCGCCTCCTCGGCGAGCGCTTCGGCGAAGGCCCGGTTGTACGCCTCGTACGAAGCCCACTGCCGCCGGAACTCCGCGTCGAACGCGGGCTCCAACGGGGTCTGGTACAGCATGTGGTGGACGAACCAGAGCACCGAGTTCGCGATGCCGTTGTACGCGTCGGCGTGGAGAGCGGCGTCGATGTCGAGCATCCGGACGCCCGGTTCGGCGACCCCCTGCCTGACCGCCTCGCGGTCGCCGTCGCTCAGCGCCGCGCACACCCACAGCTTGTCGTCGACGGCGCTGAGGCCGGAGACCAGGCCACCCCCGCCCCGTTTCGATGTGAGCGAGCCGTCCTCGCCCTGTGTGTACGACACGGGGCCGCGGTTGGACGCGACGAGAACCTGGGCAGCGTGCTCGGAGACCATGTACCGGAACCTAGCCCGTTCCGTAACCCCCCAAACGTGAGTACGGCCACCGGCCGGGCGGGCTCGCGCCTCGCCGGTCAGCCGCGGTCGCGTTCGTGTCCCCGGCCGCGCGCCGCCGCGCAGGCGACCGCCCCGGCCCCGGTCAGGGCGAGCCCGAGGCCGCCGAGCAGCCACAGCCGCTCGCTGTTGCCGCCGGTCTCGGCCGGGGAGCCGTGCGCGGGGCGCGGCGCCTCCGTGACCTGTACGGCGGCGGCCGGTGCCGACGCGACAAGCCCCGTCGGGAAGGAGCCGAGCACGGCCAGGACAGCGGCGTATGCGGGCAGTCGGCGCCTGCGGCGCAGAGCGGCCCTCAGTCGAGGAGAAGCCATAAAAATGAAATGTAGGGAACTTTTATGACTAAACCGGCTTACGCCGCGCGGCGGGACACGTACTCCGCGATCTCCCGCATCGGGGGCCGCTCCTCCGTGTCCACCACATGGGTGCTCGGTACGAAGCCGTTCTCGCCCCGCTCGAACTGTGTGAGCACCGGCCGCACCAGCTGGCCCCGGGAGAGCCGGAGCTGTGCGGTGCGGTAGATCGTCGCCGCCATCCTGCCCAGCGCCTGGCCGTCCTGGTGGCGGTGTTTGCGTTCGCCGACGTCGACCTGCGCCAGCGCGTCCAGGCCCACCAGGTGCAGTGAGTCGATGAGCAGGCCCAGCTCTACTCCGTAACCGACGGGGAACGGCAGCTGTTCGAGCAGGGAGCGCCGTGCCGCGTACTCACCGCCGAGCGGCTGGACGAATCCGGCCAGCTGCGGCCAGTGCAGATTGAGCAGCGGCCGTGCCACCAGCTCCGTGACTCGACCGCCCTGACCAGCGGTGTCTCCCAGCGGGCGGTCGTACATAGCCTTCACGAACTGCACCGAGGGATCGGTGAGCAGCGGCCCGACGATCCCGGAGACGAAGTCCGCGGAGAAGTCCTTCAGGTCCGCGTCGATGAAGCAGACGATCTCGCCGCTAGTGACCAGCAGTGACCGCCACAGGACCTCCCCCTTGCCGGGGAGGGCGGGTATTCGGGGCAGGATCGCGTCCCGGTGGACCACCCGGGCACCTGCCTCCGTGGCGACCTTCGCGGTGGCGTCCGTCGAACCGGAGTCGATCACCACCAGCTCGTCGACCAGCGGCACGCGCTCCATCAGCTCGTGCCGGATCGTCGTCACGATGGCGCCGACCGTCGCCTCCTCGTTGAGGGCGGGCAGGACGACGCTGACGCTTGCGCGCCGCGGGTCCCGTGCCCTGGCGGCCGCGAGACGATCCAGTGGACGGTCGGCGGCCGACCAGGAACGCCTGGTCAGCCAACGTTCCACCTCTTCGATCAAGGTCGAATCTCCCTGCATGTGATCCATCTCGCGGTTCGGACGACTATCTCAAGCGTCCGAGGCTTCGGTTACAGTCTTGAACAACGCGGACGACCCTCGCATCTCGGGGTCCGTCCGCCGACAAATGCCTGGATCGTGATCCAGCGCCATAGCGCTCATCCAGAGGGACTGAGGGAACGGCCCGTTGAAGTCCCGGCAACCCCCCCATCGACCGCGAGGTCACGGTGGGGAAGGTGCCAAATCCGTCTTGTGGCGAAATTCGCCATGAGGAAGATGAGGAGAAAGGGCCTCCGCCATCATGGCTGTGCAGACTGAACTGACGAACACCCCTTCCACTGTGGATCTCGGTCCCGCCGCGGCGCTTTCCTGCCGCGAGTGCGGCGAGCGTTTCGAGCTCGGTCCCCTTTTCGCCTGCGCGTCCTGTTTCGGGCCGCTCGAAGTGGCGTACGACCTGCCGAGCGGCTCCCCCGACGAGCTGAAGAAGCGCATCGAGGCCGGACCCAACAACATCTGGCGCTACGCGCCGCTGCTGCCGGTCCCCGCCGATGTCGCGGACAAGCCCAACATCAACCCCGGCTTCACCAAGCTGGTCAAGGCCGACAACCTCGCCCGTGAACTGGGCGTCACCGGTGACCTGTTCGTCAAGGACGACTCCGGGAACCCGACGCACTCCTTCAAGGACCGTGTCGTCGCGATCGCCGTCGAGGCCGCCCGCGCCTTCGGCTTCACCACCCTCTCCTGCTCCTCCACCGGCAACCTCGCCGGTGCGGTGGGTGCCGCCGCCGCCCGCGCCGGCCTCCGCTCGTGCGTGTTCATCCCGCACGACCTGGAGCAGGGCAAGGTCGTCATGGCCGCCGTGTACGGCGGTGAGCTGGTCGGCATCGAGGGCAACTACGACGACGTCAACCGTTTCTGCTCCGAGCTCATCGGCGACCCGCTCGGCGAGGGCTGGGGCTTCGTCAACGTCAATCTGCGTCCGTACTACGGCGAGGGCTCCAAGACCCTCGCGTACGAGATCTGCGAGCAACTCGGCTGGCAGCTGCCCGACCAGCTCGTGATCCCGATCGCCTCGGGTTCGCAGCTCACGAAGATCGACAAGGGGCTCCAGGAGCTCATCAAGCTCGGTCTGGTCGAGGACAAGCCGTACAAGATCTTCGGCGCCCAGGCCGAGGGCTGCTCCCCGGTGTCGGTGGCCTTCAAGGCCGGTCACGACGTCGTGCGCCCCCAGAAGCCGAACACGATCGCCAAGTCCCTGGCGATCGGGAACCCGGCCGACGGTCCGTACGTCCTGGACATCGCCCGCCGTACCGGTGGCGCCGTGGAGGACGTGAACGACGAGCAGATCGTCGACGCGATCAAGCTGCTCGCGCAGACCGAGGGCATCTTCGCGGAGACCGCGGGCGGGGTGACCGTCGGCGTGACGAAGAAGCTGATCGAGGCGGGTCTGCTCGACCCGACGCTCACCACCGTCGTCCTGAACACCGGTGACGGCCTCAAGACGCTCGACGCGGTGGCCGCGACCTCGCAGGCGACCGCGACGATCCGGCCGAGCCTGGACGCGTTCCGCGCCGCCGGCCTCGCCACCAGCTGACCATCCGAGACCGAAGGAAGGCACCCACCATGAGCGTCAAGGTCCGTATCCCCACCATCCTCCGCACCTACACGGGCGGTCAGGCCGAGGTGTCGGCGGAGGGCGCGGTCCTCTCCGAGGTCATCGACTCCCTGGAGAAGAACCACCCGGGCATCGCGGCCCGTGTCCTGGACGACCAGGGCAAGCTCCGCCGCTTCGTGAACGTGTACGTCAACGACGACGACGTGCGCTTCGAGGGCGGCCTGGACGCGGTCACCCCGGAAGGTGCCGGCGTCTCGATCATCCCGGCCGTCGCCGGAGGCTGACCGCCGGCCGGCGCACACGTCCGCCGGCCTTCACAGCGATATCTCTGTTGCCCCCTCCGTGAGAGAAGCGGAGGGGGCAATTCTGCATGGTTAGACGCGGTAGAGTTGGGAAGTCCCCTCCGCTGCCTGTGCCGCCCGCATATGAGAATGCGCCCGGTCACGATAAGAAGCAGCCAAAGTGTGCGACCCCCTTGAGCCATAAGTGGCCTTTGTCAGGCCCGACTTGCCCAGGAATCTCATGAATTCCCCATAATGGGGCGATCGGTCGTGCCCAGAATTCTCGTCCGATTGACCTGTTGCAGAGGGCAGTTGGGCAGATACATTCGGCCGCGGTCGACGCGTTCCGGCGCACGCACCCTCTCCTGTCGGAGGGTGAGTTCTGACCCGGGCCCGCGAAGTGCGGTCCTGTGCAAGGGCCAGTAATAGGGGAGTTAGGCATGGCTCAGGGCACCGTCAAGTGGTTCAACGCGGAGAAGGGGTACGGCTTCATCGCGGTCGACGGTGGTGCGGATGTTTTCGTCCACTACAGCGCGATCCAGATGGACGGGTACCGCACCCTCGAAGAGGGTCAGCGAGTTGAATTCGAGATCTCGCAGGGCCAGAAGGGGCCGCAGGCGGACATGGTCAAGCTCGCCGTCGGCTGAGCTCGACGCGGTCGGCCAACGACACTACTCACGCGCGGAGGGCCCGTACCCCCAGGGGTACGGGCCCTCCGTGCGTCTCCGTGCGTCCGCGTGTTTGTCCACATCCCGAGGGGGACGCTTGCACTCGCAGGGGTCGAGTGCTAATCATTGGCGTTAGCACTCTCCAGGTGAGAGTGACAGAAACTTGGACCGGGCCGGTGAGGCCCGCAGGCTGCGTGGGGCAAGGAACCACACAGCACGCTGGCCGTCCGTCGCGGGCGCCTCTCGGTCCGGAGAATCCACCCCTGTCCGGGAGGACCACTTCACATGGCCAAGATCATCGCGTTCGACGAGGAGGCACGGCGCGGTCTCGAGCGCGGGATGAACCAGCTCGCCGACGCCGTCAAGGTCACCCTCGGCCCCAAGGGCCGTAACGTCGTCCTCGAGAAGAAGTGGGGCGCGCCCACGATCACCAACGATGGTGTTTCCATCGCCAAGGAGATCGAGCTCGAGGACCCGTACGAGAAGATCGGTGCGGAGCTGGTCAAGGAGGTCGCCAAGAAGACGGACGACGTCGCCGGCGACGGTACGACCACCGCCACCGTTCTCGCTCAGGCTCTCGTCCGCGAGGGCCTGCGCAACGTCGCCGCGGGTGCCAACCCGATGGCTCTGAAGCGTGGCATCGAGAAGGCCGTCGAGGCCGTCTCCGCCGCTCTGCTGGAGCAGGCGAAGGACGTGGAGACCAAGGAGCAGATCGCTTCGACCGCCTCCATCTCCGCTGCTGACACCGAGATCGGCGCCAAGATCGCCGAGGCTATGGACAAGGTCGGCAAGGAAGGCGTCATCACCGTCGAGGAGTCCCAGACCTTCGGTCTGGAGCTGGAACTCACCGAGGGTATGCGCTTCGACAAGGGCTACATCTCGGCGTACTTCGCGACCGACATGGAGCGTATGGAGACGTCGTTCGACGACCCGTACATCCTGATCGTCAACTCCAAGATCAGCAACGTGAAGGACCTCCTTCCGCTGCTCGAGAAGGTCATGCAGTCGGGTAAGCCGCTGCTGATCATCGCGGAGGACGTTGAGGGCGAGGCCCTGTCGACCCTGGTCGTCAACAAGATCCGTGGCACCTTCAAGTCCGTCGCCGTCAAGGCTCCGGGCTTCGGTGACCGCCGCAAGGCCATGCTCGGCGACATCGCCATCCTCACCGGTGGCACCGTCATCTCCGAGGAGGTCGGTCTCAAGCTGGAGAACGCCGGCCTGGACCTGCTCGGCAAGGCCCGCAAGGTCGTCATCACCAAGGACGAGACCACGATCGTCGACGGCGGGGGCGAGAGCGACCAGGTTCAGGGTCGCGTCAAGCAGATCCGTGCCGAGATCGAGAACTCCGACTCGGACTACGACCGCGAGAAGCTCCAGGAGCGCCTCGCGAAGCTGGCCGGCGGCGTGGCCGTCATCAAGGCCGGCGCCGCGACCGAGGTCGAGCTCAAGGAGCGCAAGCACCGCATCGAGGACGCGGTGCGCAACGCCAAGGCCGCTGTCGAGGAGGGCATCGTCGCCGGTGGTGGCGTGGCTCTGCTCCAGGCCACGGCCGTCTTCGAGAAGCTCGACCTGACCGGTGACGAGGCCACGGGCGCCAACGCCGTGAAGCTCGCGCTGGAGGCCCCGCTCAAGCAGATCGCCGTCAACGGTGGTCTCGAGGGTGGAGTCGTCGTCGAGAAGGTGCGCAACCTGCCGATCGGTCACGGCCTCAACGCCGCGACCGGTGAGTACGTCGACATGATCGCCGAGGGCATCATCGACCCGGCGA
Organism: Streptomyces sp. NPDC057136; assembly: GCF_042670885.1. NCBI lineage: Bacteria > Bacillati > Actinomycetota > Actinomycetes > Kitasatosporales > Streptomycetaceae > Streptomyces > Streptomyces sp. NPDC057136. Next base: position 18,300 of record NZ_JBHUUV010000071.1, read on the forward strand.
AGGTCACGCGCTCCGCTCTGCAGAACGCCGCGTCCATCGCCGCGCTCTTCCTCACCACCGAGGCCGTCATCGCCGACAAGCCCGAGAAGGCCGGCGCGGCTGCCCCGGGCGGCATGCCGGGCGGTGACATGGACTTCTGATCCTCTCCGGATCAGTAGCTCCATAGCTGTTCAGCTGTTCGCAGCAGCAGTAGTACGTTGCAGACTTCGGCCC
>NZ_JBHUUV010000072.1:0-6956 GCF_042670885.1 Streptomyces sp. NPDC057136
GGCATACGGCCCCGGACCGATCGGTCCGGGGCCGTATGCCGTAGTACGTCTGTCGTTCGTCCCGCTCAGGCGCGGTTGTCGTAGGCGGTGATCAGCTCGCTGGAGCGCTTCACATCGGCGGCCATCGCCACGAGCAGCTCGTCGATCGAGTCGAACTTCATCATTCCGCGTACGTAGGCGAGGAAGTCCACGGCCACGTGCAGCCCGTAGAGGTCGAGGCCCACGCGGTCGATCGCGTACGCCTCCACGGTGCGCTCGGTGCCGTCGAACTGCGGGTTCGTACCTACGGAGATCGCGGCGGGCATCGCCTCACCGTTCACGTGCAGCCAGCCCGCGTACACGCCGTCGGCGGGGATCGCGGTGTGCGGCAGGGTCTCGACGTTCGCCGTCGGGAAGCCCAGCTCGCGGCCGCGCTGCGCGCCACGGACGACGACGCCCTCGACGCGGTGGGGCCGGCCGAGGATCTCCGCCGCGCCCGTCACATCGCCCTCGGCGATCAGCCGCCGGGTGAGGGTCGAGGAGAACGGCTGACCGCCACCGGCCTCGCCGCTCACGTAGAGGTCGATGACCTCGACCGTGTAGTCGTACGTCCCGCCGAGCTCGGTGAGCAGCGTCACGTTCCCGGCCGCCCGGTGCCCGAACCGGAAGTTCGGGCCTTCGATGACGGCCTGCGCGTGCAACTTGTCGACCAGCACCTTCACGATGAAGTCGGCGGGCGACAGCTTCGAGAACTCGGTCGTGAACGGCAGGATCAACACCGCGTCCACGCCCAGCTCCGCCATCAGCTCGGCGCGCCGGTGGTGCGGGGCGAGCAGCGGCGGGTGGCTGCCGGGGCGGACGACTTCGCTGGGGTGCGGATCGAAGGTGACGACCACGGCGGGAATGCCCAGCTCGCGCGCCCGCTCCACGGCACGGCCGATGATCAGCTGGTGCCCGCGGTGCACACCGTCGTAGGAGCCGATGGTGACGACGCTGCGTCCCCAGTCCTGGGGGATGTCCTCCAAGCCACGCCAGCGCTGCACTGTGACCGCTCCTCGCCCGAACCCGTGTACGTGCCTCTGTCCATTACGCAGGTCTAAGACTGCCATGCTCACGTCCCGCGGCCTGCATCGGCACCGTCATCGCAGGCTGTGACCGCTCCAGGGCCTCCAGCGTCCGCCGGGCACTGGGCCCGACGACGGCCGCCCATTCCTGCGGGGCGTCGGCCAGCCAGCCGGTGACCAGGCCCGCGAAACCGGGTACGTCGCGAGCGAGTTCGACGAGCCGGCGGTCGAAGCGCGCGGCGCCTTCCGGGGTCCGTACCAGGAGCATGCCTGTGCGGTGCACCAGCGCCCTCGTCCGGACCCGTGAGCGCGCCCCGGAGCCGGTCGCGGCGGCGCGCAGGAGGGCGTCGAGCACCTCGGGGTCCCTGCCGGTGTCCTGCTCGAACTCCAGCAGCACCTCCAGCAGCTCGGCCCGCAGCGGACCCGAGGCGGTGCTCCCGGGCGCGGCCAGGACCCGGGCGAGGGCGCCGCGAACGGGCGGCGGCGCGGGCCGGTCCCGCAGCAGGCCGGTGACCAGGGGCAGCAGCAGGGCGCGGGCGGCGGGGCCGTGTTCGAGCCGGATGTCGACGTACGCGGCGGCCGGCGCCCCGTCCCCGGGATGAGCGTGGATGTACTCGCGTACGAGATCGGCGGCGTGCAGCGCCAGTGCGGGGGCGTCCAGCCCGGCCAGCGCCAGGAGTACGTCCCCCGCTCCGTCGTCGGGGCGCGCCAGCCGCGCCCGGAGTGCGGCGAGGACGGGCCCCGGGTGGGCCGGGAACACCTCGGCGAGCAACGTCACCGGAGGCCGCGGGTCACCGGCGGCGAACACCCGCAGGGCCTGCGGCAGGTAGCGGTCCCTGGTCCCTGGATCGTGTACGAGGACGGTGAGCGCCGCTCCGTGCAGTGCGGAGTCGGCGAGGCGGGCGAGCAGGTGGAGGGCGGCGCCGCGCAGCAGGGCGCGGTCGGCGTCCGAGGCGGCGTGGGACACGAGGACCGGGGCGTACGCCGCGGCGGCGGCCCGCCGTCCGGGCCTGTCCTCGTCGCGCGCCCAGCGCTCGACGGCCCTGCAGAGCGCGGACGGCTCGTCCTCGGCGAGGGTGCCCAGCAGTTCCTCGGCGCGCGGGTGCGGGGTCGCGACGAGCGCGTCGGTCAGTGCGTCGACGTCCAGGTCACGGCGGGCGTAGAGCAGGGCCTGCGCGGCGGCGGCCACGGTGGGCCTCATCGGCAGGCCCTCCTCCGGGTGCAGGGCGCGCTCGTCGGTGAACCACTGGCAGAGCAGCGCCTGTACGGTGTGCGGGGCTGCGGAGAGCCGCCGGGCCACGGCATCGAGGTACCGCGCGTCCCCGTCGGCGCGCGGGGCTCCGTCGGCGGGCAGGAGCCGCCGCAGCAGATCGATCCGCTCCTCCTCGGGCAGCCGCAGCCGCTGCCAGAACCACGGCCCGAACTCCCCGTACGCCCCGAGCCGCAAGGGCTCGCTCCCTGCGACGGAACGCCGGGTGATCCGCCCGGCGAGCACCCGGAGCACACCGAGATACGGCCGCGCGTCGGGCACCCGGAGCAGACTCTCCCCGAGCAGATGAGCAGCCCACCAGACGGCGTCTCCGGTCCCCGCCGGGGCGTCCGCAGGGCCTGCCGTGCCTGGCGGGGCCGCGTGCCGGTTCTCGGCAGCTTTCCGGTCCCCGTCATTCCCGGCCGGCTGTGTCGAGAGCCGGTCGATCGCCTCGATGAGATCCGCCATGCGGTGCGCCAGCGCGGAGGTCCCCTGGCGCCGCCCGAGCAGCAGCATCGCCTGGATCACCGGGCCGATCCGGTGACGCGGCACGGGCAGCGTGCGGGGCTCCTCGGGCTCCGGGGCGGCACCGGATCCCGGTTCGGAGGCAGACCGGGGTGCCGGAACCCCGCGTCCGCTCCTGACCGCACGGCGCCGCGAGGAGGGCAGGTCCGTACCGTCCCCGCCTCGTCTCGACGGCCTGGTGTCGCCTCCGAGGGACGGCGGAAGCACGTCGCCGTCCCTCGGCGGGGACGGCCTGCCGCCGTCCCGGTACCGGGTCCTGCCGTCGCCGGCTCCACGCCCGGCCGGGGCGGGCGGCTCGTGCCAGCGGTGGACCAGGGCGTGCAGTGCCGCGTCCAGGTCCAGGTGGGCGCCCTGGACCCAGTCGCCCAGTTCCTCGTGGGCGAAGCGGTAGCCCACGCCGGCCGGGGTCAGGAGGCCCTCGGTGAGGACCGCGGATGCCCAGCCCGTGCGCCACGGAAAGAGTTCCTCGAAGGTCGTCCGGTCCAGTTCCCCCTGGCCCGGGCCCAGACAGCGCCGGGCCGCCTCGTGGACCTGGCCCGCCACCTTCGCCGCCAGCCGGCGTACCGCCGTGCCCCTGAGCCGCTGCTCGTCCCCCGCCGCGATCCGGACGGCGATACGGACGCACATGAGGTCCAGGTGGGCGCCGAAGACGTCCTCCGTGCCGGGCCGGCCGGGGACGTCCGGGGGCAGCGCTTCGCGTACCTCGGCCAGCAGGCGCAGGGTGAGCGGATGCCGGTCGTGGCCCGGGGTGATCGCACCGGGCGGGATGCCGTAACGCTCCCGGGCCAGTTCGGCCTGGCTCGCGGTGAGTTCGCCGAGGCGGACGGAAGGCGGCAGCCGCCTGGCGGGTCGCTCGGGGCGGTGCAGGGCCTCGGCCGGGTAGAGCGCCCCGGCGGTCTCCCAGTGCTCGGGGCGGCAGGCGACGACCATGCGTACCCCGTGGGTGCTCAGCCAGCCGGCCGTCCCCGCGGTCCACTCCGCGAGCCGGTGGGCCAGCAGCGGCGGCATCTCCTCCGGGCCGTCGAGCACGACGAGCAGGGGGCTGCCGGCCGTGCCGGCGAGCGCGGCCACGCGCTCGGGGGTGGCCGCCGACATGTCTCCCCGGGCACCGGCGGCGGCGATGATCCGCCCCGACCGCTGAAGGGTCCGGGCCATCGCGTCGGCAACGGAGGTGTCGTCGGCCAGCAGATCGGCGCCGCGCAGCCAGAGCGTGAGGGCGGGTACCGAACCCTGCGCACGGCGGGCGGCCAGGGCGGCGAGCTCGGTGGTGCGGCCGGTGCCGGGCGCCCCTACGAGGCCGAGCACCTGCCCCGTACCCGCCTCGAAGGCGACGAACGTCCCGGCGATGTCCGGCCGGTCCACCGGTTCCGTACGGTTGCCCGGACCGCCCAGCGAGCCGACCGACGTGGCGGTCAGCTGGTGGGCGCCCGCGAGGTTGAGGTCGCGTCCATAGCCCGGCACGGTCGCCGCGTTCCGCCGCACCAGGGCCTGGAGGAGATCGGAACCTTGCCCCGAAGACCGCCCGGTGAGCGGCACCGCGAGCCCTGCCGACTCGTGCCCGGCGCTCAGCGCCGAGGAGAGCAGGCCCAGGACCGCACCGGTCTGCGGGTCCAGCACCGGCCCGCCCACGGCCGTCCCGCCCGACCGCAGCGCGTCACGCCCGTCGGTGCCGAGGGCCAGGACCAACGCCGCGTCGATCCGGTGGCTGCGCCCCGCCGCGGTGTACGTCGCCGGGGTCTCCCCCAGCACGCGCGCCTCCCGCCACCCATGGGCGGCGATGCGTACGTACGTACCGGTCCCGGTCCGGTCCCGGACGGTCACCGGCAGCGGCCGCGAACCCAGCGCGTCGGGCCCTCCTGTGCGCACCAGGGCGAGGCCGAGTTCCGGCAGCGGTGTGATGTCGTCCGGCTCGACGGCGCAGTGGCGGCCGTCCCGCCCGTGAAGCGTCAGTGGTACGGATGTGGCGACGGCCTCAAAACTCGTGACGACCGTGCCGCGGTCGTCCGCGACGAATCCCGTCCCCCGCGGCCGGCCGGCGCGATCGCAGATTCTTACCAGCTCCGGCCGGTCCCCGCTGCCCATGGTCCGACCGTAGGTCGGCATTGATCAGCGCGAGTAGCGGACCGAGAAAAAGCGCCCCCCTGTGCCCCCCCTATTCACTCCGAGCGCCCGCCCATTGGGGTGAATTCACCGGGCTCAGTGGACAGAGCTCTCCAGGGGAGGGGGAACGTGGAGCGGGCACAGGGGGCACTGCCCGCTCCACGGCACAACGAGAGAGGCGGTGCGGGTCAGGCGAAGACGGCGAGGCTCTTGGCCTTGCCGTGCTGCTCCTCGACAAGCACCAGGAACTGCCCGTCGGGACCGAAGGCCGCGACGGGCCCCGGCGGATACGAGGGCATGTCCAGGCGGACCCCGTTGAGCAGCAGCTTGGCCCGCCTCTCGTCGACGTCCCAGCGGGGGAACGCCGAGGAGGCGGCCTCCGCGACGGGCATCACGGTCAGCTCCTGCTGGTGCTGGTCGAGCGTCTTGGCCATGTCCAGTCCGTACGGACCCACGCGGGTGCGGCGCAGGGCCGTCAGATGCCCGCCGACGCCGAGCCCGGCACCGAGGTCCCGGGCGATGGCACGGATGTACGTACCGGAGGAGCAGACGACGGAGACGACCAGGTCGACGACCGGGGTCCCGTCCTCCGCCACGGCCTCGCGCACGTCGTAGACGTCGAAGGACGAGATGGTCACCGGGCGGGCCGGGATCTCGAACTCCTCGCCGCCGCGCACCCGCGCGTACGACCGCTTGCCGTCGATCTTGATGGCACTGACCTTCGACGGCACCTGCATGATCGCGCCGGTCAGCGCGGCGACACCGGCGTCGATGCCGTCACGTGTGACACCCGACGCGTCGGTGGACGAGGTGATCTCGCCCTCCGCGTCGTCCGTCACGGTGTCCTGGCCGAGCCGGATGGTGCCGAGGTACTCCTTCTCGGTCAGCGCGAGGTGGCCGAGAAGCTTGGTGGCCTTCTCCACGCCGAGCACGAGGACGCCCGTGGCCATCGGGTCCAGCGTGCCTGCGTGGCCGACACGGCGGGTGCGGGCGATGCCGCGCATCTTGGCGACGACGTCATGCGAAGTGAAGCCGGACGGCTTGTCGACAATGACCAGGCCGTCCGGCGTCTTGTTCTGCTGAGTCATGCGGAGGCAGGGCCCTCGTTCTCGTCGGACTCGTCGGACCCATCGGTCTCGTCGTCCTCGTCCTCCGGCTTGCGGTACGGGTCGGCCCCGCCCGCGTATGTCGCGCCGGTCGACACCTCGCGCACCTCCGCGTCCTTGGCACGCGCCTTGTCGAGGAGGTCCTCGATGGTGCGGGCGTTGTCCGGGAGGGCGTCCGGCACGAAGGCCAGGGTCGGCGTGAACCGGACCCCGATCTGCTTGCCGACCTCGGAGCGGAGGACGCCCTTGGCGCTCTCCAGCGCGGCGGCGGAGGCCGCGCGCTCCTCGTCGTCCCCGTAGACCGTGTAGAAGACCGTGGCCTCCCGCAGGTCGCCGGTGACACGAGCGTCCGTGATCGTCACGAATCCGAGCCGCGGATCCTTGATACGCCGGTCCAGGGTCTCCGCAACCACGACCTGGATCCGATCGGCCAGCTTGCGGGCCCGCGCGTTGTCGGTCACCGGTCCGTCACTCTTCCTTCTGGGTTTGCTTTGCTTGTTCAGTCTTCGTCGCTGTGCAGCCGCCGTCGAACCGACAGCAGCTCCACCTCGGGGCGTCCGGCCACCAGCCGCTCGCACCGGTCCAGTACGTCTGTGAGGTGTCCGGCGTCCCCGGAGACCACCGCGAGGCCGATCTCGGCCCTGCGATGGAGGTCCTGTTCACCCGTCTCCGCCACGCTCACCGCGTACTTGCGCTGAAGTTCGGCGACGATCGGCCGGACGATGGAGCGTTTCTCCTTCAACGAACGTACGTCGCCGAGGAGCAGATCGAAGGACAGTGTCCCCACATACATGTATGTCCGGATGTCCCGCCGGTTCGGGTTCGTGCCCTGCCAGTGCTTGGCAGGGACACAAGAACCGTACACGGAACGGCCGGGGGCGGAAGACGGAAAAAAACACCGCGATACGCCCCCCCCGTTTTGGTTCGGGTGAA
>NZ_JBHUUV010000072.1:6966-18161 GCF_042670885.1 Streptomyces sp. NPDC057136
TTACACAACCCCCCCCCGCAATCCCACCCCCTTGTTGGTGGGGTGGGCTGTTTTTTTTTTATCCCACCCCGGGGGGGGCCGACCCACCGAATAAGACCCGTCGATCGGCCCCGACTGTTGAGGTACGGATCAGCCGCGGGGCTTCTCGCGCATCTCGTACGTCGCGATGACGTCGTCGATCTTGATGTCGTTGAAGTTTCCGAGGTTGATACCGCCCTCGAAGCCTTCGCGGATCTCGGTGACGTCGTCCTTGAAGCGGCGCAGACCGGAGATGTTGAGGCTCTCCGCAATGACCTTGCCGTCGCGAAGCAGGCGCGCCTTGGTGTTGCGCTTGACCTCGCCGGACCGGACCAGCACACCGGCGATGTTGCCCAGCTTGGACGAGCGGAAGACCTCGCGGATCTCCGCCGTACCGAGCTCGACCTCTTCGTACTCCGGCTTGAGCATGCCCTTGAGGGCCGCTTCGATCTCTTCGATCGCCTGGTAGATGACCGAGTAGTACCGGACGTCCACGCCTTCGCGCTCGGCCATCTGCGCGGCACGCCCTGCGGCGCGCACGTTGAAGCCGATCACGATGGCGTCGGAGCCGGTCGCCAGGTCGATGTCCGACTCGGTGACCGCACCCACACCGCGGTGCAGGACCCGGATGTCGACCTCTTCACCGACGTCGAGCTGGAGCAGCGAGGACTCGAGAGCCTCCACCGAACCGGACGCGTCGCCCTTGATGATGAGGTTGAGCTCCTGGACCAGACCGGCCTTGAGCGCCTCGTCCAGGTTCTCCAGGGAGAACCGGACACCCTTGCGGGCGAAGTTGGCGTTGCGCTCACGAGCGGCACGCTTCTCGGCGATCTGGCGGGCCGTACGGTCCTCGTCGACAACCAGGAAGTTGTCGCCGGCACCCGGCACGTTGGTGAGACCCAGCACGAGGACGGGGGTCGCGGGACCCGCTTCCTGCACGTTGTTGCCGTTGTCGTCGAGCATCGCCCGGACACGGCCGTACGCGTCGCCGACCACCATCGTGTCGCCGATGCGCAGCGTGCCGCGCTGGACGAGGACGGTCGAGACGGCACCGCGGCCGCGGTCGAGGTGAGACTCGATCGCAATACCCTGCGCGTCCTGGTTCGGGTTGGCCCGCAGGTCGAGCGAGGCATCGGCGGTGAGGACGACGGCCTCCAGAAGAGCCTCGATGTTGAGGCCCTGCTTGGCGGAGATGTCGACGAACATCGTGTCGCCGCCGTACTCCTCGGCCACCAGACCGAACTCGGTGAGCTGACCGCGCACCTTGACCGGGTCGGCACCCTCGACGTCGATCTTGTTGACCGCGACCACGATCGGCACATCGGCCGCCTTGGCGTGGTTCAGCGCCTCGATCGTCTGGGGCATCACACCGTCGTTCGCCGCCACCACGAGGATCGCGATGTCGGTGGACTTCGCACCACGTGCACGCATGGCGGTGAACGCCTCGTGACCCGGGGTGTCGATGAAGGTGATGCGTCGGTCCTCGCCATTGACCTCGGCGCCGACCTGGTACGCACCGATGTGCTGCGTAATACCGCCGGCCTCGCCCGCAACGACGTTCGTCTTGCGGATCGCGTCCAGCAGTCGGGTCTTACCGTGGTCGACGTGACCCATGACGGTCACGACCGGCGGACGGGAGACCAGGGCCTCTTCGCCGCCCTCGTCCTCGCCGAACTCGATGTCGAAGGACTCGAGCAGCTCGCGGTCCTCCTCCTCGGGGCTGACGATCTCCAGGACGAAGTTCATCTCGTCCGCGAGCATCTTCAGCGTCTCGTCGGGGACGGACTGCGTCGCAGTGACCATCTCGCCGAGGTTCATCATCACGCCGACGAGCGACGCCGGGTTCGCGTTGATCTTCTCCGCGAAGTCCGTGAGGGACGCACCGCGAGACAGCCGGACAGCCTGCCCGTTGCCGCGAGGCAGCATGACGCCGCCCACCGACGGGGCCTGCATCGACTCGTACTCCTGGCGCCTCTGACGCTTCGACTTGCGGCCACGACGCGCGGGACCACCGGGACGGCCGAACGCACCCTGTGTGCCACCACGGGCACCCGGGCCGCCGGGACGTCCACCGAAGCCGGGACGACCGCCGAAGCCGCCGCCACCACCGGGACGACCGGGAGCGCCGCCGCCACCCGGACCACCGGGACGACCGGCGAAACCGCCGCCACCGCCACCGGGACCAGCCGGACGACCTGCGAAACCGCCGCCGGCCGGACGGCCTGCGCCGCCACCGCCGCCGGGACGACCGCCGCCGCCACCGGGACCACGGCCACCGCCGCCACCGGGGCCACCACCGGGACGCGGACCCGCAGCGGGACGCTGCGGCATCATGCCCGGGTTCGGCCGGTTACCGGACGGGGCACCGCCCGGACGGGGACTCTGCGGACGGGGCATGCCGCCGGGACTCGGACGGGCACCACCCTGACCCTGCGGGCGCGGGGCGCCACCGGGGCCACCCTGCGGACGCGGGGCGCCGGGGCGCTCCGGACGGTCCTGACCGCCACCGGGACGCGGGGCGCCGCCGGGCCTGGGGGTCTGGGGGCGCGCCATACCGGTGGAGCCACCGGAGGTGAAGGGGTTGTTGCCCGGACGGGGACCCGCCGGACGAGCACCGGCAGGTCGCGGCGCTCCCTGGCCTGCGGGACGCGCGGGGCGGTCGCCGCCACGCTCGCCACCACGGCCGCCGTCACGCTGACCTGCATCACGCTGGCCACCGTCACGCTGACCGCCGGCCGGAGCCGGACGGGTCGCGGGGCGGGGGCCGGGGGTGGCACCCGCGGGACGCGGGGCCTGCTGCTGCGGCTGGGCCGGCTGCTGAGCCGGGGCCGGAGCGGAGAATTCAGCCGCGGGCACCGGGGTGACCGGTGCGGGCTTCGGCGCGGGCTTGGGGCCCGGACGCGGGCCCGCGGACGGCGCGGAAGGTGCGGCGGGGGCACTGCTCTCCGGGGCCTCGGCCACGACCGGCTTGGGGGCCGGGACGCCGGGCTTCGGGGCAGCGGGACGTGCCGCAGCGGCCGGGGAGGGCGCTGCGGGCTTCGAGGGCGCGGCCTTGCGGGGCGCGCCGGGCTTCGCAGCGGACTTGCCGGCGTTGCCGCCGGGCCCCTGCAGTGCGTCAGTCAACTTGCGTACAACCGGCGCCTCGATCGTCGAGGACGCCGAACGTACGAATTCACCGAGTTCTTGGAGCTTGGCCATGACGACCTTGCTCTCAACCCCGAACTCCTTGGCGAGTTCGTATACCCGGACCTTAGCCACTTCGCTCCTTTTAGGTCCGGGTTACCGCCGGACCGTCGCTACTTCATGGGCGTACTCATCGCGTACTCATCGAGTGCTCATCGCAATCTCGACCTACTTCCAACTCGCGAGGTACCTGACCGCACGGGGTCCCGTGCCGTTCACTTTTCTTGCGTTGTCACCCGCTCGACGAACCGCTGCAGTGCCGCGGAACCGAACGGCCCCTTGGCCTTGAAGGCCCGGGGGATCGCCCGGCGGCGGACCGCCAGGTCGAGACAGACAGAGGCGGGGTGCAGATACGCACCCCGGCCGGGCAGCGTACCGCGCGGATCGGGTAGGCATTCACCCTCATCCACCACGATGCGCAGCAGCTCGCTCTTGGCCGCCCGCTCCCGGCATCCGACACAGGTTCGTTCGGGGCAAGCGCGGGCATGCGTCCGGCCAGACACCTTTAAGTCTACCTCCCCGCACCGACCTCACCCCTTTGGGGCAAAAATCGAACGGATGTTGTCGTGATCTCAGCGTCGTGGCGCCCGGATCTATTCCTTCGGGCCGGACTCGGAACGGTCCGGCCCCCTGGCGGAACGGCTGGGGATCAGCCCCGCTCCGACCGGTCCCTGGCGCGCTCGGCGCGCTCACGGTCCGCGATGTCCCGCTCCTCGTCCGTCTCCGTGTCCGGGCGGATGTCGATGCGCCAGCCGGTGAGACGGGCGGCCAGACGGGCGTTCTGCCCCTCCTTGCCGATCGCCAGTGACAGCTGGTAGTCGGGGACGGTGACCCGGGCGGACCGGGCACCGAGGTCCACGACCTCGACCTTGCTCACCCGTGCGGGCGACAGCGCGTTGGCGACCATCTCGGCCGGGTCGTCCGACCAGTCCACGATGTCGATCTTCTCGCCGTGCAGCTCGGCCATGACATTGCGCACACGGCTGCCCATCGGGCCGATGCAGGCGCCCTTGGGGTTCAGACCGGCACGGGTGGAGCGCACCGCGATCTTGCTGCGGTGGCCGGCCTCGCGGGCGATCGCCTCGATGACGACCGAGCCGTCCGCGATCTCCGGGACCTCCAGCGCGAAGAGCTTCTTCACGAGGTTGGGGTGGGTGCGCGACAGCGTCACGGACGGACCGCGGACGCCCTTGGCGACCCGTACGACGTACGAACGCAGCCGGAGGCCGTGCGTGTACTCCTCGCCCGGCACCTGCTCCTGGACCGGCAGGATGGCTTCCATCTTGCCGATGTCGACCAGGACGTTCTTCGGGTCCTTGCCCTGCTGGACGAGACCGGTGACGACATCGCCCTCGTGGCCGGCGTACTCGCCGAACGTCCTGTCGTCCTCCGCGTCGCGGAGCCGCTGCAGGATGACCTGCTTTGCGGTGGTCGCCGCGATCCGGCCGAAGCCGGACGGGGTGTCGTCGAACTCCTTGGGCTCCTGGCCCTCTTCGAGGTCGGCCGGGTCCTCCTTGGCCCACACCGTCACATGGCCGCGCTCGTTCAGCTCGACCCGCGCCCGGCGGTGGCTGCCGTCGGTGCGGTGGTACGCGATGAGGAGGGCCGACTCGATCGCCCCGACGAGCACGTCGAAGGGGATCTCCTTGTCCTGCGCCAAGCCCTTCAGCAGCTTCACATCGATGTCCACGGCTACGCCTCCTCTTCCTTCTTGTCCTTGCGGTTGAATTCAATCTCCACGCGCGCCTTGGCGATCTCGTCGAAGGAGACCCGGCGGGACGTGGGCTTGCGGCCCTTGACGCCCGGCACTTCGAGGTCCAGTCCTTCGTCGTCGACCGCGAGAATGCGGGCCACCAGCTCGTCGCCCCCGGTCAGCTGGAGCCGGGCGAGGCGGCCGGTGGCGCGTACGTAGTGGCGGTGCTCGGTCAACGGGCGGTCGGCGCCCGGAGAGCTCACTTCGAGGACGTACTCGCCCTCGCCCATCACGTCGGTCTCGTCGAGCTTCTCGGAGATCGCGCGGCTCAGCTCGGCGCAGGTGTCCAGCTCGACACCCTGTTCGGAATCCACGATGACTCGAAGCACCTGACGGCGGCCGGCTCGGGCCACCTCGATCTCTTCGAGATCCAGTTCCTCGGCGCTGACGAGCGGTTCCAGCAGTTCGCGCAGCCTCTCGCTCTGGGTGGTGCTCATCCCGGGTGACTCCTCGGCCGCGTGTGCTGTTGTGGGGATCGTCGTGTGTCAGGTCAAAGGGTATCCGGTCCGGAGGGGTGTTGCCGTCCGCCTGCCCCGGGGCGCGGGTACGCTCGCCAACGGTGATCACTTCAGGACAGAAGCGGTCAGTACCGAACGGGACCCGGAGGAGACACGTGCGGCGGACGGGGACGACGCGCAGGGCCGCGCTCGCGGCCACTGGAGCACTTTCGATGGGTGCGGTGCTGGCGGGCTGCGGTGACGGACCGGAGGCCCCGAAGCGGTCCTCCAACGCCGGTTCGCGGGCCGACGCGCAGGCCCGCGCCCGGGCCACGGACGCCCGCGCCCAGCGGACGCTGCGCAGGGGTGCGACCCGGGTCAGCGCCGCGCTGCTCGCCCAGTACGACCAGGTCGCGGCCGCGCACCCCGCGACGGCTGCCGGACTGGCGCCGCTGCGGTCGGCCGTACGGGAGCACACGGCGGCCCTGTCGAAGGGCGCGGGACGGACGACGCCGGCTCCGCCCGCAGCGCCTCCGGCCGTCGACGCGAAGGCCGCCCTGAAGGAGCTGGCCGCCGCGGCGCGACGCTCGGCCGACGCCCACACCCTGTCCCTGCTGGACGCGGAACCCGAACTCGCCCGGCTGCTGGCCTCCGTGGCGGCGGCCGGCGCCGTGCATGCGTACCTGCTCACCGAACTCGCCAAGGACACCGCGTCATGAGCGTCATGGACACACGGGCCGAAGAGGGCTCGCAGGAGTTGACGGCCGCACAGGCCGCCCTGGCGGCCGAGCACGCCGCGGTGTACGGATACGCGGTGCTCGGCGGCCGGCTCACCGGGAAGCGCGGTACGGAGGCCACAGCCGCGTACGACGGGCACCGGGCCCGGCGCGACGCCCTGGCGCGCACCGTGCGTGACCTGGGCGGTGCGCCGGTCGCGGCCGATGCCGCGTACGCTCTGCCGTTCGCGGTACGGGACCCGGCGGCGGCGGTGCGGCTCGCCGCCGTGCTGGAGGACCGGATCGCGGGCGTCTACTCCGATCTCGTACGGGCCACCGGAGGGCCCCTGCGGCGTGAGGCCGCGGGCGCTCTGCGGGAGGCCGCCGTACGCGCGGTCCGCTGGCGGGGCACCGGCGTAGCCTTTCCCGGGCTCGCCGAGAAGGCCACGACCGGGGAAGCCGCAGGTCCGAAAAGGACGACCGGGACGCACTGAAGAAGGCTCTGAAAGGGAACAAGGCACGTATGGGTTTCGAACCGCCGCAGCGTCTGGTGCGAGCGCTCGGCGAGATGTACGGGGACGCCGCCGCGGCCGACTGGCTCGGACGGCTTCCCGCACTGACCGAAGAGGCGCTTTCCGGGGGTACGCAGGATCTCTCCGCCGAGCGGGTGGTCGCCCCCGGCGGACGCAGCAGCCTGACCCTCCTGGTGCGGCAGTCCGACGGGACACCCGGCGTGCTGAAGATCGCCCCGCCCCAGGCCGCGCCCGGGTGCGAGCGGGCGGCGCTGGCGCACTGGAACGGCTGGGGCGCCGTACAACTGCTCGACCCCGCCGGGACCCTGCCGGGTGACGCGCTGCTCCTGGAGCGGCTGCACCACGAGGTGTCGCTGCGCTCGCTCCCGGAGGCGAAGGCCCTGCTGGAGGCGGCGGGCACGGTGCGCAAGCTGTGGGTCGACCCGCCGGCCGGGCACTCCTTCGAGTCGGTGGCCGAGCGGACGGACCGTCAGGCGGGGCCGATGCGAGCGGCCGCCGAGGCCGACTTGGAGCTGGCGCCGCTCGTGGCGGCCGCTCTGGCCGCCCGTGCGGAACTGGTCGCCCACTCCCCCGAACTCCTGCTGCTGCACGGCAACTTCCGCCAGAGCAAGGTGCTGTCGGGTGAGCGTTCCCCCTGGCTGACGGTCGGCCCCGAGCCGCTGGTCGGCGAGCGTGCCTACGACCTGGCACGGCTGGTGCGGGACCGGGTCGAGGATCTGATCGCTTCTCCCGGCGGGGCCGCGACGGCCCGGCGACGGGTCAAGAAGCTCGCCGATTCCCTCGACGTGGACCGGGAACGGCTGCACGGCTGGACACTGTTCCGGGCCGTGGAGTCGGGCACCCGGGCGCTGGCCGAGGGACGCCGGCAGGACGGCGAACTGACGCTGGAATTCGCGGGCTGGCTGTAGGGCCGGTCACCCGAAGAGCACGAAGGCCCCCGCGCAGGTGCGCGGGGGCCTTCGTGGCGTACTGGCCGGGGCTCAGCCCTGGTTGGTGAGGCGGGCGATCGCCTCGTCCACCGTGAGCTCCTCGCGCTCGCCCGTGCGGCGGTCCTTGAGCTCCAGGACGCCCTCGGCCGAGCGGCGGCCGGCCACCAGGATCTTCGGCACACCGATCAGCTCGGCGTCGGTGAACTTCACGCCGGGCGAGACGCCCGGTCGGTCGTCGACCAGGACCCGGACGCCCGCCGCGTTGAGCTTCTCGGAGACCTCGAGGGCCAGCTCCGTCTGGAGTGCCTTGCCCGCGGCGACGACGTGGACGTCGGCCGGGGCGATCTCGCGGGGCCAGCACAGGCCCTGCTCGTCGGCGGTCTGCTCGGCGAGTGCGGCCACGGCGCGGGAGACGCCGATGCCGTACGAGCCCATCGTGACCCGGACCGGCTTGCCGTTCTGGCCGAGCACGTCGAGCTGGAAGGCGTCGGCGAACTTGCGGCCCAGCTGGAAGATGTGGCCGATCTCGATGGCACGGTCCAGCTTGAGGCCGGCGCCGCACTTGGGGCAGGGGTCGCCCGCCTGGACGACGACGACGTCGAGGTAGTCGTCGACCTCGAAGTCACGGCCGGCGACGACGTTGCGCGCGTGGGTGCCGGGCTTGTTGGCGCCGGTGACCCAGGCGGTGCCGGAGGCGATACGGGGATCGGCGATGTAGCGGACCTTGTCGAGACCCTGCGGGCCGACATAGCCGCGTACGAGGTCGGGGCGGCCCTCGAAGTCATCAGCGGTGACCAGTTCGACCACGGCGGGCGCCAGGTGCTCGCCGAGCTTGCCGAGGTCGACCTCGCGGTCGCCGGGGACGCCCACGGCGACGATCTCGCCGTCGACCTTGACCAGGAGGTTCTTGAGCGTCTCGGACGCCTGGATGCCGAGGAAGGCGGCGAGCGTCTCGATGGTCGGGGTGTCCGGGGTGTCCAGCTCCTCGACGGGGCCGTGCGCCGAGCCGTCGACGGGGGCGGCCTTGAAGGTCACGGCCTCCGTGTTGGCGGCGTAGTCGCAGTTGGGGCAGTCGACGAAGGTGTCCTCACCGGCCGGGGCGGGGGCGAGGAACTCCTCGGACGCGGAGCCGCCCATGGCGCCGGAGACCGCGGAGACGATGCGGTGGTCGAGGCCGAGGCGCTCGAAGATCCGGATGTAGGCGGCCCGGTGCAGCTGGTACGCCTCGACGAGTCCCTCGTCGGTGGTGTCGAAGGAGTACGAGTCCTTCATCTGGAACTCGCGTCCGCGCAGCACACCGGCGCGGGGGCGGGCTTCGTCGCGGTACTTGGTCTGGATCTGGTAGAGGACCACGGGCAGGTCCTTGTAGGACGTGATCTGGTCCTTGACGATCTGGGTGAAGATCTCTTCGTGGGTGGGGCCGAGGAGGTACTCGGAGCCCTTGCGGTCCTTGAGGCGGAACAGCAGGTCGCCGTACTCCTCGTACCGGCCGCTCGCGTCGTAGGACTCCTTGGGGAGCAGCGCGGGGAGCAGGACCTCCTGGCCGCCGATGGCGTCCATCTCCTCGCGGACGACACGGGTGACGTTGTCCAGGACCTTCTTGCCGAGCGGCAGCCAGGTCCAGATGCCGGCGGCCGTGCGACGTACGTATCCGGCCCGGACGAGCAGCTTGTGGTTGAGCGTCTCGGCGTCTGCCGGGTCGTCGCGCAGTGTCTTGATCATCAATCGGGACATGCGCTGGACCTGGGCCATGATGAACTCCTGCTCGGAAGGGTGATGTGGCCGAGGTTAGCCGTGCGGCAGGGGCGGGCGGAAATCGATTGGTTCCGCACGGCGCAGCGGGAGGGGCGCGCCCATCACCGCGTACGGCTTGGGAGCACTGGGGAAGTGCACCTGCCGGGCCAGGTCCTGGTAGCCGAGGGCGCGGTACAGGCCGCGCGCCGGGCTCTCCGTGTCGATCGCGGAGAGGATGGAACGGGGCAGGCCGACGGCGTCCGTGACGGTGGTGATCAGGGTGCGGCCGATGCCGCGCTGCTGGAAGTCCGGGTGGACATGGAGCTCCGTGATCACGAACGAGTCGTCGAGCCAGCCGTCGGAGCCGGTGGCGCGGAGATAGGGCTCGACGACGGTGGACCACCACTGGGCGCGGTCGTTGGGCATGCCGTACACGAATCCCACGAGCCGGCCGGTGGGCGTCGTGGCTCCGAGTGCCCTCGCATGAGGGTGGTCGAGGTGCCGCAGCACGATGTGGCGGCGTACCTCGATCTCTTCCCGGCCCAGGCCGAAGGCGACGGCCTGCACCGCCAGTGCCTCGTCGACTCGTGCGGCCAGGTCGAGGGGGCCGACCAGGATGTCGGGGGCCCCGGGGCCGCTCCCGGAAACTGCTGCTGCCATGCCGGAACCCTACTGTCCGTGCCGCGGCCGTGTGGTCAGAGCCGTGTGGTCAGAAGAGGACGCTCATGAAGGCTCCGGTCTCGCGGAAGCCGACACGGGCGTACGCCTTGCGGGCGGGGGTGTTGTAGTCGTTCACGTACAGGCTGACGATGGGCGCCACGTCGGCCAGTGCGTAGCGCAGGACCGCGGCCATGCCGGTCTCGGAGAGGCCGCGGCCGCGGTGTTCGGGGGCGACCCAGACGCCCTGGATCTGGCAGGCCAGCGTGGTGGCCGCGCCGATCTCCGCCTTGAAGACGACCTTGCCGTCCTCGATGCGGGCGAAGGAGCGGCCGGTGCCGATCAGCTCGGCGACGCGTGCCTGGTAGAGGAGTCCGCCGTCGCCGGCCATCGGCGAGATGCCCACCTCCTCCGTGAACATCGCCACGCAGGCCGGCATGAGGATGTCCATCTCCTCCTTGCGGATGCGGCGCACGAGCGGGTCGGGCTCGACGTCGGCGGAGGGGTGTTCGGTGACCATGAGCGGCTGGTTGGCGCGGACCTCGCGGGCGGGGCCCCAGCCCGGTTCGAGCAGGCGCCACAGCTGGGCGGTGGGTTCGGCGGGGCCGACGATCGACGAGCAGCGGCGGCCGGCCCTGCGGGCCCGGTCGGCGAAGGCCCTGATCGCTTCGGGAGTGGCGCAGATGGGGACGAGGTTGGCCCCGGAGTAGCACAGCGAGCGCAGTCGCCCGTCGGCGTACCAGCCCCACATTTCGCCGCCGAGGCGCCAGGGGTCGAGTCCGGCGACCTGTACGCGGGACGTGACAAAGGCGTTGGCCACGGGCTCGCTCTCCAGGATGGCGAGCGCGGCGCCGAGGTCGCTGGGTTCGAGGACCCGGGTGGTGGTCTGCGTCAACACGAGGGGGCCTCACCATGCGGTCTGCTGATTTCCGCACTGTACCGAACGGGGGCGACGGGCGCCCCTCGCGTCCGGGAGCGGGGCTGGGAGACCACGTCCTGCCCGCGTCCTGCCCCGCGTCCGCAACGACCGCGCCCCGCCGGACTCGGAGTCCGGCGGGGCGCGGTGAAGCCGTGTGCGGTCGGGGTCAGCTGATGGAGACCTGGGGTTCGCCGGAGGAGATGCCGTCCTTCTCCATCTGCTCGGCGATCTTCAGGGCTTCTTCGATGAGGGTCTCGACGATCTTCGACTCCGGGACGGTCTTGATGACCTCGCCCTTCACGAAGATCTGCCCCTT
>NZ_JBHUUV010000073.1:0-4423 GCF_042670885.1 Streptomyces sp. NPDC057136
TTAACCTCGCCGTTTCAGTTGGGGTTGCTGGGCGGCTGAGCGAGTTTGTTTGAGGCCGTGTCGGCCGTGGACATGGTGAGAGCCCGACGCGGGGTCGGGTTCTCCAAGGTCCTTGAGTCGAGGTGGGCGGGGACGGCGAGTTAGCTGGCGGGGCGGGGCAATGCGGCCAGGCGGTGGAACGCGGCCGCGAGTTCATGTCGCCAGGGCCAGGTCGCTGATATCCGAAGGTGGAGGCGGCGGCCGCCCCGGGTGATCCGGGCGGTGACGTGCAGGATCCGGTAGCGGAGTTTCTTGGGTTCGGCAGCCGCGAGTTCGCCGTCCAGCAGGAGGACGCGGGTCCAGGCGAGGAGGTCTGGAAACACACCAGGGGGTGGAAGCCGAAGCCGCCTTTGTAGGTGGGTGCGGCCTGGTCCTTTTCGGAATGGCAGGTGATCAGCGTGGCGTCGATGTCCAGGACCAGGCCGGGTACTTCCCGTCCACCTGCTTTCGCCGCCGGTATGCCGGAGCGGGTCTCGGATGCCTGCAGCCAGGCCACTTCCCGGGCCTGAGCTCGGGCCGAGCGCAGACGGTCCAGTACGCGTTCGTCGACGGCGGCCAGCAGCCGCCAGGTAGTCGGTGTCGAGGCGATGGGGCCGAACACCTCGCCCTGGTCGCGCAGCACGGCCAGATCCGTGATGGCCTCGCCGCCATCAGCCACCATCACCGCGAGGTCGGTGGCGATCCGGCCCGGGTCATGACCGGTGCCGCGTGGCCGAAGCGGTCTCAGCGCGGTGGAGTACGAGCTGGTCAGTCCGGTGGCATCGGCGAGATCAGCCAGTAGCCGTGCTCCGGCGTGGCCGACCACCCCGGCACCGTCGGCGGAGACGTGGAGCCTGGGACGCGAACCGATACCGTCGGGTAGCGAGGGCGCATTTCGGCGCCCTCGCCCCCTCAGAACCGTACGTGCACGTTATCCGCGCATACGGCTCAAGCAAGTCCTGAAGGCTCTTGGGACTATGCAGAATCTCCGTTGCCTGACGCCTTCCGGCGTCGGAGGCACGAGGCGTGAGCAAGGCGGAGTTGAACTCCGTCCGGCGTCTTCGTCCCCTCGTAGGCGATGTGTCGTGCCTTTATCGCTTTCCGGGTGGTGCGGAGCCATTGCTCCCACCCGGTTGGGGACTGTGGGGGCTGGTCGGAATGCAGAAGCAGTTGCCCACAGCACTGGCAGCGGCCCTTTTGTGTCTGGAGCAGACGCATCGTGGCCCGGTCCAGCGGCAGCGGTGCGCTTCTGCGTCGCCGGTTGGCCCAGTAGTCCGCCAAGGCCGGATCGTCTGGGGACGAGGCGCCCTTGACCAACTGGTGCCGGACGATTTTCGTCCAGGCGAACTTGACGAGGTAGGCACCGTTGTCACGGTGGCCGAACACCCATCTGTCTTCCCGGGCGGTGTTGAATCGGCCGAAGTACCGGCTGGTGATCCAGTGCTTCGACTTCTTCGGATGCCTGTGCCGAGCCCACCGGTAGGTGAGTTGCCACAGATAGGAGTCCAGCGAGGCATAGACCTCCTTGGACACCACCGTCCGGTAATAGGCCGACCACCCGCGAACGATCGGATTGACCGTCCGTAAGATGGCGAGAGTTTCCGCGCCCCGAAGGGCACGGATCTCCTTGCGCAGCCTGGCCCGGATCCGCCTGACGGCTGTTTTACTGGGCTTGATCAGCAGCTTGCCGCATCGATAACGGCGCACGTTGAACCCCAGGAAGTCAAAGCCAGTCTCCGCGTGGACGATACGTGTCTTGTCCTCGTTGAAGACCAGCCCTCGGGGCGCGAGCCACCCGGCAAGCTGGGCCTTGACCTGCTCAGCCGCATCGCGGCTGTGGCACATAGCCACCAGGTCGTCGGCGTATCTGACCAGCACCGGGGCATCCGGCATGATCTCTCCGGACCGTCGGCCCGGAGGGTAGTACCGCACACCCGCAGCCGCCTCCATCCCATGCAGGGCGACGTTCAACAGCACGGGGCTGATCACTCCGCCTTGAGGAGTTCCCTCCTCCGTCGCAGTGAATCGGCCGCGTTCCACCACTCCGGCTTTCAGCCATTGCCGGACCAGTTCCCGCGCGGGGAAGGTACCGAGCTGGGCCAGAAGCCGGTCGTGGTCGATGCGGTCGAATGCCGCCGCCAGGTCGGCGTCCAGGATCCACACGCGTTGCGGGTTCTTGCCGTTGAGCGTGTTGTAGATGACCCCGATCGCGTCGTGGCAGCCCCGGCCCGGGCGGAATCCGTACGACCTCGCCTCGAACCGTGCCTCCCACTCAGGTTCCAGCGCCGCCGACGCGCGGGCCTGATGAGCCCTGTCGATGATCACGGGAATTCCTAGCGGGCGCCGTTTGCGTCCCCCTGCCTTGGGGATGAACACTCGCCGGACGGGACGGGCCTGCCAGATACTTCCGCGCTGCTGGATGAAGCGCGCTAGTTCTGCCTTGCCCGGGGCGGTCAGCACGATCTGGCCGTCGATCCCCGCTGTCTTCCGTCCGGTGTTGACCTCCGTCACCCGGCGCACGCTGACCAGCGTGTTGCTGAGGCTCCGGAGCATCAGTTTCTGCAGGTTCCTGACTCTCGCCAGGTCACCGTCCTTCGACGCCGTGAAGATGCGCTGGCGCAGGTGGCGTACGTTCTTCTCCGCCTGGTCCCAGTCGATACTGTCCCAGTCCGCGAAGAAGTCGCCCTCCGGTCCGTTCACCCCGGCCGTGGCCGCGGCGTCTAACTTGTCCTTCGGTGCTGTCCCTGTCGTCATCGTCCCTCCTCACAGACTCACCCGGCTCACGTCAGCGTCCTTTCGGACCCGGAAACCTGTCCGGTATCCGGCGAGTTGGCCGGGACGGTGGCGGAGAGGCCGCCGCTCATGCTGTCCCGGTTTCCTCTGACCTTTCGGCCTGCCGGCCTTCGCTTCTTAAGCCGTCCTGTCCCGCCGGAGACATCAGCTTTCCTCACGGTCGGCCCACCGCCGCCCATGCCAGAGCGGCGGCCTCCGTCGGGGTTTCCACGTTCCGCGTGTGCGAGATGCGACCGGATTGGGCGCCCTCTATATCCCGGGGCGGCGGTGTCCTCCCGGGCGGCATGTAGATCCGCCCGGCGCCTGCCACGTTTCAGCGGCCCGCCCTGCACCCTGCTGCCGCATCCCACCGGCAGGGCTTTTCTTCACGAGACGTCATCGAGGGTTCACGGGTGTTCGCCCGCCCGGTCTTTCCCTTGCCTGTTGCCACCGGGTGGAACGGCGGCACTTGGGCTTCTCCCCGGAGCTTCGCACCCCGCCGTTACCAGCGACGCACGTCCAGGTGGGAACGGGCCATCGGACACGGACCCGGGACTACCCTGCCGTCGGCGACATCGCCGACCCCCTCTCCAAGAGCATCCACTCAACACACGCGACCTCGTGTCGCACCTGCACGCAGAAAGTGCCTTCCACTTGGACCGACAGAACCCCTCGACAAGGTTCATCGTCCCAGCTCGGAAGGCACTTTCGCGTTCCCGGCCAGCAACCGGCCTCACGCCAACTGAAACGGCGAGGTTAAGTGGCACCGCCAGATGCCGTGGAACGTCCAGTCGGAATCCATCGACCCGCCCCAGCGCAGAGTGGACGTACGGCCAGCCGAGCAGCACCTGCCCGCCCCCGGTTGGAAGGCATATTGCGTCGCCGGGATGCTGCGGTTGCTTGTCAGTGGAGCCCTGACTGGTGCCGTGGCGGCCACCTATCCGCAGAGTACGAATCCGCTGGTTGTGTTCCTCATCGGGCTGGGCGCGCTGTCGGCTGTCCAGCAGCTCACCACACTGGTGCCGTTGATGGTTAAAAGTGCCGGTCGGGCTGCTCTGGGCGGTGTAGTGGAAGAGGCGCAGCAGCAAGCGCAGAACCTCCAACAAAGCGGGCAGCTGCCTGACCCCGGGCAGACTGGTGCTCTGCCAGGGCCCCAGGCAGGTAGCCCGTTATCCGGGAATCCACGGCCAGACACGGGCGTTGCCGCACAGCAAGATCCGACGGGCGGAGGAGGTGCGGCGTGATCGTTGCTGCCGAGTCCTTCGCGGGCCGCGTCCTAGCTGTGTTCTCACGTCGTTCCCCTGGCTTCCGGCCCCCTCTGAAGGCTTCCGGCCTGCTGTCCGTACCGGATAGCCCTGCTGTACCTACTCCCGCTCCGATTCTGGATGTTCCTCGCCGCCGTGAGGCTTCGACACAGGCCGATCCAGTTCAGGACGGCGTGACAGGGCTGAGTCTGGCTGACGTGACGGCTCGCTGGAAGTCCGTGTCCCCGGGAGAGCGGCTCCGGCGTCGCAGCGAACTTCTACAAGTCTCGGAATTTCTGGAGACTGCCGCGTCCCTGAACCTCGACCCCGATCGCGCCGCCGTCCGCGCTCTAGTCCGTGACCTTGCCTCCGCCCGCGACCTCGCCCTG
>NZ_JBHUUV010000073.1:4522-17071 GCF_042670885.1 Streptomyces sp. NPDC057136
TTTCTGGAGACTGCCGCGTCCCTGAACCTCGACCCCGATCGCGCCGCCGTCCGCGCTCTAGTCCGTGACCTTGCCTCCGCCCGCGACCTCGCCCTGGCCCACGATCGCGATCCCACCCGCGCCCACGGCGCCGCCCTCGACCGCGCCCGTGTCCTCGGCCACCCTCGTTCCCTCGACCGCGCCAGCGAGCTCAGCCGCCTCCTCTTCTTCGACCACGCCCTCGACCCCGCCCGTGATCTTGTCCGCGCCCTAGTCCGTGACCTTGCCTCCGCCCGCGACCTCGCCCTCGCCCTCGGCCAAGACCCCGACCGCGCCTTCACCCTCCCCCTCATCCGCGCCCTGAACCTCGCCCTCGCCCTCAACGTCCACGCTCTCGCCCGCGACCGCGCCCTCGCTCTCGCCCGTGACCTCGCCCTCGACCTCGCCCGTGACCTTGTCCCGGGCCTCGTCCGTGACCTTGTCCCTGACCTCGTCCCTTCGCGTGCCCCCGACCTCGACCTCGACCCCGACCTTCGCCACGCCCGCGCCCAACTCCATGCCCGCGCTCTCAGCCTCGCCGTCGACCTTGTTCACGACCCATCCGGCGACCTCGCCCGCGACTTCATCGAAGCCCATGGCAACGTGTCCGACGCGGCAAGCAACTTCGTCGGCGCAGACCTCACCACCACGGATCTTGGTGCGGTCAACCTTGCAGGGATCCGCTGGAGCGGCGACACACAGTGGCCCACTCCTGAGTGGACCGCTCGCATCCACAGGGCGTCTGTTGAGGACCCTCCTGGATCCGGGGTCTTCATCGTTCGTCCTGAAGAGGGCCACACTTTCGCCGATCGCGGTTCCCTGGCACCAATCTCCTGAGACACCACATCTAGCGGTAGCGGTGGGGCTCTCCGATACCGAGGCACGGAAGCACCGGCACGCGGAGACGCTCAACTGGCCAACTGCGGCACTCAGTCACACCCGGACCAGTTGGTCCGGGCTCGCTCGCGTATTCGCCGGAGGGCGGATGTGCATGCACGCGTTGCCGTGCTCAACGACGCTGTCGCACGCCGGTCACCCCGCGCCCGTCGCCGTGCCGAAAGAAGGGCGGCCCTCCTGCGCGGCGAGGGCCGCGTCAACGAAGGCCCGCACGAGTGCGGTGGTCTCGGACGCGGTGACGTTCTTCGCCCACAGGCTGGCGGTGTGCCATCCGCTGCACTCCAGTTTGAACCGGTGAACACCGTGCGTGGGCTCCAGCTCGTGGGCGTACGGCTGCTTTCGGCAGCGCCCGTGCCGCTCGGTCTGCTCCAGGTGCGCGCGGACCACGTCCAGGTGGAATCGGCTCGGCAGGGTCCGTTGTTCGAGGCAGCCGCGGCACTCCAGGAGGTGCAGCGTGCTGCCTTCGACCTGGAGGAAGTAGTACGGCGTGGCCTTGCCCTCGCGGGTATTGCAGCTGCCGCACAGCGGCCCTCGAACATGGCCGTGCTCGTGGCAGTGATCCCACACCGACGCCTGACTCTTCTTGCACAGGCAGCACAGGTAGTCGTCTGCCCTCGTGCCGCGCCGGCGGGACGACTCGTACTGCACCCCGCGCAGATGGCCGGCGTAGGGCCGGAAGGCCGCTCCGGAGCACGGCGGGCACCTCGTGACATAGCCCTTGCTGGTCGATGTCCTCCAGTCGCCCCAGTACGGGCCCTGGGCGCCGCAGGTGGTGCAGACCCGGGCCAGGTCGACCAGTTTCTCCTCGCGCTGCGCCCAGCGATCCAGGAAGTCGATGTAGGCGCGGGGCAGAAGCCACTTCTCCCCGGACCAGGTCAGCAGCTCCAGCGGGCGGGTGCCGGCCATGTTCTGTGAGTGCCAGTACCGGCTGCAGGAGGCGACGAACTCCTCCCACGTCAGATCCCCGGGCAGCCCATTCGCCCCGACCCGCTTCCAGGAGTCCCACCGCTCTTCGTACGGGACCCCGTCCTGGGCCTTGTGGCGGGCGAGACGGAACATCCGCGACACCAGGTGGCGCCGCCAGTCGACGCGGTGCCACTCCTCCGGGTCGTTTTCCCCGAAGTCGCGGTACGCGGGCAGCTGCACGTCGACGACGTCGTCCAGGTCCAGGCGCAGCTCCGCGAGCGCCTGCCCGGTGCGGCGGATGTCCCGCTCGTCGTACATCCAGCGCCCTTTGTGCTTGTAGCAGCGCACTGCTATGTCGCCGAAGAAGACGTGGCCGTGCTGCGCCAGTCCCGGCATGTGGAGGAGCTCGTCAGGGTCCAGCGGCACCATGGCGTTCTGGGTCAGGTCCGCGAAGAGGGAGAGTGCGTACTCCCGGCTGATGAGCATGACCGGATGCTGACAGCCGCCAGTGACAACCCCCGCCGGGCGGCGCGTCTTTGCCGGGCCAATGCAGGTGAAGCCGTCCGGTCGCTGCTCCAGTACGCCTACGATGCGGTCGTGCGGAACACGAAGGCGTTCAAGGAAGCCGTTGCCGAGACGCTCGCGGAGCTTGCCCGTCGCGGGGTGACCCTCGCGCCGGCGACCGTGGCAGAGACCATCGAGCGACAGATCACGACGGTGTCCGAGCGGCTCGGCATCCAGGTGCGTTCCGCCTGGCGGTACTTCGACGCCTCCGCTACCGCCGACCGCCTCGCCCAGAGCCTGTCCTCCTTTGAGGAGAGCAGCAGCGAGAAGGGCGCCGGGCAGGCCCCAATGCCGCCGATCGACAACCCCGAGCTCGCCCTGGTCCTCGCCGGGGTGCCGGATTCCCTGGCCCAAACCGGCGGCGACCTCTACTCGGTCATTATCAACGTGGCGGTCAACGCCTGGATGGCTGGCCACATCCACGCTGAGGACGGCTGCACCGGATGCGGCGACAGCCGCGGCCCGGCCGGACACGACTGGGAAGCCCGGATGCGCGCTATCACCGAGATGCAGCCGAACATCACCAAGTGGTTCGACCGCGACGTGTGGACTGAGGCCGTCAACGACACCGGCTTCACCGTCACTCGCCGCTGACGGTCAGGTCAGCTCTCGCCGAACCCTGCTATGCCTGGTGACGTCGCATGTTCAGGTGTCGCGTATTCGCGAGCGTCCGACGCGTGGGGGCCCCACCCCGGTCACCGGCTGCACCTCGACCTGGCAGCGACCCTCCATGGGCTGGCAGTTCACCGGTGGTGATACCTCACACCGCATGAAGATGGCCAAGGAAGACAGCCCGCGCATCGAGGTTGGGCACAACTACCTCATCGCCATCACCTGGGAAGCAGATCCTTGCAATCCGGGCAGCGGTGAGTGGCGTGGCCTCGGGGAAGGCTCCACCCTCTCCTACGACAGCAACACCATCGGTCAGGGGGAACTCGAAGGCCGCGTGCAGTCCGCGGAGCAGGCCCGCTCTGCCAACGACGCAGCAGACCCCAACCACGGCCTGGAAGAGGAAATGGTCGGCCAGACCGCCGACGATCTCGCCCGCGCCCTGGAAGCAGCTCTACCCCTGGCCACGCCGGGCAGCGCGCAGGCGGCAACTGCCGAGTGCGGCTGAGC
Organism: Streptomyces sp. NPDC057136; assembly: GCF_042670885.1. NCBI lineage: Bacteria > Bacillati > Actinomycetota > Actinomycetes > Kitasatosporales > Streptomycetaceae > Streptomyces > Streptomyces sp. NPDC057136. Next base: position 8,027 of record NZ_JBHUUV010000073.1, read on the forward strand.
ACACGCCACTAATCCGCAGGTGTGCGGCATGCCCCTGCCGCACACCGGGCATTTCACTTCCACTCCGTCCGTGCAGGCGGCGCTACCGACAGATTCGACGCTTTGGCCGAACGTTTCGCACCATTGCTGCGTCGTATAGGAAACGACGAGAGGCTGGAGATGGCTGCACGGCGCACCGTGAGACCACAGGCTCGCCATACGCGCACCCCGTTGACGGATCCGGCGGTCATCTCCCGAATCCGGGCGGTCCTCGCCCTGGGCGGGGTGCCCTGGGACCAACTCGACGACGGCATTCAGCAGGTGCGGCTCAAGCTCCTTGAGGCGACATCCCATGGACAGGTCCGAAACGAGGAGGCCTGGCTGATGGTGGTCGCCGCACGGGTGGCGGCCGACTGGCATCGCACCCAGAAGCGGGACACGGCGCTTCGCCAGCGGCTGGCCAACCGCTGGTCGCGCTGGCCGCCGAAACATCCGCAGGAAGACCGAATGCTGGCCCTGGCGGTGGCCGATGCCTTGGAGACGCTGCCGCCTGGCCAACGTCAGGTACTGGCCCTGCGCTTCTACGCCGATCTGACCGTCCGCGACATTGCCGGTCTGCTCGATATCCCTGAGGGCACGGTCAAGAGCCGGCTGCACACCGCCATGGGCGCCATGCGCGCCTGCCTGAGCACCCAGGAGGTGATCTGAGATGACGCAGCCGACCGACACCGACGAAACACGACTGCGACGCGCCTTTCAGATGATCGGCGAGGAAGCGGGGCAGGCCGACACCCCGCAACAGCCGCACGCTGCCAGCCGCCGCAGACGCGTCCTGGCCAGCGGGCTGGTCACCGTTGCCGTGGCAGCCACCGTCCTGGTGGCGACCCTCTCCACCGACCGTCCCGACGGTTCTGGGGACGGGTCACAGTCGCTTAGCGTCGCCGAGTCGATCGCCTGCGCCGACACCATTGTCGAAGGAGACGTTCTCGCGATCCGCGACACGCGCCCTCCCGAGCCCAAGCCCGACGACTGGCTGCCGCACGTCACGGTGACCTTGGCGGTCAAGGACTGGATCAAGCCGGAGGAAGGACCGGCGCGGCTGGACGTCGACATCGCCGCGCCGTCGGGAGGAGACTCCCCGATCGCGATGGGCGAGCGCCTGCTGATCAAGGTCTGGAACCATCCAGGGATCTCCAACCGGTACCACCGCACCGGCGAACTGGAGCCGACCCGCGAGTCCCTCGCCCGGTGGCTGCCCACCGGCATGAAGACCAGCTGCCCCGACTTCTGGAAGCACCCCAGGGATGGAAGTGTCCCCGGAGACAGTTGACCATGCGTCCGAGCGTCGGCACCCGTCCGTGCGGTGTTGAGCTTGTCATTTATGGCCCGGTGTCGAACGAGGCTCGAACTTGGTCGGTGTTTTCGCAGTTCACCGGACGAGAAGGGCGGCCTCTGTCTGATCCTGTGCTCCGTCACAGAGTGGATCAGCGCGAAGGCCGTGGTCGTGAGTTTGGTGTATCAGGGTGTCCTGCGGGATGCGTTCGCGGAAGTGTCACACTTCCGGTCGGAGTTGTACGCGTGCATGACCGCGCGGGGCGACGCGTTGTTCGAGTTGTGCGACGCGCTGTTGTGCACGGATGGGCCAGTGCGGACGCTGGTTGATCTCGCGCTCGCGCCAGAGCACCGTCGTGGTCACGGAGCTCTGTGCGGCGGGCTCAACCAGGGGCGGATCGATGTCGCACGGCTGCGTCGTGCCCTGGTCGGGGTGCCGTTGCCGAGGGCGGCGGATGGTCGGCTGGTGTTGGCTGTGGATGTCTCGCCGTGGCTACGGGCGGCCGCCAACACGTGTGCTGACCGGGCCTTTTGCCACACGTTCGGCCGGGGTGAAGGCAAGCATCAGATGATCCCGGGCTGGCCGTACTCGGTGGTGGCCGCGCTGGAGACCGGCCGCACGTCCTGGACGGCGGTGCTGGACGCGGTCCGCCTGGAGCCCGGCGCCGATGTTGCTGCGGTGACCACGGGGCAGGTCCGCGAGGTCATCGAGCGGCTGGTCGCCGTCGGCCAGTGGCGGCCGGGTGACCCGGAGGTCCTGGTCGTGCTGGACGCGGGATACGACGCTCCGCGCATCGCTCACTTGCTGGCGGGGCTGCCCGTCGAGATCGTAGGGCGGCTCCGTTCGGACCGCGTGATGCGGCGGCCGACACCGCCGCGGGTCTACGACCCCAAGGGTGGCCGGCCGCCCAAGCACGGTGGCGAGTTCGTCTTCGGCGACCCGGCAACCTGGGGCAGCGAGCAGGCCGTGACGGCCACGGAAACGCGGCTCTATGGGAAGGCGACCGCGCAGGCGTGGGACCGTTTACACCCGCGCCTGACCCGCCGGGCCGCATGGCTTGACCACGACAGCATGCTGCCCATCATCGAGGGCACCGTCATCCGGCTGGTCGTGGAGAAGCTGCCCAGCGGCGGGGTCAACAAGCCGGTATGGCTGTGGTGGTCGGGCACCGGTGCGACCGAAGCGGATGTCGACCGCTGCTGGCAGTCCTTCCTCCGACGCTTCGACATCGAGCACACGTTTCGCCTGTTCAAGCAGACGCTCGGATGGACCAAGCCCCGACTCCGCGACTCGGAAGCGGCCGACCGGTGGACGTGGTTGGTGATCGCCGCCTACGCCCAGCTCCGGCTCGCCCGCCCACTGGCCACCGACCTGCGCCGGCCCTGGGAAAGGCCGGTCGAACCGAACAGACTGACACCCGCCCGTGTCCGCAGAGGCTTCAGAAACCTGCACGCCAAGACCGGGTCACCAGCTGGTGCACCGAAACCGTCCCGGCCCGGACCAGGTCGGCCCCTGGGTTCGAAGAACCGCCGCCAAGCTACCCGTCATGACGTGGGCAGAGTCCTCGCCACCGGCGAGGCATACAGCCGACCCGCCCACCACAAGGTCGGCACCAAACCCCGCAGGACAGGCTGACAAGCGACCTCGAGGATCAGCACACTGAGCGCATGCGATACGAGGAGAGGGCGAAGCTCACCGCCGCGAGAGCCCTGGTCCCGGTGGCCATCCTTGTCACCTCACCAGTGCTGCTGATAGCCGGAGCACCGGTCCGCCGCCGATACCTCCGCTACGTCTACCGGGACGATGCCCCACTGATCCTGGACAAGGAACAGGGCCGAATCAGTGTCCACTGGTTCGTGGTCACCAGCCCTCTTCTCGCATGGTTCTGCTGGCCCACAGAGTCACTCGCCCGACTCATCTCGCGCCGAGGTTAAACGACAAGCTGATCGAAGCCGAACTCCCCCTGGACCGCGCTCCGCACGAAGCGCTCGTCACCGCCGTCCTCGCGTGGAGAGACCCGCACCTCGAACCCCGCGACTACGAGCAGATCGCCCTCCAGCTGACCGGGACTGGGGAACCGATCTGCCGCGTCTGGACCGCTCGAATCAGCGGATCGTGCTCGGTGCGCTGGCCTGGGCCGCAGGCGGCGAGAAGGCCGCCTACCCCTACATGCTCCCCAAACAGCCGGAGCCCGAGCCGGTCCCGCCGACTCCCTTGCACATCGTGGACTGAAGCGCTTACCCCCGAACGCGAGTGCAGGAAGTGTTTCGGTCGAACCACCTTCCCCGAACATGACAGGCGCACTTGCCTAACTTGCCTGCACTCGCGATTAGTGGCCTGAGCTGCGCAATGAGGCTTCGTCCCCTAGATAACGTCCCAAGTAGCGGTGTCCCCACCCATTGGTCCGCTCGACATGTGTGCGTCGCGCCCGTGCAACACGCTGTAAGCATGACCAACGATGCGCAAGAGGCGTTCCACCCCGCCCCCATCGTCGTCCTCGGCGTCGTGCCGAGCGACCCGCCGTTCCGCCTGGTGGAGATCAACGGGGAGGTGGCCGGGCCTGCCTACAACCTGCTGGATGTGATCAGGCTGGCGCACCAGGCGGGGCTGACCGATCCCGACCTCGACGATCCCGCAGTCGTGAGATGGGTCGGCGGAGGCAAGTACAAGTGGGTCCCCTGAGCGGGCGGGTTTCTGGCGTATCTGGGTCATGCCCCCGCTAGAGCCCGCTTCCGCGACACGGCCCGGACTCCGAGGATGGGGCGGCGGGGCGTGCGCGGGCGTCGCCATCGGCCGCGGGACGTTGAGGGGAAGAGGAGGGCTCAATCGTCATACTGGTTCAACGAGCACCGGTACGGCCCCGGAACGACCGACATCGCAGTCCGCCACGGCATCAACATGACTTACATGCCTGCATGGCATACATCGCCTCTGACGTGCACGGATGCCGCTCTGACCCTAGATAACGATGCTGGGACCCGTATCGCTGCCGACCGAGGGAGCAGCCATGGCCGGGGAGATCTCGTTCTTCGAGCTCGGTGTGGGGGACTCCGAGCGGGCCCGTACGTTTTACAACGGGCTGTTCGGCTGGACCTTCGATGCCGGGACGTCCGAGGGCGGCGGGTACTCGATCCGTACGCCGGGCGTCCCCGGGGGCGTGCACGGCGGGGACGCGGGGGCGAGTCCATACCTGTTCTTCAAGGTCGATGACCTGCAGGCCGCGATCGCCCGGGTGCGCGAGCTCGGTGGCTCCGTCGATGACGTCGAACTGGGCGGCGACAAGGAGACGGTAGCCCGCTTCGGACGCTTCCAGCTCTGCCAGGACGACCAGGGCTCCCCATTCGGGCTCCACCAGCCGCCGGCCTGATCCTGCTGCTCCGCCGATCCGTCGTAGCGTCGGCACGGGCGGCCCACCGCCCGTGCGGGCCTTGTGCTGCACGAGGGCCGCGATGCCCTGTTCGAAGGCTGACCGCCGATGACCGGTCCCCCTTTGCGGCCGCGCCCCGGTCGGCGAGATCAGGTGATCAGGGTGCGGGTGGCGATGCCCCGCAGGGTTCCGGCCTGTTTGGCGCTGCTCAGGTTCTTGGTGGTGGGCTCGCCGCGCAGCGGTCCGCAGAGGACCACCGGCCGCTGCTGCTCCACCAGCGGCCAGAGGGAATCGGGTACCGGGATGCCCGCGCCGAAGTCGAACAGTTCCTTCTCGACGGCGTTCTGGGCGTCGTTGAGGCGGACGATCTGTGTGAGGCGGCGGGTGGTCGCGTCGAAGGCGACGACCCACCGGGGGTCGCGCTCCAGGACGTCGTCCCACACGGGCCAGCCGAGCCCGGCCCAGTCGTCTGCCTCCCCGGCCGGGGAGCGCGGCTCCATGGTCAGCATCAGCAGCCACCCCGCCGGCGGGACCTGGATCCGTGAGAGCACCAGGGTTACGCCATGGCGTCGCTCGAACGGATGAATCGGCCGCGCTCCGGTGCTAGTACCCGTCTGCTCCTGGAGGTTCACCGGCTCAGGCGGGTGCGCGGTCCCCATGCGAATTCGAGATCATCCAGCAGGACGTCCTCCAGCTCTCTCTTCCACCGGCTGCGCAGGAGGAACGGGGCAGTCTCCATCCGCTCGCAGATGATCAGGCTCTCGGGCTGCCCGACCAGCATGTAGCGGCCGTGCAAGGGTACTGCCCGGCCTGTACGCGCGCAGCAGCTCCTCCAGGCGCTCGCGGTGCTGTTCGGCGAACGCTTCCAGGCGCTGTGCGTACCCAGCCCGCTCGTCCTCACGTACTGCGCTGAGCGCCACGGCCAGGATCTCGTCCGACGCCTCGGTAACGAGGAAGTCGCCCGGGTCGGCCAAGGCCCACATGCGCCGCTCCGCCGCCGCCATGACCTCCCTCGCGTCCAGCGCCGGGACCGGCCTCTCCGCCTCCTTCGGGGCGGGCGGCGCCGCTTGCTGGAGATGGGCGAGCAGCATGGCGCTGGAAGTGGCGCGCCCGCGCTGCGCGGCGGTCGTGTCGGCAATACGCAGCAGGTCGCTGGCGACCGCGCGGACACCCGCGAACCAGCCGTCCTCGAAGCGCTGCTCGGAACCGTGCGGAGCGCTGCTCTCGGAGATCCAGGTGTGCGCCCCGGCAATTGCCCCGGCCTCCAGCTGCGACACGATCTCGTCCGCCTGCTCGGTTGCGACCCCGGCGGCTAGGGCCTGGAACACCACGGACCGCGCGCTCGTAGCCTCATGCTGGTGCTGGCCGATGCGGGCCAGCTCCTGGCCATACGCGTCCGCGTCGTGCTGCTCGGTGCTCATGCTGCCCACTCCAGTCCGAGGTCGGCCAACTGCTGAAGCTTGTCGGCGGTGAGCTTGGCGCGGCGGCTCTTGCTGTTCGACAGAAACACCCCGAGCTTCACCTCACTCCCGTCCTCCAGCCGTTCCACGTGGCCCCTGGAGACCGTCACCGAGCCCTCGCGGGCTTTGTACTGCGCCAGGGCTGCCACCCCCCGCTCGAAGGCCCCCACGGGCGTCGCGGACGGCTTCGCCGGCGGTTCCAGCTCTGCCGCCATCGGCACGACGCCGATGGCTTCCAGGCGCTCGCGCTGCCCGCCGGTCAGGGCCGCCCAGACCGGCGGCTGCCGTTGCCGGGCCAGCCATTTCCCGATGTCCATCCCGTGGACGGTGACCCCGGGTTCGATGTAGGCGAGGATGCTTTCCTCCGCGAGCATCTCGCGCACCACGGCGTAGTGCCGCTGCCACTCCGGCGGCCATGACGGGTTCCAGTCCTTGTCAACCTCGCGCAGCGCCGACTCCCACTCAGGGTGATCCTCCAGCGCACCCGCGCGGCGGAGGTTGGACAGCCACTGCCCCACCGGCCGATCCAGCATGGCCGCGGACCGGGGCGCGCACAGCGTCCAGTGCTCCTCGTAGTACGCGCGGGCCGCCTCCAAGTTCTCCTGGAACCGCTCATCTGCGAGGCTCCAGACCATGCCCAGCTTCTCTAGCCGCCCGGCGCGCAGGCCGGTCATCTGCCCGGCCCCGTACGCCCGTCGCTGCTCCGCGACCCACTGCCCCAGCGGGTAAGCGCCCTCCTTGTGTCCGTACGGAACTCGGGCGTGAAGCTCACGCTCGGTGAACTTCTTGAGCGCCGACCAGCCGCGCGCCCAGTCCTGCTTCTCCGTGTCGATCACGTTGAAGGAAACCCAGTCAGCGACCATCACCGGGTCACGCGGAGCGGCAAACCGGAGCAGGAGACGGGATTCTTCTTCGCCTTCCTCGGGCGGCGGACCGATGTACTCGGACGGCTGCGCCACATCCTTCTGCGGCTCCTGTGGAATTGCCAGCAATTCCACAGCCTCTTCGTCGTGAGCCCGAAGACCTTCCAATACCTTCACCAAAGGCCGATACGATCCCGACGTGAACATATCCTCCGGCTTTTCTCCGGGCTGAAGAAATACCGGCACGATCAGAGAGGCGAGTTTCCCCTGTCCCGGCTTCTGACGCAGCGCCCGGCCGATGGCCTGGACGATGTCGTGCGGAGCGCCCTTCGGGTCCAACAGGGCCACGGAGTCCACCGCGCGGATGTCGACGCCCTCACCCAGGACACGGCAGTTCGAGAGGACTGCACGCCGGGCGGTGGAGCCGAACTCGCCCAGGACCTCCCGCCGGCGTTCCGGCACGTGCTCACCGCACAGCCAGTCAGCCCAGATCTTCGCCGGGTACTTCTCGGGCTGGTCAGCGTGCAGCTTCGCCGCGACCCGCTGAAGGCCCTCCGCGTACGCCTGTGCCTCTATCGTCCGGTGATGGAAGGTGATGCAGGTCGACAGGTCGTGCTGCGCCATCGTGTGCAGGAGCGCGGCCTGCAGCGCCCCGAGCCGCTGCCCGCGCACTTCCTCGCTGCCCCGGTCCTCGCCCATCAGCCGGTCCGGAGTGACAACAGGGTCCTGGAGCTCCAGCACGATGATCTGGTACCGCGCAAGCAACCCGCGGGACACCGCCGACGCCAACGAGAGCTTGTAGAGGACGGGCCCGAACACGGCCTCGTCATCCATGCTCGCCGCCATCTCCTTCGGCAGCGCATCCCGCACCCCTTCGGCGACCTCCCAGTTCGGCCGCTCCTGCCAGATCCGCGGCGTCGCCGTCAGATACAGCCGCCGGTACGCCGGGATGACCCTCTGGTTATGGATGTCCGCCCACGCCTTACCCATCGAGCCCGTAGTGCGGTGGGCCTCATCGACCACGGCGAGGTCCAGCGGGGCGAGCTGCTGCCCGTAGACGCCCTCGAACGCCTCCACCAGCACACCCAGCGACGCGTACGTCCCGAAGAGGGTGACGGGCCCCTCGCCGTGCCACAGCGCCAGCTGCACAGGGTTCGTGGTGGAGCGGACCTTGAGACTCCACAGCTCCGGATCGTCCTGGAGGCTGCACACCGCGACCGCCGGCCCCGTGTGCCCGGCCGAACGCCACTCCCGCACTGTCTGAGTCAGAAGGTCCAACGTCGGCACCAGAACGAGAATGCGCCCCTTGGGCACAATCCGCTTTGCCGACACCGCAGCAATGGTGGTTTTCCCCGTTCCGCACGCGGCATGCACCTGCCCGCGCAGCCCATTGACAGGGATACCACCCGGCGGGATATCGAGACCGCGCACAATGGCCGTCACGGCCTCAATCTGGTGGGGAAACAGTTTCCTGGCCATTCCCGGGTTTCTCCTTTTCGCGGAATTCGGTGCGCAATCAGAAAAGAAAGCCCCGCGACACGAGGGGCCGGGGTGCCGCTGCCTGTACCCATACTCTACACAGCAGATGTCTATGATGCATCACCCGCGCAACATGTTCGCCCTGTAGATTGATACTTGACTGAATCTCCACTCACACACACGGCTCATGCGGTATGCTGGCGGGCTATTGGTGAGCTTGACCGGACGGTTTCGAGGGCGGGGGAGAGGTTCGGGTGGAGCGCAGCGGAGCCCGTCACTGCGGTGGGGTCGACCCCCGATCGGACCGACGGACCGTCACTCTCGTTGCGGGGGTGGTGGCTGGGATTCCCAAGCCCTACACAGGGCGCGAGCACGATACACCTCCCCTTACTGCCAGCTTCGGTAATCACGCTTGCGTGATTACCCCTCAATTCGCGCTTGCGCGAATTGACACTCTTTCAGAATTCCGTTTACGGAATTCATTCCCGCGCGCTTGCGCGGGAATTCGAATTGCGCTTGCGCAATTCGCGCTCTATGCAGCGGCTTGCCGCTGCATATCCCGCC
>NZ_JBHUUV010000074.1:0-16889 GCF_042670885.1 Streptomyces sp. NPDC057136
GGTACGGGCTTCCCCGTACCCGGCCGAAGTGCTGCGGTCCCGTCAGACCTGAGCCGTTCCGCGGTCCGGGACGCAGCGGCCGTCCTCCGTGCGGTACTTCCACTGGGCGCCCTCACGGACCAGCTCCTTGACCGCCCGTACGAAACGCTCGACGTGCTCGTCCGGCGTACCGGCCCCGAAGCTGACCCGGATCGCGTTCAGCGAGCGCTCGCCCGGACCGGCCTCCGGGGCGCCGCACTCGCCCGGGTCCTGCAGGTCGCTGCCCAGCAGGGTCCGCACCAGCGGGTGGGCGCAGAACAGTCCGTCGCGGACGCCGATGCCGTACTCCGCGGAGAGGGCGGCGGCGAAGTGCGAGCTGTTCCAGCCGTCGACGACGAAGGAGATGACGCCGACCCGCGGGGCGTCGTCGCCGAACAGCGAGAGCACCCGGACCTCGGGGACCTCCGCGAGTCCGGCACGGACCTCGGAGACGAGCCGCTGCTCGCGGGCGACGAGGGTGTCGAAGCCCGCCTCGGTGAGCGCCTTGCAGGCAGAGGCGATCGAGTAGACGCCGATGACATTGGGCGAACCGGCCTCGTGGCGGGCCGCGGTGGTGTGCCACTCCACGTCCACACCGCCGTCGGTGCGCCGGGCGACCTTGCGCGAGGCGCCGCCGCCGGCCAGGTACGGCTCCGCGTCCTGGAGCCAGTCGGCGCGGCCCGCGAGGACTCCCGAGCCGAACGGCGCGTACAGCTTGTGTCCGGAGAAGGCGACCCAGTCGACGTCCAGCTCCGCGATGTCCACCGGGTGGTGGGGGGCGAGCTGCGCGGCGTCCAGCACGATCCGCGCACCGTGGGCGTGGGCGGCGGCGGCCAGTTCCCTGACCGGCCACAGCTCGCCGGTGACGTTGGAGGCACCGGTGACGCAGACCAGCGCCGGGCCGTAGGGGTCGCGCTCGGCGAGCGCGCGCTCCAGGACCTCGACGGCCTGTCCCGGGGTGCGGGGAGCGTTGAGGTAGGTCACGCGGGCGTCGCGCCACGGCAGCAGCGAGGCGTGGTGCTCGGTCTCGTAGACGAACACCTGGCAGTCCGCGGGGATCGCGGCGGCGAGCAGGTTGAGGGAGTCGGTGGTCGAGCGGGTGAAGATCACCTGGTCGGTGTCCCGGCAGCCGAGAAACTCGGCGACGGTCCTGCGACTGCTCTCGAAGAGGTCCGTGGAGAGCTGCGAGAGGTAGCCGGCACCGCGGTGGACGCTGCCGTAGTACGGGGCGTACGCGGCGACGTCGTCCCACACCCGCTGGAGTGCCGGGGCGCTGGCCGCGTAGTCGAGAGCGGCATACGTGACTTCTCCTCCCGTAACGAGAGGAACAGTGACGTCCTTTCCCAGAACCGGCAGCGGGGCACAAATGGACTGGTCGATGGCAGCGACGGAGACAGACATGGCGAACTCCCGTAACAGGCAGGCGAATTCCGCGCGCCGACGAGTACGCGGCAGCGCAGGAGAAAGGAAAAGAGGGTGCGCGGAGAAGGGCGGAAAGGCCCTAACGCATTCGCTTGCTCACAAGAGACTCCCTAGGGACCAGGACCCCGGGGGTTGGCATTCACAGATGCCGAGGGGCCCGCGCTTGCCGTAGACCTCGCTGCCTACGGCCTGGTCTTCACCCGGGGCACCCCGCCACGGACGGAGGGTTGCCGGACAGCGAGCCGGGGCCTATTCGCTGTCACTCATGACCTGCCCAGCATCTTGCCATACGTGCGGACATACGCAAGGCGCGGTCCGGTATCCGGACCGCGCCCTGTGCGTACAGCGCCTGTTCAGGCGTTGCTGGCCGCCACCCAGCGCTCCAGCACCCGCTTGGCCGCCCCGGAGTCGATCGACTCGGTGGCCCGTGCGATCCCGGCGGCGATCTCCTCGTTCAGCGTGCCCGTCCCCCCGTCCAGGGCGACCAGCGCCGCCGCCGTGTTGAGCAGCACCGCGTCGCGTACCGGACCCGTCTCGCCGTCCAGCAGCCGGCGGGCGACATCCGCGTTGTACGAGGCGTCGGCGCCGCGCAGGGCTTCCACGGGCACCAGCTCCAGGCCGACGTCACGCGGGTCGAACGCCTCCTCGCGCACCGCACCGTCCCGGACCACCCAGACCCGTGACGTAGCCGTGGTGGTGAGCTCGTCGAGCCCGTCGTCGCCGCGGAAGACCAGGGACGAGTTGCCCCGGTCTGCGAGCACGCCCGCCACGATGGGCGCCATCCGGAGATCGGCGACGCCGACGGCCTGGGCGCGCACCTGGGCCGGGTTGGTGAGCGGGCCGAGGATGTTGAACGTGGTCTGCGCACCGAGCTCCTTGCGGGCCTTGGCCGCGTACCGCAGAGCGGGGTGGAACTTCACGGCGAAGCAGAAGGTGATGCCCGCTTCCTCCGCGACCTGCACGACCCGCTGCGGCGTCAGTTCGAGGTTGACGCCCAGCTTCTCCAGGACGTCGGACGCCCCGCTCGCCGAGGAGGCGGCGCGGTTGCCGTGCTTGACGACCTTGGCGCCGGCTCCCGCGAGGACGATCGCCGACATCGTGGAGATGTTGACCGTCTTGGCCAGGTCGCCGCCGGTGCCCACGATGTCGACCGTGCGGCCCGGTACGTGGATGGTGTTGGCGTGCGCGTACATCGTCCGTACGAGCCCGGTGACCTCGTCGACCGTCTCGCCCTTGGCCCGCAGCGCGACGGCGAAACCGGCGATCTGCGCGTCGGTCGCCTCGCCGCTCATGATGCGGTCCATGGCCCACGCGGTGTCGTCCGCGGCCAGGTCCTCGCCACGCAGCAGCGGGTTCAGCACGCCCGGCCAGGAACGAGCCGCCACGCTGTCGCCGCCGCCCGGGGTCACAACGTTCATGGTCCGCTCCTGGGGTCCACAGCCGATAAGGGGATGGCCTCCACCCTATCCAGCCCGGGAGGCAGCAAAGAGCCCCGTCCACTCGATGGACGGGGCTCTCGCTGTGGCGATCAGTTCAGGTGATCAGTGGTGGCCGTGGCCGCTGGTGATCTCCTTGTACTCCTCGGCAGTGGGCTTGGCGATCTGGTTGTCGTCGCCGTAGTAGCCCTTGCTGAGCTTGACGCGCAGCTTCTCCACCGGAGAGACCTTGCGCTTGACGCCGTTCTCGTCGACCGCCGGGCCGATCTCGGCCGGCTTGTACTGCTCGTGCGCGGTCAGCGTGTGCAGCTGGCCCGGGCTGAGCGGCTCGTGGATCTCGACGAACTCACCGTGCGGCAGGCGCTTGATGATGCCGGACTCGCGTCCGTGCAGCACCTTCTCCTTGTCGCGGCGCTGGAGGCCGAGGCAGATCCGCTTCGTCGCGATGAACGCGAGGACCGGCGCCACGAAGAACGCGATCCGCACGAACCAGGTGATGGAGTTGATCGACAGGTGGAAGTGCGTGGCCCACAGGTCGTTGCCACCACCGACGAGCAGTACGAAGTACCACGTGATCCAGGCCACGCCGAACGCGGTGCGGGTGGGCACGTTGCGCGGGCGGTCCAGGATGTGGTGCTCGCGCTTGTCGCGGGTGATCCAGGACTCGATGAACGGGTACACCGCGATCGCGACCAGAACCAGCGGGAAGATCATCAGCGGGATGAACACACCCAGGACGAGCGTGTGGCCCCACAGGTTGACCTCCCAGCCCGGCATCACACGGATGAGACCTTCGGAGAAGCCCATGTACCAGTCGGGCTGCGCGCCGGTCGACACCTGGTCGATGCGGTACGGGCCGATGGCCCAGATCGGGTTGATCGAGGCGATCGCCGAGACCATGGCGATGACACCGAAGACCAGGAAGAAGAAGCCTCCGGCCTTCGCCATGTACACCGGCAGCAGCGGCATGCCGACGACGTTCTTGTTCGTCTTGCCGGGGCCCGCGAACTGCGTGTGCTTGTGGTAGAAGACCAGGATCAGGTGGCCGACCACGAGCCCGAGCATGATGCCCGGCAGCAGCAGGATGTGGACCGAGTAGAACCGGGGAACGAACTCGACGCCGGGGAACTCTCCGCCGAACAGGAACATCGAGAGGTACGTGCCGACGACCGGCACCGACAGCACGGCACCCTGCATGAAGCGGACACCGGTGCCCGACAGCAGGTCGTCCGGGAGCGAGTAACCGGTGAACCCGGTGAACATGCCCAGGACGAACAGCAGGAAGCCGAACAGCCAGTTGACCTCACGCGGCTTGCGGAACGCACCCGTGAAGAAGACGCGCATCATGTGCACGAACATGGCGGCCAGGAAGATCAGCGCGCCCCAGTGGTGGATCTGCCGGACGAGCAGACCGCCACGGACGTCGAAGCTGATGTGCAGCGTCGAGGCGTACGCCTCGGACATCCGGATGCCCTGCAGCGGCTCGTACGAGCCGTGGTACACGACCTCGTTCATGCTCGGGTGGAAGAACAGCGTCAGATACACACCCGTGAGGATGATGACGATGAAGCTGTAGAGCGCGATCTCACCCAGCATGAAGGACCAGTGGTCCGGGAAGATCTTGCGCATGTTGGCCTTGGCCAGGCCGTAGATGCCGAGCCGGCCGTCCGCCCAGTCGGCCACCCGCTCACCGGCGGGTGCCTTGCTCTTCGTGTCGTTCGCAGTACTCATCCGCGCTCCCAGAATGCAGCACCGACGGGCTCTTCGAAGTCACCCAGCGCCTCGAGGTTGCCCTCAGTGTTCACGCCGATCCGCAGCTGCGGGAGCGGGTGACCGGCCGGACCGAAGATGACGCGGGCGCCGTCGGAGAGGTCGAAGGTGGACTGGTGGCACGGGCAGAGGACGTGGTGCGTCTGCTGCTCGTACAGGCTGATCGGGCAGCCGACGTGGGTGCAGATCTTCGAGAACGCCACGATGCCCTCGTGGGCCCACTCGCGCTCACGCTTGCTCTTGATGTCGTCCGGCTCGATCCGGACGATCATCAGGGCGGCCTTGCCCATCTGCGTCTGGAAGTCGTGCGCGTCCTCCTCCAGGCCCTCGGGCATGGCGAAGGTCAGCGAGCCGACGACGATGTCCTCGGGACGCAGCGGCTCCATCGTGTTCATGTTGATGAGTTGCTTGCCCCTGCCCCACATGGTGGAGCGGAGCTTCTTCTCCGGCAGCGGGCCGAGGTCGCGCAGCAGCATCACGCCGGAGAGCGGCACCAGGGCCAGCGCGCCGAACATGGTGTTGCGGATCAGCTTGCGCCGACCGATCGCGGACTCCGCGGCACCGGCCGCGAAGTCGGCCAGAACCTGCGCCTTGACCTCGGGCTCGGCCTCGATGGGGTGACGCTCTGCGGCCGTCTCCACGTCGGACATCAGGGTGCGCGCCCAGTGGACGGCGCCCGCGCCGATGCAGAAGAGCGCCACACCCAGGGTCATGCCCAGGGAGAAGTTCAGCGCACTCACGTGGCCGACCGGCCAGATGAAGACGATCTTGTCGACCGGGAAGATGACGTAGGACGCGATGAACGCGACCGTCGACAGCATGGACAACGTGAACATGAACGCGACCGCGCGCTCGGAACGCCTCGCGGCCCGCTCATCGATGTCCTGGATGCGCGGCTTGTGGGCCGGCAGCCCCGGGTCGGCGAACGGGTCGTCCGCCACCGCTACCGCGCCGTGCGCGGTGTCCTGCTCAACCGGCAGGATCTCTTCTGGAATCTCTTGGCTACTCATGACTTCTTGGCCTTAGCGGTGTGGGCCGCGACCCAAACGGCAACTGCGATCAGTGCGCCGAGTCCGAAGATCCAGCCGAACAGACCCTCGCTGACCGGACCGAGACCACCCAGCTTGAGCCCACCGGGGCTCGCGGAGTCTTCTCCGTTCACGGTCTGGACGTACGCGATGATGTCCCGCTTCTGCTGCTCCGGCATCGTCGTGTCGGGGAAGGACGGCATGCTCTGCGGGCCGGTCTGCATGGCCTCGTACATGTGCTTCGGGTTCACGCCTTCGAGGCTGGGGGCGTACTTGCCGTGTGTCAGCGCGCCGCCCTCACCGGTGAAGTTGTGGCACTGGGCGCAGTTGGTACGGAACAGGTCGCCGCCCTTGGCCGCATCCGCGCCCTTGGGGCTGACCTGGTTCTCGGTCGGCGTGATCGGACCGGCGCCGAGCGACGCGACGTACGCCGCGAGCTGGTCGATCTGTGCCTGGGTGTAGATGACCTTCTTCTTCGGTACCTGGGCGCCCGGCTGCTGTGCCGGCATACGGCCCGTACCGACCTGGAAGTCGACGGCGGCGGAGCCCACGCCCGCGAGGGACGGCCCGTCGGTGGTGCCCTGACCGCCGGTTCCGTGGCAGCTGGCGCAGCCTACGGAGTAGAGCTTCTTGCCCTCGTCGATAGCGAGGGACTGGGCGGTTTCGTCTGCCTGCGCCTTACCCGCAGGCGCAAAAGCGGCGTACAGCCCCCCGGTAGCCGCCAGCGCGAGGAGTAGTACGACGACCGCCGCCAGCGGATGGCGTCGTCGTGCGGAGAGCTTTTTCACGGATTACCCCGGTGTCAGGATCTTCTGCGTCGATGGTGTGTGGGTGCGAGCCCGGTTACTTGATCATGTAGATCGTGGCAAACAGGCCAATCCACACGACATCGACGAAGTGCCAGTAGTAGGACACGACGATGGCGGCGGTGGCCTGTTCGTGGGTGAACCTCTTGGCTGCGTACGTCCTGCCGAGAACCAGCAGGAAGGCGATGAGACCGCCTGTCACATGCAGACCGTGGAAGCCGGTGGTCAGGTAGAACACCGAGCCGTACGGGTCGGACGACAGGGAGAGCCCCGCGTCCTTGACCAGCTCGGTGTACTCCAGGACCTGGCCTCCGATGAAGATCGCACCCATCACGAACGTGATGATGAACCAGGTGCGGAGCTTCTTCACATCGCCCCGCTCCGCGGCGAAAACGCCGAGCTGGCAGGTGAGTGAGGAGAGCACCAGGATCGTGGTGTTCGTCGCGGAGAACGGGAAGTTCAGATGATGAGCCATCTCCTTCCAGTGATCCGGTCCCATCACCGATCGCAGGGTGAAGTACATCGCGAAGAGGGCCGCGAAGAACATCAGCTCGGAACTCAACCAGATGATGGTTCCGACGCTGGTGAGGTTCGGTCGATTGACCGACGGGTGCGCGTGCCCGGTTTCTACTGTCGTTGCTGTCGCCACGACCGACATTATGTCGGTCGCTTATCCCGCCCTCACTCCCGGGGGTGCCGTTCGGTGTGTCAACCGCGTGTGTCCTCCCCGAACGGCCCATCGAATCGGTGTCATTACCGGTGCTGACAGGCTGTTGGTCGGAGTACGATCCGCGCATCGGTTCATGCCCGGAGAGCCCCGAAGACGCAGATGTCACGGAGGAACAATGCAGCCGACCGCCACGGTCCTGGTCTACAGCGACAACGCCAACACCCGCGAGCAGGTGAGGCTGGCAGCAGGTCGCAGGCCGGCGGCGGACGTGCCCCCGGTGGAGTTCGTCGAGTGCGCGACCCTGCCCGCCGTCCTGACCGCCCTGGACAACGGCGGCATCGACGTCTGTGTACTGGACGGCGAGACCGCCCCCGCGGGCGGTATGGGCGTCTGCCGGCAGATCAAGGACGAGGTCTTCCACTGCCCGCCGGTGCTGCTGCTGATCGGGCGCCCGCAGGACGCCTGGCTGGCCACCTGGAGCCGCGCGGACGCCGCGGTGACCCTGCCGGTCGACCCGGTCGATTTCGCGGACGCCCTCGCGGCTCTGCTGCGGGGCAGGCTTTCCTTGGACGCCTGAGGGTTTCCGGTCTCCTGTTCGCGGTCCCGTCGAGGGGCAGCGCACTCCGGCCGGGTCAGACGTGGGGGCGCAGGCGCGCCGCCTGGACGGTGTCCCCGACCGTGCTGTCGGGCGTGCCGTTGTGCAGCGCGCTGCCCTTCTGCCACTTCTCCCAGGACAGATTCCAGTCGCCGAAGCCGTTGTCGAACGGTGTCATCGTGTCGCCGATGCTTCCGACGACCTTGACGATGTCGCCCTGGCGCACGGTGTCGTAGAACCATTCGGCGTCGCCCGTGCTCATGCCCGTACAGCCGTGGCTGACGTTGGCGTTGCCCTGGGAGCCGGTCGACCAGGGGGCCGCGTGCACGTACTCGCCGCTCCAGGTGACCCGGGTCGCGTAGTACACCGGCAGGTCGTACGACTCGGACGAGCCCTCGGAGATGCCGATGCTCGTACCGCGCATGCGTACGTAGTACTCCTTGCCCAGCACCACCTTGACGCCGTTGCGGGTGGAGAAGCCGGGCTTGCCCGTGGTCACCGGAATGGTGTTGATCACTTCTCCGTTGCGCTTCACGGTCATCGAGTGGGCCGAGGCGTCGGTGAGGGCCTCGATCCGGTCCCCGGTGGTGAGCTTCAGGGGCTTCGCCGCGGCTCCGTAGAGGGAGTTGGTCACCCTGATGCCCGTGAGGTTGCTCCGTACCTCGATGGTGGCGTGGGCGGGCCAGTACTCCTGCGGGCGGTAGTGCAGGTTCTTGTTGTCGACCCAGTACCAGGAGCCGGTGGCTGCGGGTGTCGACCTGACCTTCAGCGCGCGCTCCACGGTGGCCCTGGCGGCTTTGTCCTTCACCGGAGCGCTGAGTTCCGCCGTGATGGGCTGTCCGACGCCGTAGGTGCCCTTCTCGGGGCCGAAGGAGACCTTCAGCAGCTTCTTGGGCGAGGCGGTGTCGAAAGAGAGCGTACGGCTGCCGGGAGCGCCGTCCTCGTCCTCGGTGGAGACCTTGACGGTGTACCGGGCACCGGCCGCGAGTGGGGCCGTCGAATGCCAGCGCTTCCCGTCGGCGGCGAGCTCCCCGGCGAGATGGCGGCCGTCCGCGTCGACGGCCGTCACGTCGGTGATGCGGCCGTCCTCGCCCTTGACGGTGACTTCGAGGGGCTTGTCCGGGTCGGCCTTCTCCTTGCCGGAGGGGCCGTTGAAGGACACCTGCTCGGCCGCGTCGAACGGCCGTGCAGAGAGCGGATGACCATCGGGCTCGCCACAGGCGGTCGCACCTGCAACCAGGGTCACGACCAGCAGAGTGCAGCTCACTACGGTGCGGATGCGCGGCGTGTGCGTCATGAACTCAACGTAAGAAGATTCATCCGATCCAGCGCGTTCAATGACTGCAAACGAGCTAAAGGCCCGGCCGCTCAAAACGGAGCGGCCGGGCCTTTTACCAGGTGAAACGGGTCCTACGGGTGGTGCGGTGTCACTGGGTGCGGTTCTCGCCGCGGTAGTACTCGAAGACCCAGCCGAAGAGCCCGATCAGCAGGAGCGGGGCCGAGAAGTAGGCCAGCCACCAGCCGAAGATGACGCCCATGAAGAGGAGGGCCCCACCGATGGACAGCGAGAGGGGCTGCCAGCTGTGCGGGGAGAAGAACCCCACCTCGCCGGCCTCGTCCGCGACATCGGCTTCCTTGTTGTCCTGAGCCATCGCGTCGACCCGGTTGGCCGTGAAGGCCAGGTAGAAGCCGATCATGATGGACAGCCCGAAGGCCAGGACGAGCGCGGTGGTACCCACCGGCTCCTTCGACCACACGCCGTACGTGACGGCCATCGCGAGGATGAAGACGCTCAGCCAGATGAACAGCTTGCCCTGGATCTTCACTTGCCTGCCTCCTTGCCACCGGCGAGAGCCTTGTCGGCGTCGGAGTGGTGCTCAAGCAGCTCGAGCGCCGCGATCTCCGGGTGGTGCAGGTCGAACGCCGGGGATTCGGAACGGATCCGCGGCAGCGTGAGGAAGTTGTGCCGCGGCGGCGGGCAGGACGTGGCCCACTCCAGCGAACGGCCGTAACCCCACGGGTCGTCGACCTCGACCTTCTTGCCGTACTTGGCGGTCTTCCACACGTTGTAGAGGAACGGCAGCATCGACAGGCCGAGCAGGAACGAGGAGATCGTCGAGATCGTGTTCAGAGCGGTGAAGCCGTCGGCCGCGAGGTAGTCCGCGTAGCGCCGCGGCATGCCCTCGGCACCGAGCCAGTGCTGCACCAGGAACGTGCCGTGGAAGCCCACGAACAGCGTCCAGAACGTGATCTTGCCGAGCCGCTCGTCCAGCATCTTGCCCGTGAACTTCGGCCACCAGAAGTGGAATCCGGAGAACATCGCGAAGACCACCGTGCCGAAGACGACGTAGTGGAAGTGCGCGACCACGAAGTACGAGTCGGAGACGTGGAAGTCCATCGGAGGCGAGGCCAGGATGACGCCGGTCAGACCACCGAAGGTGAAGGTGATCAGGAAGCCGACGGCCCAGAGCATCGGTGTCTCGAAGGACAACGACCCCTTCCACATCGTGCCGATCCAGTTGAAGAACTTCACACCGGTCGGTACCGCGATGAGGAAGGTCATGAACGAGAAGAACGGCAACAGCACGCCGCCCGTGACGTACATGTGGTGCGCCCACACCGTCACGGAGAGACCCGCGATGGAGATCGTGGCCGCGATCAGGCCGATGTAGCCGAACATCGGCTTGCGGCTGAATACCGGGATCACTTCGGAAATGATTCCGAAGAATGGCAGGGCAATGATGTACACCTCTGGATGGCCGAAGAACCAGAAGAGGTGTTGCCAGAGCAATGCGCCGCCATTGGCCGCGTCGAAGATGTGCGCACCGAATTTACGGTCCGCCTCCAGCGCGAAGAGCGCGGCTGCCAGCACCGGGAAGGCGAGCAGGACCAGCACACCGGTCAGCAGCACGTTCCAGGTGAAGATCGGCATACGGAACATCGTCATGCCGGGCGCGCGCATGCAGATGATCGTGGTGATGAAGTTGACCGAACCGAGGATCGTGCCGAATCCGGAGAAGGCCAGACCCATGATCCACATATCGGCGCCGACACCCGGCGAGCGGACGGCGTCCGACAGCGGGGAGTAGGCGAACCAGCCGAAGTCGGCCGCACCCTGCGGGGTCAGGAAGCCCGCCACCGCGATGATCGAGCCGAAGAGGTACAGCCAGTACGCGAACATGTTCAGCCGCGGGAACGCCACGTCGGGCGCACCGATCTGTAGCGGCATGATCCAGTTGGCGAATCCGGCGAAGAGCGGCGTCGCGAACATCAGCAGCATAATCGTGCCGTGCATCGTGAACGCCTGGTTGAACTGCTCGTTCGACATGATCTGCGTGCCCGGACGGGCCAGCTCGGCGCGCATGAAGAGCGCCATGAGTCCGCCGATGCAGAAGAACACGAACGACGTGACCAGGTAGAGCGTGCCGATCGTCTTGTGGTCAGTGGTGGTCATCCACTTGATGACGACGTTTCCCGGCTGCTTGCGCCGTACCGGCAGCTCGTCCTCGTACGAGTCGTCTGCTGCCGCGGCACCCTGAGGTTCGTTGAGGATGCTCACAGTTTGTTCGTCTCCGCATTCCTGGCCGGGTCCGTCTGCTCGATGCCTGCCGGCACGTAGCCCGTCTGACCCTTCTCCGCCAGCTCCTTGAGGTGCTGCTGGTAACGCTCGGGGGAGACGACCTTGACGTTGAAGAGCATCCGGGAGTGGTCGGCGCCACAGAGTTCGGCGCACTTACCCATGAAGGTGCCCTCCCGGTTGGGAGTGACCTCGAACGCGTTGGTGTGGCCCGGAATGACGTCCTGCTTCATGAGGAACGGCACCACCCAGAAGGAGTGGATGACGTCACGCGAAGTCAGGACGAAGCGGACCTTCTCGCCCTTCGGCAGCCACAGGGTCGGACCCGGGTTGCCGTTCTGCGGGTTACGGGTACCGGGGATGCCCACGTCGTAGACGCCGCCGGCGCCCTCGGGGAAGTCCTCGCGGTACCGGTCGGGGATGGCGTCGAGCTCCTTGGGGATCTCGCTGCCGGCGGAGGGCTGGCCCTCCACCTTCTCGATGTAGTTGAAGCCCCAGCTCCACTGGTAGCCGACCACATTGATGGTGTGGGGCGGCTTGTCCTCGAGCGCCAGGAGCTTCGATTCATCGCGCGCGGTGAAGTAGAAGAGCACCGAGACGATGATGAGGGGAACCACTGTGTACAACGCCTCGATGGGCATGTTGTACCTGGTCTGCGGAGGGACCTCCACCTTGGTGCGCGTACGCCGGTGGAAGATGACGCTCCAGATGATCAGCCCCCAGACAAGGACACCCGTGACGAGCGCTGCCGCCCACGAGCCTTGCCAGAGGGAGAGGATCCGAGGGGCCTCTTCCGTTACCGGTGTGGGCATACCGAGGCGGGGAAAATCTTCCCAGTTGTACGAACAACCTGAGGCCGTCGCCAGAACCAGGCCCGCAGTCAGCACCTGCGGCAGCTTCCGCCGCATCGGGCGCCGCGACGAGCGGTCGGAGCCGTTGGGACTCACGTAGCGCCTTCCCGAGAGTCTCGCCCGCACGGTCGGCGCGCCCGTCTCTCTGGTCGGTCGCCGGCCCTGACGCGGGCAGGGGTTTGGATGTTTATGCGGACCAAACCCTACTGGACGCTATCTGGGGTCGCGCGGGGAGGGTGCCCAACGCGCCGTCCGACTCCCCGAAGGGATGGAATCCTGGCCTCCGGGCGCCATCTGACGCCCCCTCTCCTGCCACGACGGGCGTCTCCTTCCGTACGGCCGGCCCGCTGCGGCTAGCGTGGCACCGTGCCCTACTTCGACGCCGCCTCCTCGGCCCCACTGCATCCCGTCGCCCGCCAGGCGCTGCTTGCTTCACTCGACGAGGGCTGGGCCGATCCGGCCAGGCTGTACCGGGAGGGGCGGCGGGCGCGGATGCTGCTGGACGCCGCCCGGGAGGCCGCAGCCGAGGCCGTCGGATGCCGCCCCGACGAGCTCGTGTTCACCTCGTCGGGGACCCGGGCGGTGCACTCCGGGATTGCCGGGGCCCTTTCCGGGCGTCGGCGTGTCGGCCGCCACCTGGTCGTATCCGCCGTCGAGCATTCGGCGGTGCTCTATTCGGCAGCCACCCATGAGGCGGCGGGCGGCTCGTTCTCCGAGGTGGCCGTCGACCGGTCCGGGGCGGTCGGCCCCGCGGCCTTCGCCGAGGCCCTGCGCGAGGACACCGCGCTGGCCTGTCTGCAGTCCGCCAACCACGAGGTCGGCACCGAGCAGCCGGTGGCCGAGGTCGCCGGGATCTGTGGCTCGGCGGGGGTACCGCTGCTGGTGGACGCGGCCCAGTCGCTGGCCTGGGGGCCGGTGCCCGAGGGCTGGTCACTGCTGGCCGCCAGTGCCCACAAGTGGGGCGGACCGGCGGGTGTGGGGTTGCTTGCCGTACGCAAGGGGGTCCGGTTCGCCCCTCAAGGCCCTGCGGACGAGCGGGAGTCGGGGCGCGCCGCCGGGTTCGAGAACCTTCCGGCGATCGTGGCGGCGGCGGCCTCACTGCGGGCGGTGCGGGCCGAATCGGCGGCCGAGTCCGTACGGCTGCGGGCCCTGGTGGACCGGATCAGGACGCGGGTTCCGCAGCTGGTGGCCGATGTGGAGGTGGTCGGCGATCCCGTGCGCCGACTGCCGCACCTGGTGACCTTCTCCTGTCTCTATGTCGACGGGGAGACAGTGCTCCAGGAGCTGGACCGCGCCGGATTCTCCGTATCGTCCGGTTCGTCCTGTACGAGCAGCACACTGATGCCGAGCCATGTGCTCAAGGCGATGGGGGTGCTCTCGGAGGGGAACGTCCGCGTATCGCTGCCCCTCGGCACCACCGAGGCAGACGTCGACCGCTTCCTGGATGTGCTTCCCGGAGTCGTCGCCGGTGTACGGGAACGGCTGGGCGCCCCCGTCCATGCGGCCCCCTCCCCCGCCGCGACGGCCTCGCTCGTCGTCGACGCGCTGGGCAAGCGCTGCCCGATCCCGGTGATCGAGCTCGCAAAGGTGATCGGGGACGTACCGGTGGGCGGCACGGTGACGGTCCTCGCCGATGACGAGGCGGCGCGGCTCGACATCCCCGCCTGGTGCGAGATGCGCGAGCAGGAGTACGCGGGTGAGGAGCCGGCGGACCAGGGCTCGGCCTATCTGGTCCGCCGGCTCCACTGAGCCGGTTCCGGGAGTTCGGCTCAGGAGAGGTGCGCCTGGACCTCGGCGGCGGCCTCGTGGCCGTACGCCTTGGTGAAGCGGTCCATGAAGTGAGTGCGGCGCAGGGTGTACTCCTGCGTCCCGACCGTCTCGATGACCAGGGTGGCGAGCATGCAGCCGACCTGGGCGGCACGCTCCAGGCCGACACCCCAGGCCAGACCGGAGAGGAAGCCGGCGCGGAAGGCGTCGCCGACGCCGGTCGGGTCGGCCTTCTGCTCCTCGTCGGGACAGCCGACCTCGATCGTCGCCTCGCCGACGCGCTCGATCCGGACGCCGCGGGCGCCGAGCGTGGTGACCCGGTGGCCGACCTTGGCCAGGATCTCCTCGTCGGTCCAGCCCGTCTTGGACTCGATGAGCCCCTTCTCGTACTCGTTGGAGAAGAGGTACGTGGCGCCGTCGAGGAGGATGCGGATCTCATCGCCGTCCATCCGCGCGATCTGCTGCGAGAAGTCCGCGGCGAACGGGATGCCGCGGGTGCGGCACTCCTCGGTGTGGCGGAGCATCGCCTCGGGGTCGTCGGCGCCGATCGAGACGAGATCGAGGCCGCCCACGCGGTCGGCGACGCGCTTCAGCTCGATCAGCCGGGCCTCGCTCATCGCACCCGTGTAGAAGGAGCCGATCTGGTTGTGGTCGGCGTCCGTCGTGCAGACGAAGCGGGCCGTGTGCAGGACTTCGGAGATCCGGACGGAGCCGGTGTCGACGCCGTGCCGGTCGAGCCAGGCGCGGTACTCGTCGAAGTCCGAACCGGCCGCGCCGACCAGGACCGGGCGGGTGCCGAGCAGTCCCATGCCGAAGGAGATGTTGGCCGCGACACCGCCCCGGCGCACATCGAGGTTGTCGACCAGGAACGAGAGCGAGACCGTGTGCAGCTGGTCGGCGACCAGCTGGTCCGCAAAACGGCCGGGGAAGGTCATGAGGTGGTCAGTGGCGATGGAGCCGGTGACTGCAATGCGCACGGGGATGCTGCTCCTGCGGAAAGCGGAGGAAACGCGCGAGCGCCCTCCGGGACGGCGTGACACTTCACGCTACCGGTTCGCCGCACCAGGCCCGAAAAGGGAAAATTACCCGATAGTAGGGCTTTCTACCTGAGCTACCGCGTGCGTACGGTGCGGATATGTCGAAGCACATCGCCCCGCGCGAATCCGAGATGAGCCTGGCCGAGCTGCGCGGAGACTGCGCGCGGATGGCGCCGCACTGGGTGGTACCCACGAAGACTGCCACGGCGCCGGTGACTCCGTCCTTGATTCACGGAGTCACGGTGCCACCCGCCTCCGCCCGGCTCATCGACGCGATGTCCGAGTACGGCGACTGAGAACGCCGGCGGTTCCGGCGGAGGCTCCCCGTGCTCCGCCGTGGAACCGCGCGCTCCCCTGCTCCGTCCCACCGGTGTCCCCACTCGGGAGACAGACGGTAAGGCCGACAGGCGAATGCAGTCGAAGGAGCGATCCGGTGAGCACCGAGCGACCTGACAACGACGTGTCCGGCCCACGGCGGCGGCGTTCGCCCCTCGCTGTCGCCTCGGTGGCGGCTGCGGTGCTGCTCGCCGGAGGCGGTGGCGCGTACTGGGCCGCCGCGGCTGCGGGCGGCGACGGCGCCGCGGACGACAGTGCGGCGGCCCGCGGTGACCGCACCCCTCCCCTGCTCTCCCTGGACCTGCCGGCCGACAGCCCCTCCGCGCCGTCGAGGGGCATCGCCCCCGGCGAACCGCCGCCCGGCGGGGACGGAGTCGTCTACCGGGCCTCCGGCGAGCTGCCCGACGGCCCCGACACGGCGGCAGTCCACCGCTCGACGGGCACGGTGAGCGCGGCAGAGGTCGCCCGGCTTGCGCGGGCGCTCGAACTGGACGGCACCCCCAGGGCGGAGGGCACCGTCTGGAAGGTGGGCACCGACAAGGACGGCTCCGGTCCCGTCCTCCAGGTCAACAAGCAGGCGCCGGGCACCTGGACCTTCGCCCGGTACGGCTCGGGCGGCCCGGACCAGTGCGCCTCCGAGACGGTCTGCGCGGGCAAGACCACCGGGGACGCCACGGCGGGCCAGGCCGTCCCGGTGAGCGAGAAGGCCGCCAAGGCAGCGGCGACGCCTGTGCTCAAGGCGCTGGGCCAGGAAAAGGCCGCTCTCGACGCCGACCAACTGATGGGCTCCATACGGGTAGTGAACGCCGACCCGGTGATCGGCGGGCTGCCGACGTACGGCTGGGCGACCGGGATTCAGGTGGGCGCCGACGGTGAAGTGGTGGGCGGCAGCGGGCAGTTGAAGGGCCTGGAGAAGGGCGACACCTATCCGGTGATCGGCGCCGGAGACGCGCTGAAGCAGTTGAACGCCGCGTCCAAGGGCGGCGGCACTCCCGATGTCGGCGGGTGCGCCACCCCCGTACCCACGGAGGGCGAGCAGACGGTCCCTCCGGCGGACTGCGCGATGCCGCGTGAGGCCGCGAAGCCGATCGTGATGACGGTGGACAAGGCGGTGTTCGGGCTCGCCACGCAGTACGTGGACGGTGAGCAGACGCTCGTGCCGTCCTGGCTGTTCTCGGTGCGGCCCACCACGGGCGGACCGGGCAGCACGGTCTCGCAGGTGGCGGTGGACCCGGCGCACCTGACGAAGCCGGAGCCCGCCCCGAAGACCGGGGACCGGCGGATCACGTCGTACAGCGCGGACGGGCGAACTCTGACGGTGACGTTCTGGGGCGGTGTGTGCAGCACCTACTCGGCGCACGCCGAGGAGAGTGCGGGCCAGGTGCGGGTGTCCGTCACGGAGTCCACGGAGGACGAGAAGAAGGTCTGCATTCTGATCGCCAAGGAGCTGAAGCGGACGGTGACGCTGGACGAACCGGTGGGCGACCGGAGGATCGTGGACGCGGCCTCGGGAGCCGTTGTACCGCGCGCCTGAGCGCATAGGCACATCAGCGCATACGGCTGCGGCGGCTGTCCC
>NZ_JBHUUV010000075.1:0-14519 GCF_042670885.1 Streptomyces sp. NPDC057136
GGGGGGCGGGGCCCCCCCGGGGGGCGCCCCCCCCCCCCGGGGGGTTCTGCCGCGCGGCCCCCCGCCCACCAGCCCCGGCGGGGGGGGCGCCCCCCGAACCCCGGCCCCCCCCCCCTCCTGCTGTCCGCGTACGTACCCGCCGGGGCGGCTACCGGCCTGTGTGCGCGCTGAGTTCCTTCGCCGCCTCGGTGAGGTCCTTCGCGGTGTCGATCGCCCGCCAGTAGGCCCCGTGCGGCAGCGGATACCCGGCGAGGCGGCGCTCCCGGGCCAGCCCGGGGAACGTCGTCCGCTCGTGGTCGCCCCGCTCGGGCAGCAGCGTGGTGAACGTCGGCGAGAAGACGTACACACCGGCGTTGATCAGATACGGCGAGGGCGGCGACTCGATGAAGTCGGTGATGTGCCCGAACGCGTCCGTCTCCACGGCGCCCCACGGAATCCGGGGGCGAGCGAGGGCCAGGGTGGCGGTGGCGTCGCGTTCGGCGTGGAAGGCGGCCATCTCGCGCAGCGAGAAGCGCGTCCAGATGTCGCCGTTGGAGGCGTACCAGGGCTGGTCCGGGTCGGGCAGCCGGGCGGCGGCGTACTTGAGGCCGCCGCCGCGCCCCAGCGGCTCGGTCTCGACGACCGTCGTCACGTTCAGCGGAAGATCGGCCGAGGCCAGCCAGTCCTGGAGCACCTCGGCGAGATGGCCGCACGAGACCACGGCGTCCGTGACTCCCTCGGCGGCCAGCCAGGAAAGCTGATGGCCGATGATCGGGGTCCCGGTTCCCGGGATCTCGACCATCGGCTTGGGGCGGTCATCTGTGTAGGGGCGCAGTCGCGTGCCCTGGCCACCTGCCAGGATCACGGCCTGTGTCGGATACGTATGCATGCGAGGCACGATATGCCGTGCCCGCGCTTCGGCGGTCAGCTGAACTGGGCGACGCCCGAGGCGAACGAGGTGTCGCAGACCGGGCGGGAGAAGCGGTGGGCGCGCGTCGGGCCGTACTGCTCGACCGCGGCCTTGCCCAGCGCCTTGGCGATGGACATGCAGTGCCGGGCGAGCGAGGGGCGGGCCTCGACGGCGCGCTGGAGGTCCATCAACGCGACGGCCGGGTCCTTCTCCTGAAGCTCCACGAGCAGCTTGTCGCGCAGAATGTCCTGCGGGGTACGGGCCTTGGCGGGTTGCTTGGTCAGGGTCTCCGATGCCGCGGTCAGCAGCTGGGACTCGGGGTTGGCCGCCGCCCACGGCACGCGGGTCACCGCGAGGGTCCCGGAGAGGACCATGACGACAGGCAGGACGAGGGCGAGAGTTCGGCCGATGCGGCGCGCGGTGTGGGTCACGCAGGCGAGCGTAGCGGTCAGTGATGATTCGGCGACATTTCGTCACCCTCGCGGGGGATGGTTCGAGGAGTCTTTTCGAATCCCCGGTTGACGAATATGGGCGAAATGCCCACTGTGCCGGGGTATTTGTCAACAGCCGAGATCGAAACCTCAAACCTCACGCGCCACGCAAACGGCCCCCGCACCCGGGCGATGCGGGGTGCGGGGGCCGTACGTGGTGCGGCGACGTCAGTCGGTGAGGCGCTCACCGGTCGAGGTCGCGAAGACGTGCAGCTCGTCCGGGCGCGGCACGACGTGCAGCTCGGTGCCCTTCTCCGGAACGGCGCGGCCACCGACACGGACGACCAGGTCCTTGTCCTGGCCGCCGACGCGGGAGGAACCGTAGACGAAGCCGTCGGCGCCGAGCTCCTCGACGACGTTGACCGAGACGGCGAGGCCGGCCGGGGCGTCGGACGAGTCCTTGGTGAGGGCCTTCGCGGCGGCGCCACCGTGCTCGACGATGTCGAAGTGCTCGGGGCGGATGCCGACCGTGACGGTCGTGTCGCCGCGGTCCGCGGCGGCGGTGAGCGCCTCACGGGAGACCGGGACGACGCTGTTGCCGAACTTCACGCCACCGTCGGTGATCGGGACCTCGATCAGGTTCATCGCGGGGGAGCCGATGAAGCCGGCGACGAAGAGGTTCTCGGGGCGGTCGTACATGTTGCGCGGCGAGTCGACCTGCTGGAGCAGACCGTCCTTGAGGACCGCGACGCGGTCGCCCATGGTGAGGGCCTCGACCTGGTCGTGGGTGACGTACACCGTGGTGATGCCGAGGCGCCGCTGGAGAGAGGCGATCTGCGTACGGGTGGAGACACGGAGCTTGGCGTCGAGGTTCGACAGCGGCTCGTCCATGAGGAAGACCTGCGGCTCACGCACGATCGCGCGGCCCATCGCCACACGCTGGCGCTGACCACCGGAGAGCGCCTTCGGCTTGCGGTCCAGGTACTCGGTGAGGTCGAGCATCTTGGCGGCCTCTTCGACCTTCGCCCGGATCTCGGTCTTGTTCACACCGGCGATCTTGAGCGCGAAGCCCATGTTGTCCGCGACGGACATGTGCGGGTAGAGCGCGTAGTTCTGGAACACCATGGCGATGTCCCGGTCCTTGGGCGGCAGGTGCGTGACGTCGCGGTCACCGATGCGTATCGCACCGCCGTTGACGTCCTCGAGACCCGCGAGCATGCGCAGGGAGGTCGACTTGCCACAACCGGAGGGACCGACGAGGACGAGGAACTCGCCGTCCTCGATGTCGATCTCGAGCTGGTCCACCGCGGGCTTCGTGGAGCCGGGGTAGACGCGGGACGCCTTGTCGAACGTGACAGAAGCCATGGCGATTCTTCTCCTCTTACCGGCAGGAACGTGCCGGACGATCCGAGTATGGGAGTGGTCTGGTCCACCGGAGTGAACCTGCCGCGACGCTACCTGGCCATGTCGAATCTGTCAGTAGTCCAGAACACTCGAATATCCCGTCCGTTCCAGGCCGGGACGTTGGTTACACTGCTCCGGAATGCCTCCTTAGCTCAGCTGGCCAGAGCAACGCACTTGTAATGCGTAGGTCGTCGGTTCGAATCCGACAGGGGGCTCTTGAAGGGCCCAGGCCGGACACTGTCCGCCCTGGGCCCTTGTTGATTCCGCCCGTGATTCCCCCGCTGACAGGAGCCCTCCCATGCCCTCGGACAGCCCGGCCGGCGCCCTCACCTACGCCCCGGCCGGTGCGACCTGTCCGGGCGAGGAGCGGTGGGTGACGGGGGGCGCGGGCCACCGCCGTTACGAGGGGTCCGTGGTCATCGGCCACGGGGACAGCGACTGGCGTGCGGCGTCCGAGGCCGTCCTGCGCTGGGGGATCAAGCACCGCAGCGGCTTCGGCGTCACGCCGCTGGGGGCCGCCGGTGAGCGCGTCTCCGAGGGCGCCGAGTACCGCATCACGGCGGCCTGGGGCCCGCTGGCCGTGCACGAACCGGTCCTGGTCGTCGCCGTCGTCGACACGCCCGACCGGTGCGGCTTCGCGTACGGCACGCTGCCGGGCCACCCGGTCTCCGGCGAAGAGGCCTTCATCGTGAGCCGGACCCCGGACGGCCGGGTCACCCTGACCTTGAGGTCATTGACGAGCCGGGCGCCCGGGGGTGTGTGGCGGCATCTGTTCCCGGTGCTGCTGGTCGCCCAGCGCTTCTACCGCCGCCGCTACCGCCGCGTCCTCCGGGCCCCCGGGACGCGGCGGCGCTGAGGTCAGTGCCGGCCCGCTATCCGGTCCGCCGCCCTGGCGATGGGGTCGGTGCCGGGGAGGGACGAGGCCGTTTCCCGGCGGTCCGCCGTGCGGTAGGCCGCGTACATGCCGTGGACGCCGAGCCAGCGGAAGGGTTCCGGTTCCCAGCGGCGGACCTTGTGGTTGACCCAGGGGAGGGCCGTCAGGTCGGTGGGACCCCCTTGGCCCGAGTCCTGCTGGATCAGGTCGCGCAGGGTACGGGCCGCGAGGTTGGCGGTGGCTACGCCGGAGCCGACGTAGCCGCCTGCCCAGCCGAGGCCGGTGGAGCGGTCCAGGGTGACCGTGGCGCACCAGTCGCGGGGGACGCCGAGGACGCCGGACCAGGCGTGGTCGATGCGGGCGCCCGCGGTGGTGGGGAAGAAACGGATGAGCAGGTCGCGCAGGGCCTCGATCGTGGCGGGCTGGGTGCGGCCGTCATTGTCGGTGGCGGAGCCGAAGCGGTAGGGGACGCCTCGGCCGCCCAGGGCGATGCGGTCGTCGGCGGTGCGCTGGGCGTACATGTAGGCGTGGGCCATGTCGCCGAGAGTTTCGCGGCCTTCCCAGCCGATGGTGTCCCACACCGCCTTGGGGAGCGGTTCGGTGGCGATCATGGAGGAGTTCATCGGGAGCCAGGTGCGCTTCTGGCCCTTGAGGTTGGCGGTGAAGCCCTCGGTGCAGCGCAGGATGTAGGGGGCGCGGACCGTGCCGTACGGGGTGATGGCGTGCTTGGGCTTGATCTCGGTGACGGGGGTCGATTCGTGGATCGTGACGCCGAGGGCTTCCACGGTGTCGGCGAGGCCCTTGACCAGTTTGACCGGGTGCAGGCGGGCGCCGTGCGGGGACCAGGTGGAGCCCACGGCTCCGGTGATCCTGATGCGTTCGGCGGTTTCGCGGGCGCCGCGCAGGACGCGGTCCTTCTCGCCGAACGCGATCTCGACGGCGTGGAAGGCCTTGAGACGGGCGAGTTGGGCGGGTGTGTACGCGACTTCGAGGACGCCGCCCCGGTGGATGTCGGCGTCGATGTCCTCCTCGGCGGCGACCCGGACGACTTCGTCGACGGTGTCGTTCATCGCCTGCTGGAGGCGGACGGCCGCGTCGTGGCCGTGGAGTTTCGCGTAGCGGTCGCGGCCGGCGATGCCGTTGTAGAGCCAGCCGCCGTTGCGCCCGGAGGCGCCGTATCCGCAGAACTTGGCTTCCAGGACAGTGATGTTGAGGAAGGGGACGGCCTTCTTGAGGTAGTACGCCGTCCAGAGTCCGGTGTATCCGCCGCCGACGATGCAGATGTCGGCGCTCGCGTCGCCGGGCAGCGGTTCGCGGGGGGCGGGGGTGCCCTCCTGCGCGTACCAGAACGATATGCCGCCGTTGACGGTACTGACGGTGCTCATGTTTCCCCTGCTTGTCCGGTGTTCGGCCGAGCTACTGTGCCGGGACGTTACTGCGCGGAGCCCGTTCAGTCTTGCGCCGGGGGAGACCTCGCGCCGGCGGGTAGCAGGCGAGGCCGGTCAGTACGGCGGCGAAGTGGCCCAGTTCGGCGAACGTACGGCCGTTGACCAGCGGGACGCCATGGGCGACGAGCACGGCGAAGGCGTACAGGGTCTGCCAGGGGTGGGGGATGCGGTCTCGGCGACGCGGCGGCCCGGATGCTCGACGAGGCGCCCGGGGCGGTCGCGGCACTGGCGGACGAGGGGGAGCGGCGGCTGCTGGAGGATTGCGCGGCGGCGGTACGGGAAGTGGCGGGCGAACCAGGGGGCCGGCTGCTGCACTGGGACGGAGGCGCTGGGCATGGACCGTGACCGCGACCGGGCGCGGGCCTGGACGCTGGGGCGGGTCCTGCAGAACGCCCTGTGGGGATTCGCGAAGGGGAGACGCGCAGACGCGCATGGCGCCGGAGCAGGTCGCGATCGGCCGTCAGCTTCTGGAGCGGTGGTAATCCGCAGGAACGTTCCTGGGACGAGTGTTTACGCTGCCTCCATGATTCGTACCGCTACCCCCGCCGATGTCCCCGCCATCCACGCCATGGTCCGTGAGCTGGCCGAATACGAGAAGGCCCTCGACGAGGCCAATGCCACCGAGGAGCAACTGCGCGAAGCGCTGTTCGGTGAGCGGCCCGCCGCGTACGCGCACATCGCCGTGTCCGATGAGGACGGTGCGGACGGTGAGGTCGTCGGCTTCGCGCTGTGGTTCCTCAACTTCTCGACCTGGCGCGGGGTCCACGGCATCTACCTGGAGGACCTGTACGTACGCCCGGAGCGCCGCGGCGGGGGCCACGGGAAGGCGCTGCTCACGGAGCTGGCGCGGATCTGCACGGAGCGGGGTTACGGACGCCTGGAGTGGTCGGTCCTGAACTGGAACGCACCGTCCATCGCCTTCTACGAGTCCCTGGGCGCCCGGCCGCAGGACGAGTGGACGGTGTACCGGCTGACGGACGGTGCGCTGGCGGAGCTCGGCGGGAAGTGACGCTCGCGGGCCGTCCGGTCCTACCGGCCGTCCGGTCCTATGGGACGAGGATGACCTTG
Organism: Streptomyces sp. NPDC057136; assembly: GCF_042670885.1. NCBI lineage: Bacteria > Bacillati > Actinomycetota > Actinomycetes > Kitasatosporales > Streptomycetaceae > Streptomyces > Streptomyces sp. NPDC057136. Next base: position 6,115 of record NZ_JBHUUV010000075.1, read on the forward strand.
CCCGTCGTGCCGCGGTTTTCCAGTGCGTGGTGGGCGGCCGCGGCCTCCGCGAGCGGGTAGCGCTGGACGGCGGGGCGGAGCCGGCCCGACGCCGCCTCCGTCAGGGCGCGCTCCTCCAGGGCGCGCAGGCCGCCCGCCTTCTGCACCATGACGGGGCCGAGCACGCCCTCGGACGTGATGCCTCGTTCGGCGAGCTCCTCGGGGGTGAAGGTGAGGGCCTGGCCGTCGTGGATTCCCTCGCTCGACCAGCCGAAGACGATGTGCTGTCCGCCCTTGGCGAGGAGGCCGACGGCGGCGCGGGCGGTGGCTCCGCCCACGGAGTCGTAGACGACCGTGGCGCCGCGGCCCAGGTCGTCGAGGTGGTCGCGGACCTGGCGGGGCCAGTCGGGGAGGGTGTAGTCGATCGCGAGGTCCGCGCCGTTCGCACGGACGGCGGCGACCTTGGCGGGGCCGCCCGCCAGACCGATGACGGTGGCCCCGGCGTTCTTGGCGTACTGCACGAGCAGGGTGCCGATGCCTCCGGCGGCGGCCGGGACGATCGCCACGGAGTCGGGGCCGAGTTCGGTGAACTGGAGGATGCCCATCGCGGTGCGGCCGGTGCCGATCATGGCGACCGCCGCGGCCTCGTCGAGCCCGGCCGGGATCTCGTGGAGCTTGTCGGCGTCGACGACGGTCAGCTCGGCGTAGCCGCCCGGCGCCATGCCGATATGGGCGACGACGCGCTTGCCGAGCCAGCCGGGGTCGGTGCCCTCGCCGAGTGCGTCGACGGTTCCGGCGACTTCGCGGCCCGGGATCGTGGGCAGCTCCGAGGGGGCCGGGTACGGGCCGGGCAGGCCCTCGCGCAGGGCGGTGTCGAGGAGGTGCACGCCCGCCGCGGCGACCGCGATCCGGACCTGGCCTGGGGCGGGGACGGGGTCCTCCGTCCGTTCGTACGTGAGGTTCTCGGCCGGGCCGAAGGTGTGGAGGCGGATGGCGTGCATGAGGGCTCCCCGGGGCGGTGTCGACGGTCGGATCCGTCTGCTTCTCGGTTGCTGCGCCCAGCCTCCGACCTCAAGCGCGCTTGAGGTCAAGTCCCCTTCCCGAACGCCGTTCCACCCCCTTCAGGGCGAGCACGGCGGCCTCGATCCCGCTGTTGAACGACACCTCGCTGAGCAGCCCGGGGGCGGCGACCTGGTCGCCCGCCAGGAAGATCCCGTCGCCCCGGTCGATGGCCGGCCGGTCCCGCCACGTCGTGCCGGGCAGGTCGACCGCGCCGGTCCGGCCGGTGGCCAGCGCCTCGCGCCGCCAGGTGGTGCGCGCGCGCCAGCCGGGGAAGCCCAGGTCGAGGAGGTGCTCGGCGCGGGCGATGCCGTCCGCCCTGGGGGTGCCGGGCGCGATCGGGATCTGGCCCTGGATCAGCTGTTCGCCGGCCGGGGCGAGGGTGGGGTCCTGGGCGGTGAAGCGTTCGATCCAGCCGGGTGCGTCGAGGTCGGACACCACGAACGCGTCGCCCCGCCGGGTCCGTACCGCCAGGTCGATCAGGGCGGTGCGGCCGCTTTCCCAGGCCAGCGTGGGGTCGTCGAGCAGGGTGCGGGCGCTGTCGAGGGAGGTCGCGACGATCACCGGGCCGTTCTGCGCGAGGGCGGCGAGCGCGGTGGCGTCGATGCGCTCGGTTGTCTCGATACGTACGCCCAGATTCCAGGCGTGGCCTGCCATCCGGTCGATGACCTGCGCCCAGCCGCCGACCGGGTAGCGCGCCTCGGGCGGCAGCGCGGTGGCCCGGCGCAGCCGCTCCTGGACGAACGCGGCGGAGAGCGAACCGGGGTCGTGGTGGAAGAGCGCAACCGCCATGTAGTGCGCGGCGGCGCGGGCACCCTCCTCGCCGACCTGGTCCGTGGCCCAGCCGAGGAAATCGCGGCCGATGGGGGCCTCCCGGGGGCTGCGGCGGCTCAGCTTCAGCATCGCCAGGGGCGGGGTCCTGCGGCTGACGCCGTCGCGGCGGAAGCGGAAGCGGGCGCCTTCGAGGGGCGGTACGGAGGCGATCGCGCCGAGGAGACCGCGCTGCTTGAGCCAGGTCCAGTGGGGGCCGCGGCAGTACAGCGCGTGCGGCCCCTCGTTGGTGAGGTAGGGGCCTTCGGCGGTCCTGGCCCGCCCGCCGAGGGTGTGGTGGGCCTCGTGGAGGGTGACGAGGGCGCCGGATTCCGCGGCGGTGACGGCTGCGGTGAGACCGGCGAAACCTCCGCCGACGACGTGGATGCGCTGCATGGCCGGAGCTCCTTGACCGTGTGGGGCAACTGGGGCGTTCTGCGCATGGGACGGTCCGCGGGCCCGGGTTCGTGACATCTGAGCCGGGGCGTTGTCAGTGGCGTACGTCACGATGGGGGCATGGCAGGAACCACCAGCAGGGGCAGCAGGGGCGGTAAGGGCACGGGCGGGAAGGACACCGTTGCGGCGGCGCGGCGGGCGGAGGTCCGGTTGCCGCCGCTCGTCGCGTACGACGGGGAGGAGCTGGAGCCCGACGGGGACTACGACAGCGTGCACTTCGAGGGGGTGGACCTGGCCGACCAGTCGGGTCCGGGCGCGCGCTTCATGGACTGCTCGCTGGACGGCTGCGCCCTGGATCGTACGGAACTGACCAGATCCCGGTTCATCGACTCGGTCCTGACGGGCGTACGGGGAGTGGGCACCGACCTCGCGGGGGCATCGCTGCGCGATGTGGAGATCGTCGACGCGCGGCTGGGCGGGGTGCAGTTGCACGGTGCGGTGCTGGAGCGGGTGCTGGTGCGCGGCGGGAAGATCGACTACCTGAATCTGCGGAAGGCGCGGCTCAAGGACGTGGTGTTCGAGGGCTGTGTGCTCTCCGAGCCGGACTTCGGGGGCGCCCACCTGGTGCGGGTGGAGTTCCGGGACTGTGTGCTGAAGCGGGCCGACTTCAGTGCCGTACGGATGGAGTCGGTGGATCTGCGGACGGTCGCCGAGCTGGACATCGCACGGGGCGTGGAGCAGTTGGCGGGAGCGGTGATCAGTCCGTCGCAGCTGATGGAGCTGGCCCCGGCGTTCGCGGCCCAGATCGGGGTGCGCGTGGAGGCCTGAGGCGGGGTTGCCCGGCGGGGGCCGGCCGGGCCGCGCGTCGTCGGCCTATCGCAGGCGGGGGAAGCGGGCCTGGAGGTCCCAGATGATGGGGTTGTCGGCGAGACCTTCGTGCATATCGGCCAGGTCGGCGATCAGGTCGTGCAGGAAGTCGCGGGCCTCGCGGCGCAGGAGCGAGTGGTTGAAGGTCAGCGGGGGCTCGTCACCGGGCATCCAGTCGGCCTCGACGTCCACCCAGCCGAAGCGGCGCTCGAACATCATCCGGTCCGAGGACTCGGTGAAGTCCAGCTCGGCGTACTGCTGGCGGTGCGAGCGGTTGCCCCGGGGGTCCTGGTCGATCTGCTCGACGATGTCGCAGAGCGCCCACGCGAAGTCGAGCACCGGAACCCATCCCCAGGCTGTGGATACCTCGCGGTCCGCCTTGGTGTCCGCGAGATAGACGTCCCCGGAGAACAGGTCGTGCCGCAGGGCACGGACGTCCGCGCGGCGGTAGTCGGTCTGCGGAGGATCGGGGAAGCGTCGGGAGAGGGAGTAGCCGATGTCGAGCACCTGTCGATGGTGTCATGCCCGGCGCGGTGGCCTCGGCCAGTGCTGTGACCGGAAGGGGCCACCGGGTCGTCCGGTCGCCGTTTCGTCCTCGATCGCCGGACGGGCTTGATTTCTAGGGCAGCAGTCGCTGCTCCTTGGCCACGGCGACAGCGCCCGCCCGGGTGTCGACGCCGAGCTTGTCGTAGATGCGGCCCAGGTGGGTCTTGACCGTCGCCTCGCTGATGAACAGCGCGCGGGCGATGTCACGGTTGCCGAGCCCCTGCGAGAGCTGGCCCAGGATGTCGAGCTCCCGCTCGGTGAGGGTCGGCAGCGGCTTCCGCATCCGGGCCATGACCCGGCTGGCGACCGGCGGGGAGAGCGTCGTACGGCCCTGCGCCGCCGAGCGGATCGCCGCGAACAGCTCCTCCGGACGCTCGGCCTTGAGCAGATAGCCGGTGGCGCCCGCCTCGATCGCGCGCGTGATGTCGGCGTCCGTGTCGTACGTGGTGAGGACGAGGACATGGACGCCGCCGGTGGCCGCGATGCGGCGGGTGGCCTCGACGCCGTCGATCCCCTCGCCCAGTTGCAGGTCCATCAGCACGACGTCCGGGGTGAGTTTGGCGGCCAGTGCGACGGCCTCCTCGCCGCTGCCCGCCTCGCCGACGACCTCGATGTCCGGTTCGCTGCCGAGCAGGGCGAGCAGCCCCGCCCGTACGACGGCGTGGTCGTCGCAGAGCAGGATGCGTACGGTTCCGGGGGCGTTCGAGGTCATACGGGTTCCTCCGGTGACATGGGCGGGGCGGGCGGCGACGGGGGCGCCGGGTACAGGGGGATCGCCGCCGTCAGGACCGTGCCCTCGCCCGGTGCGGACTCGATCGTCAGGGTCCCCCCGAGCTGCTGGACGCGCGCCCGCACCGCCGGCAGCCCGTGGCCGCGCAGGCCGCCGGACGGGCGGACCACCGGCGCGGAGGGGCTGAAACCGCGGCCGTTGTCGGCGATGTCGAGGACGACCCGGTCGTCGAGGTGGGTCAGCGTCACGGCCGCGGCCGTCGCCTCCGCGTGCTCGCGGACGTTCGACAGCGCCCCCTGCGCGATCCGAAGCAGCGCGGACTGGACCCGGTCCGGCAGCGCGCTGTGCGGGGTGCCCTCCACATGGCAGCGGACGGTGATCCGGCCCTGGACCGTCTCGCGGGCGGCGAGTGCGCGCAGTGCCTCCTCCAGACCGCCGCCCTCCGCCAGATCGGCCGGGGCCAGGTCGTGGACGAAGCGGCGCGCCTCGGCGAGATTGCGCTCCGCGATGCCCGTCGCCGTAAGGACATGGCGGCGGGCGGCGGACGGGTCGGAGTCCCAGGTGCGGTCGGCGGCCTGGAGCAGCATCTGCTGGCTCGACAGGCCCTGCGCCAGGGTGTCGTGGATCTCCATGGACAGCCGCTGGCGTTCGGCGAGGGTTCCTTCGCGCCGCTCGGTGGCGGCCAGTTCGCGCCGCGTACGCAACAGGGCGTCGATCAGTTCGCGCTGCTGTGCGGCCAGTTCCCGCTGGCGTGCCGCCTGGCGCTGCATCTGGACGAAGACGGCGGTGGCGACGGCGGCCACGGCGGGCGGGGCCAGCACCAGGTTCGGATCGAAGCCCTTGGCCAGGCTCAGCTGCGCGACGACGACGAACACGGTCAGCAGCGCTACGAGGGCGTACGCGGCACGGGGCGGCAGAATCCGCAGCCCGGTGTAGAAGAGCGGCACCGCACACCACGCGTAGCTCGGCGCGAGGATGACCAGGACCATCCAGACGACGACCAGGACGCTCAGCCAGACCAGCCGGCGGGGGGTGGGCCGGGAGCCGAGCACGGGGCCCAGGAGGTACAGCACGGCGAGGCCGACCGACAGCGCGATGATCCATGGGGTGCGGGCCTCGCCGGGGTGGCGGAGCAGGAAGCGGGCGAGCGAGGCACTCAGCAGCAGGAAGAACGCGGCGTGCATGAGAAGCGCGAGCCACCGTGCGTCGGGGTCCGCACTCAGGTCCGGTTCGCTTCGGTGCTGCACTGCGTACCCCGTCCCTGCCGACGACCTCTGATGCCCTGTGATGGCCCGTGATGACCTGCCGGTTGTGACGCTGACCTGCGCAGACACCTCCATGGTGACCCCTTGGGGCGACTCCTGCATCAACCGATCGGCCGATGGGGCCGTCAACCGTCCCGGGCAGCTCGTCGAGCCGGTACGCCGACGGTACGGGGCCGGTCCCGGCCGGAGGATCGATAGCAGAGCGAAACCGCCGAACGACCAATTCCCACCAGCGAAACCGCCGAACGACCAATTCCCACCAGCACGGCGCGGCCCTCACCCCCGACGGCACCCTCCTGGTCGCCAGCACCGGTCCGATCGCCTCCGACGACCGGGCCCCTTCCCTCACCATCCGTACTCCCGACGGCAAGGAGCGCATCGTCCCCCTGGACGGGCCGCACGAGGACGTGGCGGTGTCGAAGGACGGCCGGACGGTGTACGTCACCGGGGGCTTCACCCGCGACGGGCACTGGAACGGGATCACCGTCGTCGACCTCGCGGGCGAACGGAAGCCGGTCAGGTCCGGCGGCGGCGAGCGCCCCCTCGGCATCGCCGTCCTCTGACCCAGCGGCCGCGGATCCCGCAGCCGCCCCAATCCGACATTCCGCACATAGGATCACCGGTGTGGATCCGCGAACTCCGATACGCCGCACGGCACCCGCCGTCGCCCTGCTGTTCGCCCTGACCACCGTCGCCACCGCCTGCACGGCCGTCACCGGCGGGGTGGAGGGCAAGCCGGGCGCGGCCGGGCTGCGCGACCCGTACTTCCCGAGGCTCGGCAACGGCGGCTACGACGTCACGCACTACGACCTTGACCTGGACGTGGACGTCCGTCCCGGCCGGGACGAGCTGCGCGGCACCGCGACGATCACCGCCCGTGCCACCCAGAACCTCAGCTCCTTCAACCTCGACCTCACCGGGCTCGACGTCACGAGCGCGAGCGTCGAGGGGCGCCCCGCCGCCGTCAACCGTGCGGGCAGCGAACTGACCCTGCGTCCGGACGCCGACGTCGAGGACCGTCTGCGCAAGGGCCGGACGTTCCGCACGGTCGTCCGCTACTCCGGCGCCCCACGGACCGTCACCGACCGGGACCAGTCGAAGGAGGGCTGGCTGAAGACCGCGGACGGGTCCCTCGCGCTCGGCGAACCGACGGGGTCCATGACCTGGTTCCCCGGCAACAACCACCCGAGCGACAAGGCCTCGTACGACATCGCCGTCACCGTCCCGAAGGGCCTGACGGCCGTCTCCAACGGCGAACCGGTCTCCCACCGGACGACCGGCGGCCGCACCACCTACCGCTGGCGTACCGCCGAGCCGCTGGCCAGCTATCTGGCGACGGTCGCCATCGGCCGCTACACGACGAAGAGCACGAAGACGCCCGAGGGCCTTGAGGTGTTCACGGCGGTGGATCCGAAAGTGGCGCGGGCCAGCGCCCCGGCCCTCGCCCGTATCCCCGAGATCATGACGTGGGCGACCGGGAAGTTCGGCCCGTACCCCTTCTCCTCCACCGGCGCGGTCATCGACCGGCGGGGCGACGCCGGATACGCGCTGGAGACCCAGAACCGGCCGGTCTTCCCCGGTGCGCCCACCACCGGGCTCCTCGTCCACGAGCTGGCCCACCAGTGGTTCGGGAATTCGGTCACGCCCGCGACCTGGCAGGACATGTGGCTCAACGAGGGCTTCGCCACGTACGCGGAGTGGCTCTGGGCCGAGGACACCGAGGACACTCCGACCCGGGAGAGCTTCGAAGCGGCCTTTCTGGACGACGACAACTGGGCCTTTCCGCCCGCGGATCCGCCGAGCGCGGCGGAACTCTCCGCGCCGCCGGTGTACGGGCGCGGGGCCATGGTGCTCGAAAAGCTCAGGCAGGCGGTGGACGACGACAAGGCGTTCTTCGGCCTGCTCAGGGGCTGGGCGACGGCACACCGGCACGGCAACGCGTCGACGGACGACTTCACCGCATACGCGGAGAAGAGGACCGGCCTGGACCTCAGCGGCCTGTGGGACACCTGGCTGTACGGCGACGGGCGCCCGGAGGACCCGGACGCGCCGGTCACACCCTGACGCCGGTCACACCCTGAGGCTCATCAGACCCTCAGCGGCCAGTGGCTTGCGCAGTACCGCGCACGGGCGGTTCCGCTGGCGGTCGGGGCGGTGGGCGATGACCTCGTAGCCGAGCGCCGTCCAGAACGCGAGCGCCTTCGGGTTGTTCTCCAGGACCGCGAGCCGCACACCGTGCCGCCCCGCCGCCCGGAAGCGTTCCTCGACGCGTTCCGCCAGCTCCTTCCCGTACCCGGACCGGTGCTGACGTGCGTCGACCATCAGCAGCCCGATCCACGGATCGGGGTCGGCCGGGTCGGGGTGGTGAGCGAGGGTGACAGCGACGCCTACCAGGCGGCCCTGCGAGCGGGCGAGGAGCACTTCGGCGTCCGGGTGCGCCAGTTCGTCGGCGAGCGCGGCGGCGACCTGAGCGGGACGGATGTCGTCCGGGTCCGGGAAATCGCCGCTGAGCTGCTGGAACGCGCGGTTCGACGCGTACAGCGCGGTGAGTTCCGTGAGCAGCGGGCCGGGGATGTCGTGGTCGACCGGCACCAGCGGTTCGATAATCATGCGGCGCACCTTAGACCGACCGGCAAATGGGGGCGGCGTCGCGTGGCCGGGCACGCACACCTGCGGCGTTGTCGTCAATCACCATGACTCCGCCATGCCTCAATCCTCCGCCTTGCAGCTGCACGCACCCAGCCACGCTCCTT
>NZ_JBHUUV010000076.1:0-14332 GCF_042670885.1 Streptomyces sp. NPDC057136
GTGGGGTCCCGGCCACCGGGACCCCACGGCGGGGGCGCACTCCTGCCCGTCCGGCCTAGTCCGTACGGGCCACCCCGAACCACCCGAAGAGACAGTGGAGTTACGGTGAACCGCCCGGCCGGGTGATGCGTCATGAGAGTAGGACAAGAGCTGCCGCGAAATCCCTGCGGAATGACGCCCGTGGGGCAACACTGGGACCGGACCGACTGATACGGGGGCGGCCATGAACACACCGTCAAGCCGCAGGACATTCAACTCAACGCAGCGAAAGAACCCAGCCATGTGCCAGCACCAGCCACCCTGCCCGTCCGCCGACTCCGCCGACCGGGAAGCCGCGCGCCTCACGGCACATCACCCGGAGCAGGGCTGGAGCCTCCTGTGCAACGGCGTCCTGCTCTTCGAGGACACCGGCGAGCTGCTGCCGGACGGGCAGATCATCGCACCGCACCGGCCGCTGGAGACCGGCCGGATCATGAAAGCCGCCTGACAGCGGCCGTACGAACTGGGGCCGGCCGGAGAAGTCTCCGCACCGGCCCCGACGCATGTCCGCGTCACGCTCTACCGCACATGCCTCAGTTGTCGTACTCGTCCAGCGGCGGGCAGGAGCAGACCAGATTACGGTCGCCGAAGGCACCGTCGATCCGGCGCACCGGCGGCCAGTACTTGTCCGCGGCCGATACGCCGGCCGGGAAGACGGCCTGTTCGCGGCTGTAGCCGTGCGCCCACTCGCCACCGAGCGCCGCCGCCGTGTGCGGGGCGTTGCTCAGCGGGTTGTCGTCCGCGCTCCACTCACCGGACGCGACCTTCTCGATCTCGCCGCGAATGGCGATCATCGTGTCGCAGAAGCGGTCGAGCTCCGCGAGGTTCTCGCTCTCGGTCGGCTCGATCATCAGCGTCCCGGCCACCGGGAACGACATGGTCGGCGAGTGGAAGCCGTAGTCGATCAGGCGCTTGGCCACGTCGTCGATGCTGACCCCGGTCGCCTTGGAGATCGGCCGCAGATCGACGATGCACTCGTGCGCGACCAGACCGGCCGGGCCGTTGTACAGGATCGGGTAGTGCGGTTCGAGCCGCTTGGCGATGTAGTTGGCGGCGAGCACGGCCACCTGCGTGGCCCGCTTGAGGCCCTCTCCGCCCATCAGACGCACATACGCCCAGGAGATGGGCAGAATGCCGGCCGAGCCCCACGGCGCGGCCGAGATCGGGCCCACACCGGTCTCCGGGCCGGCGGCGGGCTGGAGCGGGTGGTTCGGGAGGTACGGCGCGAGGTGCGCGCGCACACCGACCGGGCCGACGCCCGGACCGCCGCCGCCGTGCGGGATGCAGAAGGTCTTGTGCAGATTCAGGTGCGAGACGTCGCCGCCGAACTTGCCGGGCTTCGCCAGGCCGACCAGCGCGTTGAGGTTGGCGCCGTCGACGTACACCTGGCCGCCCGCGTCGTGGACCTCGCCGCAGATGTCCGCGACGTGCTCCTCGAAGACACCGTGCGTCGAGGGGTACGTGATCATGAGCACGGCGAGCTCGTCGCGGTGCTTCTCGATCTTCGCGCGCAGGTCCTCGACATCGACCTCGCCGTCGTCGGCGGTCTTCACCACGACGACCGTCATGCCGGCCATCACGGCGCTCGCGGCATTGGTGCCGTGCGCCGACGAGGGGATCAGGCAGACCGTGCGCTGCTCGTCGCCGTTGGCCCGGTGATAGGCGCGGACGGCCAGCAGACCGGCGAACTCGCCCTGCGAGCCCGCGTTCGGCTGGATGGAGACGGCGTCGTAACCCGTGACCTCGGCGAGGCGCTCCTCCAGCTCACGGATCAGGGTCAGAAAGCCCTGAGCCTGCTCGGCCGGCGCGAAGGGGTGCAGCGCGCCGAACTCGGGCCAGGTGATCGACTCCATCTCCGTGGTCGCGTTCAGCTTCATGGTGCAGGAGCCGAGCGGGATCATGCCGCGGTCCAGCGCGTAGTCGCGGTCGGCCAGCTTGCGCAGGTAGCGCAGCATCGCCGTCTCGGAACGGTGCTGGTGGAACACGGGGTGGGTCAGGATCGAGTCGGTGCGCAGCAGCCCCTCGGGCAGCGTGTCGGCGGCAACCGCGTCCAGCGCCTCGATGTCACCGTCGGCGCCGAAGGCGGCCCAGACGGCGGCGATCTGTGTACGGGTCGTGGTCTCGTCGCAGGCGAGCGAGACCAGGTCGCCGTCGACGAGCCGCAGGTTCACTCCGCGCTCACGGGCATCCGCGACGATCTCCGCGGCCTTGCCGGGAACCCGCACGGTGATCGTGTCGAAGTAGGAACCGTGCACCACATCGACGTCGGCGGCCCGCAGGCCCTCGGCGAGGATCGTGGCGTAGCGGTGCGTGCGCAGGGCGATCGTCCGCAGCCCGTCGGGGCCGTGGTAGACGGCGTACATCCCGGCCATCACCGCGAGGAGCACCTGAGCGGTACAGATGTTGCTGGTGGCCTTCTCGCGGCGGATGTGCTGCTCGCGGGTCTGGAGGGCCAGGCGGTAGGCCTTGTTGCCGTCCGCGTCCACGGAGACACCGACCAGGCGGCCGGGCAGGGAGCGGGCGAACTTCTCGCGTACGGCCATGAAGCCCGCGTGCGGTCCGCCGAAGCCCATCGGCACACCGAAACGCTGCGTGGTGCCGACCGCGATGTCCGCGCCGAGCTCGCCGGGCGAGGTGAGCAGGGTCAGGGCCAGCAGGTCGGCGGCGACGGTGACGATCGCACCGAGCTCGTGGGCCTGCTCGATGACGGGCTTGATGTCCCGGACGGCCCCGGAGGCGCCCGGGTACTGGAGCAGCACGCCGAAGACACCGCGCTCGGCGACGTCCGCGGGGATGCCCTCACCGAGGTCGGCCACGACGACCTCGACACCGGTCGGCTCCGCACGGGTCTCTATCACCGCGACGGTCTGCGGCAGGGTGTCCGCGTCGACCAGGAAGACGCCGTTCTTGACCTTGCCGACGCGCCGCGCCAGCGCCATGGCCTCGGCGGCGGCGGTGCCCTCGTCGAGCAGGGAGGCGCCCGAGGTCGGCAGCCCGGTCAGCTCGGCGACCATGGTCTGGAAGTTGAGGAGCGCCTCGAGGCGGCCCTGGGAGATCTCTGGCTGGTACGGGGTGTACGCCGTGTACCAGGCCGGGTTCTCCATGACGTTGCGGAGGATCACCGGCGGGGTGAAGGTGCCGTAGTAGCCGAGCCCGATCATCGGGGCGAGCACCTGGTTGCGGTCGGCGAGGGAGCGCAGCTCGGCCAGAACCTCGGCCTCGGTGCGGGCGGCGGGGAGCCGCAGCGCCTCGGCACTCCTGATCACGTCGGGCACCGCGGCGGCGGTGAGCTCGTCGAGGGAGCCATAGCCGACCTGGGCGAGCATCTTCGCCTGAGCCTCGCCATCGGGCCCGATGTGGCGCTGCTCGAAGGGAATGCCCTGCTCCAGCTGGGAGAGCGGAGTGCGACGGGGGGTCATGATGGAGGCCTCCTGGTCTGTCACGACCTGCGAGGGGCACCACGGCGTGGGTGCCCGAACGGCCTCCCCCTCTGTCATCTCAACCTGAGAGCTTCACCGGCCGCCCAAGGCGAACCGGCTTTCACCGTCGGTGAGGAAGGGGCCCGTGCCGGCATGTGCCCGTACGAGTCCCGTCCTGCTTTCCAGAGTGACCTCAACCGTGCGGTACGGGGGCCTGAGAGATTCCGGGGAGGATTTGCTCCTTCGGCGCCCTCCGGGTCTCACCGAAGGACTCTCCCGCACGGGGTCAGCAGCCAATGCCAGCGTACCAGCGGGCACACTCCGACTGTCTCGAGTGGCCGACGCCCCCGATCTGCACTTTCGTAGTGCTTGTGGAGTAATGGGGGGACCACCCTCAGTTGTGGCGACCATGGGAGGCACCGTGCAGACCGATATCGATCCGCGCAGCCTGATCGGCCGCAAGGCATTCGACCGCAAGGGCGCCAAGATCGGAACGGTGGATGAGGTCTATCTCGACGACGCGACCGGTGTGCCCGAGTGGGCGGCCGTCCGTACCGGGCTCTTCAGCAGGGATGCCTTCGTTCCGCTGGAGCCGAGCGAATTCGTCGAGGACTCGCTGCGCGTCCCCTTCGACCGCGCGTTGATCAAGGACGCGCCGGACTTCGGCGTCGGACGGCATCTCTCACCGGAGCAGGAGCTGCAGCTCTACCGCCACTACGGGCTGGACTCGCCGCCCGAGGAGCCGGCTCCGGACCGGGACTTCGGCAGGCTGGCGGGCCAGGAGGAGTAGTCCACGGGGTCCTTCACAAGCGGCAGTGGCTCGGCCGGCTGAAGCTCCGGGTCGTCGATGCGGAAGGTGCGCACCCGGCCCGGGGGATCGCCCGGCTCCTCGAAGCGCACCGTTACCCGGCCCACGCCGCTGCCCTGGACCCAACCGTGGCCGTAGGTCTCGTGCCGTACGTCGTGTCCCGAGGGCCAGCGCCGTACGGCGAGCTGCTCGGGGGTCTCCTCAGCGGCTTCCTCGATGGCTTCCACCTGCTCCTCACCGGCGCCGGTCCCCTCGGGGCCCTTGGCGGCGCTGAGCGCGTCGGCGGCCTGCGCGAACAGATCCTCCTGGGTGAAGTCCGCCAGCCCCGTGACGCCCACTCCGAGCAGCCGCACGCCCCCGGTGGTGTCGACGGCCTCCAGCAGCCGTGCGGCGGCCTCCCTGATGACGGTGGGATCGTCCGTGGGTCCCCGCAGCGTCTCGGAGCGGGTGAGCGTCGAGAAGTCGTAGCGCCGCACCTTCAGCACGACGGTCCGCCCCGAGCGCTCCGCAGCCCGCAACCGTCGGACACACCGGTCCGCGAGCCGTTCCACCTCGGTCCTGACACGCACACGGTCGTGCAGGTCCACATCGAAGGTGTCCTCGACCGACACGGACTTGGTGTCGCGCTCCGCCACCACGGGCCGGTCGTCGTGCCCAAGAGCCATGAGGTGCAGCGAGGCCCCGTGCGCCTTGCCCAGCAGCCGTACGAGCTCCGCCTCACCGGCATCGGCCAGATCGCGGACGGTCGTCATCCCGGCCCGTCGCAGATGGTCTCCGGTGGCCGGCCCGACGCCCGGCAGGATGCGCACGGACATGGGCGCCAGGAGTTCCCGTTCGCTACCCGGCTCGATGAGTACGAGCCCGTCCGGCTTGGCCTCCTCCGAGGCGATCTTGGCGAGCATCTTGCACCCGGCCAGACCGACGGAACCGGTGAGTCCGGTGACGTCCCTGATCGCCGTACGCAGCTGCTCGCCGATCCCGCGCGCCGAGGCCGAATCGTCGGCGACGCCTCCGGCCTCCAGATCGACGAACGCCTCGTCCAGGCTGAGCGGCTCCACCAGGGGCGACATACGCCCCAGGAGCCCCATCACCTGGTCGCTCACCGTCCTGTACAGGGTGAAGCGCGGCACCAGGTAGGCGGCGTTGGGCGCGAGCCTGCGGGCCTGCGCCATCGGCATCGCCGAGTGGACCCCGAAGCGCCGCGCCTCGTACGAGGCAGTGGCCACGACCCCGCGCGGCCCGAGCCCGCCCACCACCACCGGCTTGCCGCGCAGGCTCGGCTTCGCCGCCTGCTCCGCGGAGGCGTAGAAGGCATCCATGTCCAGATGCAGAATGGTGGGCGCGGCTCTCACATCAATCGATGCTGCCCCATGGCACTGACAATCGGCCTGCCCGGCGCCCCTGAGGGCCCGGGCAGTGCCCCTCGCTGCTCACCCGGCGCGGTTGCGCCGCCTGGCCAGTTCGTCGGCGGGGTTGTTGCCGATCAGTGTCTCGCCCGTATCGACCCGCTCGCCGTGCAGCTGGGACAGGGCCGCGTCCACGTCACGCCAGACAACACCGACGGCGATACCGAAGACGCCCTGGCCGCCTTGGAGGAGCTTCACGACCTCGTCGGGCGAGGAACACTCGTAGACCGTCGCGCCGTCGCTCATCAGCGTCATACGTTCGAGATCCTGAAATCCGCGGGCCCTCAGATGCTGGACCGTGCTGCGGATGTTCTGCAGAGCGACGCCCGTGTCCAGGAATCGCTTCACGATCTTGAGGAGGACCACGTCCCGGAAACTGTAGAGGCGCTGGGTCCCCGACCCGTATGCCGGACGCACACTGGGCTCGACCAGCCCCGTACGCGCCCAGTAGTCGAGCTGCCGATAGGTGATGCCCGCCGCCGCGCACGCGGTCGGACCCCGGTAGCCGATGTCGCCCACCACTGTCACGCCGTCCGCCACCACCGGTTGAACCGGCTGCCTGATGGTGTGGTCGGCTGCACTGCCCTGCTGCGGATACGGCCCGCCCGCCACCGTACCGTCGCCGCTGCTTCTCACGCCGACCTCCGTCCTTGACCTGCCCTCTCGAAGGTAGGCAGTCACTCGGGGTGCGTCAACGATCGCCACACTCGGCACGCCGAGTGATAATCACCCAGAGGGTGGTTTCCCGTGACTCGCTACCGGGAACGGCTTGTCGGATGCGCTGACAGCACCCCTGCAGGACAGTCACTGGCTATTGGTATCGAAATCCTCCGGCGAGATCTGGTCGAGGAACTCGCGGAATTTCTCCACCTCGTCCTCCTGCTCGTCAGGGATCGCGATCCCCGCATCGTCCAGCACCCCGTCACTGCCGTAGATCGGCGTGCCGGTGCGCAGGGCGAGCGCTATGGCGTCGGACGGCCGCGCGCTCACCTCGACCCCGCTCGCGAAGACCAGCTCCGCGTAGAAGACCCCTTCTCGGAGGTCCGTGATACGGACCTCGGTGAGCTCCTGGCCCACGGCCTCGAGCACATCCTTGAAGAGATCATGGGTCAGCGGCCTGGCCGGAGCCATGCCCTGCTGGGCGAAGGCGATCGCTGTCGCCTCGCCGGGACCGATCCAAATGGGGAGGTACCGGTCGCCTCCCACTTCACGCAGGAGCACGATCGGTTGATTGGAGGGCATTTCCACCCGGACACCCACAACGTCGAGCTCGTTCACACAGCAACCCTAGGACGTGCTCGCCATGTTTGGGTAGTCGGGCTCCGCCAAGGTCAGTGGAGCCGGATGCCGAGAGCCGTCTGCACAAGCGCCGAGTGAAGCCGTACGGAGAGCTCGGCCAGCTCTTTCGCGGTGGCCTCGGCATGGGCTCTGGTCTGCGGATTCCTGTGCCGGCGCAGGGGCGCCACCACCTGCTCGACGAGCCCCGCCTCACGATCCGCGGCCGCTCGCATGGCCCTCAGATGCCGAGGTTCCAGGCCGAATCGGCCCAGATCCGCCACAAGTTTTGCCACGGTGACCATCTCGGCGTCGTAGGCGCCTTCCCGAGTGGACGAGATCAGCCCGTACGACTCCCACTCGTCGAGCTGGTCCTCGGTGACCTCGGCGGCGGCAAGGAGCTCGGAACGCCCGATCCTGGCCGCTGTCGCCCGGTCCGGGTCGGAGCCCCAGGAACCGTCACCGAGATCCCGCTGGCCTCCGGCGGCCGACAGGGCGACGTTCTCACCTCGGGCCAGGGCGTCCAGATGACCGCGGATGACCTTGAGCGGAAGGTAGTGGTCCCGCTGCATCCGCAGGACCTGAGCCAGCCGCTCGACATCGGCGGAGCTGAACTTCCGGTATCCGGAAGGAGTCCGCTGCGGCTCGATCAGCCCTTCGGTCTCCAGGAACCGGATCTTGGAGATGGTGACTTCCGGAAACTCGTCGCGCAGCTGAAGGAGCACCGTGCCGATGCTCATGGCTCGCTCGTCCGCAGCGGCGGTGCCGTGACCGGCACCGCCCATGGATGTTGGCAGCATGGACCTTCCTGGGGTCCCCCCGGACGGAGCCCGGGGGAGGGTCACACGCCCCGCTGGCTCGCGTAGAAGACCAGCCGGTACTTGCCGATCTGGACTTCGTCGCCGTTGGTCAGCGGAACGGAATCAATGCGCTCACGGTTGACATACGTGCCATTGAGGCTGCCTACATCCCCCACCGTGAAACTACCGTCGGGGTTCCTGCGGAACTCGACATGACGCCGCGACACGGTCACGTCGTCGAGGAAGATGTCGCTCTGCGGGTGACGGCCCGCCGTCGTCAGGTCGCCGTCCAGGAGGAATCGGCTGCCCGAGTTCGGACCTCGGCGCACCACCAGCAGCGCGGAACCCGCCGGGAGCGCGTCGACGGCGGCCTGGGCCTCCGGCGACAGCGAGGGAAGCATGGTCTGACCCGTAGCCTCCGCCTCGTACGCCTCGAGACCGGAGATCGAGATGGTCGACGTCGTCTCGGAAGCCCGCTCCGGCACCCCGCCCCTCAGTGGCGCACCGCAGTTGGAACAGAATCGGCTGGCCTCGGCGTTGCGATGCCCGCACCTCGCGCAAACCGGCATGGAGGAACCCTCCGGGGCGTGGGTAAACCCTCCACCCGTACTTGAGGCTGATGGTTCACCGAAACCTATGCGTCCGGCACCGGCAGGGTCAACAGACGACGCGCCGGGCGCGCCCGAAATGTCACCGGCGGAACCGGACACTTCGTCACGGAAGAGCGGGCGGTCCACGCCCTGCTCCTCGCCCTGGCCATGCCGCGGAGCGCGGTGGCGGGCAGCGCTGTTGCTGTCCTCGCGTGCACTCTTTCCGAACAACTTCGCAAACAACTTCACGGGCGTTTCCCCTTGACCGACATAGACCCGCCCGTGGGGCAGGACGAACCCTGAATGAACACACCTGCCGACCCGGACATCTTCACAACGTCCGTAGCCACTCGACAGTTTCCACCACGCGCCACGAATACGATGCGCCGACCCCCCGGAACCTCATCCCCGTGTCCCCCTGCGCCCATGCGCCACGGCCTCACTGGGGCGACGACCGAGCGTAGCCAGGCCGCTTCGGCGGTCGCAAGGCATCCACGACGATGTCGTCGGCCCGTTCCACCTGAGCGGTGGCCTGCTCCTTCTCCAGCGTCTGCACGACTCCGCCGGGGATGTTCAGTGCCGGCTCCAGGTCCTGCGGCTTGCCGATGACCTTGAACTCGTACGGTGGCGCGATCTTGCGGCCGTCGACCTCAATCGCTCCCCCGTCACCGGAGAAGTACGTACTGGCCACCACACGGACACCGTCGACCTCGATCGCCTCGGCACCGGCCGCCCGCAGCTCCTGAATGGCGTCGAGCAGCATGTCCGCCTCGACCGCGCCGCTCGGGTCGCTGATGGTCAGCAGGATGCCGGGGCCGTGCGCCGCCACGGTGCCCGCGAGGATACCGAGCTGCCGTTCCTTCTCGAGTGTCTGTTTCCGGGCCTCTTCCGCCTGGTCGGAGCTGTTCTCGAGCTCCGTGCGCTGATCGTCGAGACGCTGTTTCTCGTCCTCGAGCCGCTGGGTCCGGTCGTCGACCTCGTCGAGGATACGGACCAGGTCCTCCTGGCGGGCGCCCCGCAGCGCACTGTTGTCGCTGTTCGACCTGACCTGGATGGCCAGCCCCAGCCCGAGGACGAACAGCAGCAGGGCGACGATGAGTTGGGCGCGGCTGACCCGTGGCGGCCAGAGCCCGGCCATCAGCCGCTGGCGCCCGGAGAGCACCTTGGGTGCGGGTGCGTCGACCGGCTGCTCGCCGGTGCGCTCCTCGCCGCTGGGGGTTGCTTCGTTACTCATCGGCCTCAAGCCCGGAAGACGTGCCGGCGGATTGCGGCGGCGTTGGAGAAGATCCGGATGCCGAGCACCACCACCACACCGGTGGAGAGCTGGGCCCCGACACCCAGTTTGTCGCCGAGGAACACGATCAGAGCGGCTACCACCACGTTCGAGAGGAACGAGACCACGAAGACCTTGTCCACGAAGATTCCGTCCAGCATGGCCCGCAGGCCACCGAAGACGGCGTCAAGCGCGGCGACGACGGCGATCGGCAGGTAGGGCTCGACCACCGCCGGCACCTCGGGCCGGACCAACAGTCCGACCACGACTCCCACGACGAGGCCCAGTACGGCGATCACGATGTGCCCTTCCCTGTATCTGCCGCACCACTGCCGGTGTCTGCGGCCTTCGGCTCTGCTGTGCGCACGATCAGGCTCGGCGCAGCGGGCAGGCGCAGCTTCTCCTGATCGGAAATGCTGGTACGGATGTCGAAACTCTCCTGGAGCGCGTGGAGATACTGACCGTCAGCACTGTCCTGGAACGCTGTGCTCAGCCTCTTGCCGTCCCCCACCGCGAGCACGGTGTACGGCGGTACGAGTGGTCGGTTGTCGACCAGTATGGCGTCGCCCGCCGCGCGGATCGCCGAAAGTGCGGTCAGCCGCTGTCCGTTGATGGCGACCGCCTCGGCACCGGACTGCCAGAGGCCGTTGACGACCCGTTGCATGTCCCGGTCCCGTACCCGCCCGGTGTCGGCGAAGCCCGTCGACTCACGCGGCCCGCCACCGCCCTGGTCGGTGTCCTCGGCGTCGTCGACGACGAGCTTCACCCCGGGTCCTTCGACCGCGGTCGCGCCGGAGAGCAGCGCGACCAGCTCGCCCTGGTCGCCACCGTGCTGTTCGAGGGCCCTGCGCTGCCGCTCGCCCACGTCCGTGCGCAGCTCCTCGACGTCGGACTCGAGGGCGTCGGCCGCGGTGGTCTCCGCATCGATACGGTCGATGAGCTCTTCGCGCTCCTTGGCCACCACAGGGGCCGAGATCCGCGCCTCCGCGGCACCGAGAGTCACTACGAGAGCGGCCACCACGAGACCTGCGGCGAGACCGAGCTTCGACTTGAGCGTACGGGGCAGACCCGCGCTCCCGTCGGCCTTACGGCGCGCGGAAGCCTCGGCGTATCCCTCATCGAGGCTGTGGTCCATCACATTGGTCAGCAGCGACATGGACGCGTCGGGGCGGGCAGGCGGAGAGGCGGTGCTCCGATCGGGGGACTGCTGCGACATGCCGCACATCGTCGCACGTCATTGCAGCTACCGCCGAATGGCCCCACCGGTGCACCGGGAGCGGTGCCGTGACAGCTCCCGGTGCACCGTACTCGGTTCAGTCGCCTGCGCTGTCCACGATGGCCGACCACTCATCGAGCAGCGCCTGCGACGACGCGTCGTCGGGGCCCTCCGCCCACAGATGAGTGACCGCTTCGGCCGGGTCGGGCAGCACCATCACCCAGCGCCCGTCGGCCTCGACGACGCGGACACCGTCCGTGGTGTCCACACTGCGTTCCCCCGCGGCCTCCACGACGCGACGCATGACGAGCCCCTTGACCGCCCAGGGCGTCGCCAGGTCGCGGCGCAGCACGTGAGCGCGGGGAATGCGGGCGTCGATCTGGCTGAGGGTGAGCTGGGTCCTCGCCACCAGGGCGAGCAGCCGGACGAACGCCGCCGAGCCGTCGAAAACACTGCTGAATTCGGGAACGATGAACCCGCCGCGCCCGTCTCCACCGAAGATGGTGTTCTCCTCGCGCCCCACCCGTGTCAGGTCGTCCGGCGATGTGGTCGTCCATTCGACCTGCGTGCCGTGGTACGCCGCCACCTGCTCCGCGACGCGCGTGGTCGTCACAGGCAGCGCCACCCGGCCACTGCGCCGCTCCGCGGCCACGAGGTCGAGCATCACAAGCAGCGCCCGGTCGTCCTCGATGATCCGGCCCAGTTCATCGACGAGAGAGAGACGTTCACCCACGGGGTCGAACCTCACCCCGAAGGCGGCCCGCGCGGAGGACACGATCTCGCCGAGCCGCACCAGTCCGGCCCGCCTGGTCTCGGCGGTCTCGGTGGGCCTGGACTCGTCGAGCCCGGGGTTGATGGTGAGCGCATCGACACCGAGACGCCCCAGCAGACTGGGCAGTACAAGCCCGGCGCTGCCGTTCGAGGCGTCGACGACGACCTTGAGGTTCGCGTCGGCGATGCCGGTCGTGTCTACGTTACGGAGCAGAGAACCCGTGTACGAGTCGAAGACGCTGGACGGGAAGTGCAGATCCCCGATCTCGCCGGGGAATGCCCTGCGGTACTCCTGGCGGGCGTAGACCCGGTCCAGCTTGCGTTGCAGCGCCTGGGAGAGGTCCGCTCCCCGTTCGTCGAAGAACATGATGTCGACCGAGTCGGGCACACCGGGAGACGTACGGATCATGATGCCGCCGGCGCTGCCGCGCGCAGTCTGCTGACGAGCCACGGGCAGGGGGACGTTCTCCAGGTCCCTGACATCGATCGCGCTCGTCTGCAGAGCCGAGATGACGGCTCGTTTCAGCGCTCGGGCGCCACGGGAGTGGTCACGTGCGGTCGTGACCGTCGCACCCTTCTTGAGGGTCGTGGCATAGGCGCCGGCGAGCCGTACGGCGAGCTCGGGAGTGATCTCGACGTTCAGGATGCCGGAGACACCACGAGCGCCGAAGAGATGGGCCTGTCCGCGCGACTCCCAGATCACCGAGGTGTTGACGAAGGCCCCGGCCTCGATCGTCTTGAACGGGTAGACCCGCACGTTCCCCTGAATGATCGATTCCTCACCGACCAGACATTCGTCGCCGATGACCGCACCGTCCTCGATGCGGGCAGCCCGCATGATGTCGGTGTTCTTTCCGATCACGCAGCCGCGCAGATTGCTGTGCTGGCCGATGTAGACGTTGTCGTGCACGACCGCCCGGTGCAGGAACGCACCGGACTTGACGACGACGTTGGACCCCACCACGGTGTGTTCGCGGATCTCGACGTCGGCCTCGACCTTGGCGTAGTCACCGATGTACAGGGGCCCGCGGAGTACGGCGTCGGGGTGCACTTCGGCGCCTTCGGCCACCCATACGCCCGGGGAGATCTCGAAGCCGTCGAGCTCGACGTCGACCTTGCGCTCCAGGACGTCGGCCTGAGCCTTCACATAGCTCTCGTGCGTGCCCACGTCCTCCCAGTAGCCCTCGGCGATATAGCCGTAGATCGGCTTGCCTTCCTTCATGAGCTGCGGGAAGACGTCTCCGGACCAGTCCACGGAGGTGTCCGCCTGGACGTAGTTGAACACCTCGGGCTCCATCACGTAGATGCCCGTGTTGACGGTGTCCGAGAAGACCTGTCCCCAGGTCGGCTTCTCCAGGAATCGTTCGACCTGTCCCTCTTCGTCCACGATCGTGATCCCGAATTCCAGAGGATTCGGGACCCGCGTCAGACAGACAGTGACAAGTCCGCCTTTCGCCTTGTGGAAGGCAATGAGATCGGTGAGGTCGAAGTCGGTGAGCGCGTCACCCGAGATGACAAGGAATGTGTCGTCCTTGAGAGCTTCCTCGGCGTTCTTCACACTCCCCGCTGTGCCGAGTGGCTTCTCCTCATTGGCATAGGTGAGTTCCATCCCGAGCTCTTCGCCGTCTCCGAAGTAGTTCTTCACGAGAGAGGCGAGGAACTGGACGGTTACGACGGTCTCATTGAGCCCATGCCGTTTGAGTAGCCGCAGCACGTGCTCCATGATGGGCCGATTGGCCACGGGCAGAAGCGGCTTGGGCATGCTTGAGGTCATGGGGCGAAGGCGAGTGCCTTCACCACCAGCCATCACGACGGCCTTCATGTCGGAAACGTCCTCCTTGAAGAGACGACGGTCAAGCCGACTTCGCCCGTCGGGGCATCATCCAGACATCAGTGCGGACCGGCAACGCTGCGCGGCACCGCATCAACGAGCTCAGTCGGCTACTTCATCCGCCTTGACGAGCCGGCGGACCTGGACCACGTAGAGAATCCCTGCCCACCAGTAGAGCGTTGTACCCCATCCGGCGAACGCCCATCCGAAAATGGCGGCCAACGTAGCCAGCCAACCACTTCCGTCACTGAGCAGCAACAAGGGGAAGGCATACATCAGGTTGAACGTGGCAGCCTTCCCCAGGAAGTTGACCTGGGGGGGCGGATAGCCGTGCCGGCGGAGGATAGCGACCATCACCAGCAGCATGAGCTCACGGGCGAGCAGTGCGGCTGTGAGCCAGAGCGGAAGGATCTCGCGCCAGGTCAGTCCGACAAGGGTCGAAAGAATGTAGAGACGGTCGGCCGCGGGGTCCAGGAGCCGCCCGAGGCTGCTGATCTGGTTCCACCGGCGGGCTAGCTTTCCGTCGAGGTAGTCACTGATGCCGCTGAGCATCAGCACCAGCAGGGCCCAGCCATCACTGTTGGGCCCGCCGAACTCGGGGCGAAGAATCAGCCACAGGAAGAGCGGGACCCCGGCAAGGCGAGCCATGCTGAGGATATTGGGGATGGTGAGGACCCGGTCCGTCTGAACCCGAGTCTCCTGGACCTCCACCCGGGGGCCTCCTGTGAAGAATGTGCCAATGATGCCCCCTGACCCTACCCTCAGCCACCGCGTACCGGTGCACAGGGGTATGCCGGAAGACAGTGACCTGAACGCAGAAAAGCCCCGTACCTTGCGGTACGGGGCTTTCCCGGAATAATTGTTCGGCGGCGTCCTACTCTCCCACAGGGTCCCCCCTGCAGTA
>NZ_JBHUUV010000077.1:0-12735 GCF_042670885.1 Streptomyces sp. NPDC057136
CGTCCGCATAGCGGAGCTATGCGGACGCTCCGGCAACGCCGCGAGGTGCTGGGCCAGACGCCGTGACCCCGGCCATGATCCGCCGGACAGGCCCCTCGGGTCTGTCCGGCGGACCTGGTGACGGGGAGGACGACACGGTGGCAGCGCGGGTGGCGGCCGGAGCCGGCGGGGACGAGGACGTCCCGCTGCTCGACGAGCTGATGCCGTGGTCGGTACGGCCGCTGCGGACGGGCCGCCCCTGGGTGACCGCCCCCGACGCGGCGACACTCAGGGCCCGTTGGGACCTGCTGGTCCGGGCCGAGGGTGCCGAGCAGGACCGGCTGTTCCGGCCCAGCCGTCTCCGTACACCGCGCACGGCGGTCGCCGCGCTGCCGGGGCAGACCACCGCGACGGGCAGATTCGCCCGCGAGCCGGGGCCGTACCCGGAACCGGTCCGGGTCCTGCACGGCCCGTTCGACGAGCAGTGGCTGATCCCCGACCACCGGCTGATCGACGCGGCCCGCCCCGAGCTGTGGCGGGTTGCGGACGAGCACCAGCTCTTCGCCGTCGAGCACGGACACGTACCGCAGGCGGACGGTCCCGCCCTGTCCGTGACGGCGCTACTGCCCGACGGGCACTCCCCCGCAGGCCGCCCCGGCCGCATTCGCCCGCTCCACCGGCGGCCCGGCGGCCGCGAACCCAATCTGGCGCCCGGCCTGCTCGGCCTGCTGCGCGCACGGTACGGGGACACCGGCGGGCACGAGGTCACCGCGGAAGCCGTCCTCGCGTGGTCGCTCGCCGTCGCCCGGCCCTCGCCCGCCGGGTGCCACGTACCGCTGCCCGCCGACAGCGCGCTCTGGTCGGCCGGTGTCGAGGTGGGCAGGGAACTCCTGCGCCTCCAGCTGCGCGGCGCGCGCGGCGGGGAGCGCCCCCGGCTGCCGGGTGGCCGCCGCCCCTATGTGCGTGCCGCCGTACCGCCGCAGCCGACTGAGCTGCGCTACGACCCGGACACCGAGGTACTGAGTCTCGGCGAGGGGCACATCTCACCCGTTCCCGCCGGGGCCTGGGCGTTCCGGGTGGACGGCGTACGGATGCTGGAGCTCTGGTTCGAGCGGCGTACAGCGGTGCCCGCGGGGGACGGCCTGGAGGCGCTGCGCCCGCGCGGCTGGCCGCGGGAGTGGACCTCGGAGCTGCTCGAACTGATCACCGTGCTCGCGCTGCTCGACGGCCTCCGCCCTCATCAGGAGGCGTTGCGCGACCGGCTCGCACAGGCTCCGAAGCTCTCCCGGAGCGAACTGCGGGCGGCCGGGATACTGCCGGTCCCGGCGGGTGCCCGCCGCCCCGCCTCCGTACTCGACCACCACGAGGAGGGCCCGGAGGGGCAGTTCGCGCTGCTGTGACCACGTCTCAGCGGCCGAAGGAGGACAGCACCCTGCCCAGGGCCCGTTCGAAGAACAGGTCCGGATCGACCGGTCCGGGGTCCTCGGCGAATCCGGCCGCCATGCGCGGGTACTTCCCGGTGGAGATCTGGCTGATCAGATAGCTGGTGCGGGCAGCCTTCTCCTGCTCCTCGGTCCACGGCAGGGACCGGCTGTGCTCCGCCGTGGCGATCTCGTTGGCCACGAACGTGGTGACCACGCCCTGGACGAGGGCGATCAGCTCCATCTTCTCGCCGAAGCGCACGTCGAGCCCGTCCAGGAGGCTCAGCGCGTGCTCCAGGAAGGCCAGTACGTTCGGGCTGAAGCCGTAGACGCCCGACATCAGCCCCGGCACCCAGGGGTGGCGGTGCATCAGCGCGCGTGTCTGGTGGGCCAGCGCGACGACGGCGGCCCGCCAGTCCTCCGACGGCCGGGCCGTCAGGTCGTACTCGGCGCTGATCGCGTCGAACATCAGCTCCAGCAGGTCTTCCTTGCGGGGCACGTAGTTGTACAGCGACATCGTGCCGCAGCCGATCTCCGCCGCCACCTTCCGCATCGACACCGCGTCGATGCCTTCGGCGTCGGCGATGCGCACGCCGGCTGCCGCGATATCGGCCCTGCTGAAAGCCGGCCTGGGGCCACGGCCCGCACGTTCGGGACGGGCCCAGATCACTTCGGGTACAGCGGGTCGCCCCACCATCGATCACCACCTCACCCACCATCCTAGTTACGTACACCGTACGTAGTGCGGTACCGTGGGCACATGACTACTACGTACGCTGTACTTAGTGAGGGTCTGGAGAAGCGCTACGGGGACGTCCACGCGCTGCGCGGACTCGACCTCGCCGTGGCCGAAGGCACCGTCTGCGGTGTGCTGGGGCCCAACGGCGCGGGCAAGACCACCGCTGTCCGCGTGCTCACCACGTTGACGGCCCCGGATGCCGGCAGCGCCAGGGTCGCGGGGCACGACGTGGTGCGTGAGGCCGCCGCCGTGCGCGGGGCGATCGGAGTCACCGGGCAGTACGCATCGGTCGACAGCGATCTCACCGGCCGGCAGAACCTGCGCCTCTTCGCCCGGCTGCTCCGCTTCCACGGCGAGGCCGGCCGCACCCGCGCCGACGCACTCCTCGAACGCTTCGAGCTGACCGAGGCCGCCGACCGCCCCGCCAGCACCTACTCCGTCGGCATGCGCCGGCGCCTCGATCTCGCCGCCAGCCTGCTCACCCGCCCCCAGGTCCTCTTCCTCGACGAGCCGACCACCGGACTCGACCCGCAGAGCCGCAACCAGATCTGGTCGGCCGTGCGCGAACTCGCGGACCGGGGCACCACCGTCCTGCTCACCACCCAGTATCTGGAGGAGGCCGACCGGCTGGCCGACGACATCGTGCTCATCGACCACGGCAGGGCGGCCCACCGCGGGACCCCCGCCGAACTCAAGGCCCGCATCGGGAGTTACGCGGAAGTCGTCGTCGCGCATGCCTCGGCGCTCACCCCCGCCGCGGGCGTACTGGACCAGCTGACCGGGACCGAACCGGTGCTCGACCACGAACGCCGCACGGTCGGCGCCGTCACGACCGACTCCACCCTCACCCTGCCGCGCATCGTCCGCGAACTGGACGCCGCGGGCGTGCCGGTGATCGACGCGAGTCTGCGACCGCCGACGCTCGACGAGGTGTTCCTCCGCCTCACCGCACGCGGCCCCAGCGGCAACGAACTGAAGGAGCAGGCAGCATGAGCGCCACCGCCCTGGTCGCCGAACACAACCCGGCACCCGCCACCGGCACCCTGATCGCCGACGGACTGGCCATGACCGGCCGCCATCTGCAACGGCTCAAGGCGTCCCCCGGCGTACTGATCCTGACCCAGACCATGCCGATCACGATGCTGCTGTTCTTCGGCTACGTCTTCGGCAGCGCCCTGGCCATGCCGGGCCAGGAGTACCGCGCCTTCCTGGTGCCGGGCCTCGTCGCCGCGACGGCCGCCAACGGGATCATGATCGGGATGTTCGCGGCAGCGCAGGACTGCGACCGCGGGGTGATGGACCGCTTCCGTACGCTGCCCATGAGCAGGGCCGCCGTGCCGCTCGGGGCCAACACCGCCGACGTGCTGACCACGGCGCTGGGCCTGATTCCGCTGATGCTGGTCGGGCTCGCGGTGGGCTGGCGCATCGAGGGCGGCTGGGCTCCGGCGCTCGGCGCGTTCGGTCTGCTGCTCCTCTTCCGGTTCGCGACGTCCTGGGTGGGCTACTTCCTGGGCCTGGTCGTCCGGAAGGAGGAGGCCGCAGGCCAGCTGGGCAGCGCCACCTTCATCCTGCCGCTGCTCTCCAGCGCGTACGTCCCGACGGACAACCAGCCGGGGTGGCTGCGCACCGTCACGGAGTGGAATCCGATCAGCGCCATGGCCGCGGCCACTCGTGACCTCTTCGGCAACGCGGCTCCGGCCGCCGACGCCGCCTGGCCGGTCGCCCACCCGGTCGCGGGCACCCTGGCCTGGTGCGCGGTCATGCTCATCGTGTTCGTACCGCTCACGGTGCGGCGGTACACGCGGGGCGGCGCCTGAGCCCGGGGCGACGCCGCCCGGCGGCCGGCCGGGGGTGACAAAGTTGCTGGATGCACGGTAAGTACGGCGCATGAGCACTCAGCCCCTCCCCCTCGAAGGTGTGACCGTCGTCGCCGTCGAACAGGCCGTAGCGGCCCCCTTCGCCACGCGGCAGCTGGCCGACCTCGGCGCCAGGGTCGTCAAGATCGAGCGCCCGGACGGCGGCGACTTCGCCCGCGGCTACGACACCGCGGCCCGGGGCCTCGCCTCCCACTTCGTCTGGTGCAACCGCGGCAAGGAGTCCGTGGCGGTCGACCTCAAGGACCCACGCGGCCTCGCCGTGGTGCGCCGACTCATCGCGGGCGCCGATGTGTTCGTACAGAACCTGGCTCAGGGAGCCGCCGCCCGGCTGGGCCTGGACGCCGCCACGCTCTGTGCGGGACATCCGCGCCTGGTGGCCGTCGACATCTCCGGATACGGGGCCGAGGGACCGTACGCCCACAAGCGGGCCTACGACATGCTCGTCCAGTGCGAGGCCGGCCTGGTGTCGGTCACCGGCACTCCCGGGCAGCCGGTGAAGGCCGGGGTTCCCGCGGCCGATATCGCGGCGGCGATGTACGCCTTCTCGGGGGTGCTCGCCGCCCTGCTGCGCCGCGCCACCACCGGGCGCGGCGGGCCCGTGGAGGTCTCCATGCTGGACGCGCTGGCCGAGTGGATGGGCCACCCCCTGCACCACGGGATGCACGGAGGTGAATCCCCGGCGCGCACGGGGCTCGCACACTCCGTCATCGCGCCCTACGACGCCTATGCCACGGCGGACGGGGAACGGGTACTGCTCTCCGTACAGAACGACCGGGAGTGGCGGCGGCTGGCCGAACAGGTGCTGGGGCAGCCGGAGTTGGCGGATGATCCGGGATTCGCCACGAATGCGGCCAGGACCGCGAACCGGGAGCGGACCGACGCGGTGGTGGCGCGTGCGCTGGCGGCACTGACCGGGAAGGAAGCACTCGCCGAGCTGGACGCGGCGGGAATCGCCTGCGCCCGGCTGAACACCGTGGCCGACGTCGCGGCACATCCCCAGCTGGCCGCCCGGGACCGGTGGCGGGAAGTGGAGTCACCGGTCGGGCCACTGCGCGCACTGCTGCCGCCCATCACCCTGCCGGGCGGGGCGGAGGCCCGGATGGGCGCCGTACCGGCGCTGGGAGAACATACCGACGCAACCCTGCGGGCCCTGGGGATGACGGACGAGCAGACTGCAGTGCTGCGCCGGGACGGTGTGATCGCCTGAACCGCCCCGAGCGGTGGGGCCGGATCAGTGGTGACGTGCCGTCGGGTCAGCGGCGGCTGCCGAAGAGCGAGCGCCGCAGTCGCCGCAGCGGGGCGAAGAGCGAGACACGCGCGCTCCTGCTCCGGCGGGTGTGCGCGGCGTCGCGCGAGGTCAGTTCACGCATCAGCAGCGTCGCTTCCGCCGACTCGCGCTGCGGGACGGCGGGGCCGCCGAGCACTGCGAGATGGCGGTCGAGGCGCGAACTTGTCGCACTGCTCCCACACGTGATGGCAGGCACACGCGCCCTGCTGCGCACCGTTATCTGTTCCATGTCACTCCCCACCCGTACGAGGGCACCCGGCCCGGGCAGGTTAACCCTATCGCCCCTCGGCGGCACTCGTGAATCCCGGTCGGAGGATTGCGCACACGTATACGGAGGTTGACGACCAGTTACTGAATCTCGCTGATTCCAGGGCGAGTTGGACATGTCGGAGGTCGGGCCGTCAAAGGATCGCCCCTGCACAAGGGGGCATCGTGGACGCCGGGTTGAGCTAACTTGGAAGGGTTTCGCCGTGCTGCCGTCGCCGCTGCTGATGGGGGATCACCGTGAGCGAAGTGCCGGGCAACGAACGACTGATCGCGGGGCGCTACCGCCTGCTGGGGCCCCTGGGGCAGGGCGGGATGGGCATCGTATGGCGGGCGCGCGACGAGGTGCTGGGGCGCGAGGTCGCCGTGAAGGAGGTCCGGGCACCCGCCGGGCTTCCTGGGCCGGACGTACAGCGGCTCTACGCCCGCCTCGAACGGGAGGCCTGGGCGGCGGCCCGTATCTCGCACCGCAATGTCGTCACCGTCTACGACGTGGCAACCGAGGACGCGCGCCCGTGGATCGTGATGGAGCTGATCCGGGGACTCTCGCTCTCCGAGGTGCTGGACGCCGAGGGCCCCATGCCGCCGCAACGGGCCGCGCGCATCGGCGCGGAGGTGCTGGCGGCCCTGCGCAGCGCCCACGGCTCCGGGGTGCTGCACCGCGATGTGAAACCGGGCAACGTCCTGCTCGCCAATGACGGCCGGGTGGTCCTGACCGACTTCGGCATCGCCATGGTGGAGGGTTCGTCCGCCCTCACGATGACGGGCGAACTGATCGGCTCCCCCGAATTCCTCGCCCCGGAACGCGCACTGGGGCGCACGCCGGGGCCCGCATCGGATCTGTGGTCGCTCGGAGTGCTTCTGTACGCCGCGACCGAGGGCAATTCCCCGTTCCGTCAGCCCACCCCGCTGAGCACACTGCGGGCCGTGGTCGACGAGGAACTGCCGCCGCCCCGCAGGGCGGGTGCGCTCGCGCCGGTCATCGAGGGCCTCCTGCGCAAGGACCCGGCCGAGCGACTGGCCGCCGGGGAGGCCGAGCAGCTGCTACGGGTCGTGGCGGCCGGCGGCGCCCGGACGGCGGCGAACACCGTGGCGGCCGGCCCGTCGAGCCCGACGGTGACGGCGGGGACGCCGCTGCCGGGTTCCGGAACGTACACGGCGGCCACGCCCGTACCCCGCCCGACCGGCACCCCGTCTCCCGGCACCCCGTCTCCCGACGCTCCGCCTCCCGGCAGCCCGCGTCGGGCCGGTGCGGCGGCGGCCCTGGGGGTGGCGGTGCTGCTGGCGGTGGGCGGGATCGTCTGGGCGCTCGCGGACAACAACGAGAAGGACCCGGGAATCAAGGGCGCGGGTGCGACACCGGGCGCGACGAGCAGCGCTCCGGCCGCGGTCACGCGCACTCCGGACAAGACGGCCGCGAGCACCCCGGGGAGGCCCGCCGCGAGTACGCGGCAGGGCGGCGGGGGCACGGACGGGGGCAACGGACACGGCGGGACCACGGAGCAGCCGCAGTCGGTGACGGTGTATCTGACCGCGGTGCGCGGCAGTTACGAGGGCCGCTGCCCGCCGCCGCAGGACCTCGCTCCGGCGGTCACCGCGACCATCACCGTGGGGCGTACGCCGGTGACGGTCGAGTACCGCTGGGCACTCAAGGAGGGCACGGGCTCCGACCCTGGCTGGAAGTCCCTGGACTTCGCCGCGGGCGACCGGGAGGCGAAGCAGGTGTCGCACACGGAACTGACGTACCAGCAGGATGGTTCGCCCGACGGTACGTACCGGGGGACGATCGTCCTGGAGGTCCGCGCTCCCGTCGCCGTGACGTCGAACGGTGTGGGGTTCTCGGTGACCTGCGAGCGGGAGACCCCGACGGACGGGGCCTCCCACCCGACGGCCGAGGTGTCGGCCGGAGAGTGATCGAGCGGGGCGGGTGCGGTCAGGCGGCCGAGTTCAGGACGGGCAGATAGCCGCCCGACTGTCCGGCGGCGGTGGGGTGGTAGGACTCGCCGATGTTCAGCCAGTTCACGCTGTGCAGCCAGGCGCTGCCGGAGCAGATCTCGTGCCCGGTGAAGGTCGGTGCGACGTCACCGAAGGTGAAGCCGTGGTTGGCAGCGCGCTTGGCGGTGGCCGCGTTGAGGTAGTCGGCGGCTCCGTTGATGGCGGCGCGCTCGTTCTCGCTGAGGCCGGCGAGGCAGCTGCCGCCGAGCTTGTAGAAGCGGGGGTAGCCGAGGACGACGACGTGGGCGGCCGGGGCCTTGGTGCTGATCGCCGAGTACACGGAGTCGAGCCTGCCGGGCAGGGTCGAGTCGACATAGGCGCGGGCCGTGGCGACCCGGCTGAGACAGGTGGCCTCCGACTGGAGGACACAGGTGGTCATGACATCGGCGAAGCCCGCGTCATTGCCGCCGATGGAGATCGAGACCAGGTCGGTCGAGGAGTTCAGCGGGCCGAGCTGGCCGGCCGTCACATCGTTCGTGCGGGCACCCGAGCAGGCGGTGAAGGCGAACGAGGTGGGCGAGTTGGCGGCGGCCCAGAGCGAGGGGTAGGCGCGGGTGCTGCGCTTGCAGTCGCCACTGGAGCTGATGTAGCTGCCGGCACCGACTCCGGAGGAGTAGGAGTCGCCGAGTGCGACGTAGTCGACCGCCGCGGATTCTGCGGCGTGAGCGGCACCCACCCCGGTCAGGGCGAGGACGGCACCGAAGAGGAGAGAGGACGAGAACGCCACGAGTCTGGACATTTTCATGGAACCTCCTTGAGCAGGGTTTCTGCCTACTCCGTGGTAGCAGTACCTCCGGCATCTTTGGAAGTGTTCATGCCAAGAACGTTGAACGAGTGCTCCATGACGCCCCCCTGAGTGCGCGTCGACGCCCCCCTGAGTGCGCATCACGTCGGTGCCGGTCGCACGGCACCGGCTGACGAAACCTGGGTGCACCGGATGGTCGCGTGCCGGATCATGGACGCCATGTCTGCCAACCCCGAGTCCGCACTGCCGATCCGGCTGAATGTCGACGACAGCGATTCACCGGCCGATGTCGTCGACGCGCTGTTCCTCGGCCGCTTCGCGACGGGCGAGCAGCCGTACGCGCACAGTTCCTCGCTCGACCGCGTCAAGAAGGCGGCAACGCTGCTGCCCCCGGCCTCGACGGTGCTGCGGGCCGCCCGTGACGACGACCGCAGCGCCACGCTCGCCGAGGGCGAGGGATGGACGCTGCTGATCTCCCGGTGGAACCGGGGCGCCGATGTCACGGTCACCGCGACCAGCCCGGAACTGGCCGAAAAGGTACTGGGGCAGGCGACGGACGGCGCCCAGGACGAACCCGAGCCGCAGCCCGAGAACGTGACCATGGGCTTCTGGTACGTCTCCCCGCGCCGCGGTCCGCACCGCACCACCCGCCAGATCGCCGCCGGTACGTGGGAGGACGTCCGCCGCAACTACACGGCTCCGGTGGCCGATGCGATGGACCGGCTGATGAAGGTGACCCCGGACGACATCTCGGGCCGGCTCCTCCTGCTGCACGGCCCGCCCGGCACGGGAAAGACCTCGGCGCTGCGTACGCTCGCCCGGTCCTGGCGGGACTGGTGCCAGGTCGACTGCGTACTCGATCCGGAGCGGCTCTTCAACGACGTCGGCTATCTGATGGACATCGCGATCGGCGAGGACGACGGGACGTCCAAGGAGCGGTGGCGGCTGCTGCTCCTGGAGGACTGCGACGAGCTGATCCGCGGCGAGGCCAAGCACACGGCGGGCCAGGCGCTTTCCCGGCTCCTGAATCTGACGGACGGGCTGCTGGGCCAGGGCCGCAACGTACTGGTCGGAGTGACGACCAACGAGGACCTGGAGCGGCTCCACCCGGCGGTCGTCAGGCCCGGCCGCTGTCTGGCCCGGATCGAGGTGGGTTCACTGACCCGTGAGGAGTCGGCCGGCTGGCTGGGCACGGAGGAAGGCCTGGGCCGGGAAGGCGCGACACTCGCCGAGCTGTACGCCCTGCGGCGCGGCAACGGCCCGGCGTCCGTACCGAAGCAGGACGCGGGCGCGGACTCGGGGCTGTATCTCTGACGAGGCAACGACCAGGGCCACCGGCCCATCCGATCAGTCCGGCGACCCCGGTCACCGCACGTACGCCGCCCGCACCGCATCCTCCGCGAGCGACAGCGCCTCCGCCCGCGACAGCCCCAGCCGCCGCGCCTGTTCCGCGTACTCCTGCGCGGCAGCCGCCGCCTTGCGGTCCGCCGCGTCCCCGGCGGCCGCGATGAACGTGCCGTTGCGGCCACGGGTCTCGATCACCCCGTCGGCCTCCAGCGCCCGGTACGCCTTGGCGACGGTGTTGGCGGCGAGGCCCAGCTCTTCGGCGAAGCCGCGTACGGTCGGCAGTCTGTAGCCGACGGGCAGGGCGCCGGAGCGTGCCTGTTCGGAGATCTGCGTGCGCAGTTGCTCGTACGGGGCGGTGGCGGCATCCAGGTCAAGTGCGATCTTCAGGGTCACCGCACGATTGTCCCCCACGGCCGGAAAATCGGAGGCGACCGGTGCCGCGCTCGGCGTAGCCTCCGGCGCATGACTGTGATCGTTCGCGACATCCGGCCCGCCGACGCGGAGGCGTGGGTGGCGGTGCGGCGTGCCGCGCTGCCGTACATGGTGACCAACGCGGAACAGGTCGCCTACGACCTGGCCAATGCGCACCCGGACAAGAAGTACCGCCAGCTGGTCGCCGAGGAGGACGGGGAGATCATCGGCACGGCGCAGGTCGGCTTCTCCTACGACACTCCGGAGCCCGGTCAGGGCTTCTGCAATCCGTACACCCGGCCGGACCGGCTCGGGCGCGGGGCGGGCTCGTTGCTGCTGAGCACCGCCGAGGGGTATCTCGCCG
The DNA here is from genome assembly GCF_042670885.1 of Streptomyces sp. NPDC057136. Taxonomy (NCBI): domain Bacteria; kingdom Bacillati; phylum Actinomycetota; class Actinomycetes; order Kitasatosporales; family Streptomycetaceae; genus Streptomyces; species Streptomyces sp. NPDC057136. The sequence continues at coordinate 10,431 of NZ_JBHUUV010000077.1, forward strand.
AGGCCGGCGCGGTCGCGGTCTACACATGGGTGCTCGACGAGCCGGCCAACCGCGAGTTCGCCCGCAGGCGCGGCTACGTGGCGAGCCGGCCCGCGCACCTCCTGCACCTCGATCTGGCGAACGGCGTACTGCCGGAACGCCAGGAGGTCCCGGCGGGCGTCGAGTTGCGTACGGCCGCCGATTTCACCGATGACCCACGACCGCTGTTCGAGGCGGACGCGGAGACGACGGCGGACGAGCCGAGCGACACCCCCAGCGAGCTCGCGGACTACGAGGACTGGCTGAACCACACCTGGCGCCATCCGGGCCTGGACCGTGAACTCACCTCGGTCGCGGTGGTGGACGGCGTGGTGGCGGCGTTCAGCGCGGCCACCACGGACGGTCTGACCCGCTACTCCACGGGTATGACCGGCACCCGGCGGGCCTACCGCGGCCGGGGTCTGGCGAAGCTCGTGAAGAACGACTCCCTGCACCGGGCCAGGGCCGCGGGATACACGGACGCGTACACCGGCAACGACGCGGACAACGGCCCCATGCTGGCCATCAATTCCTGGTTCGGTTACGAGATCTGTGCCACGGAGGTACGCCATGTCCGCACGTTCGCCTGAACCGGCCGCTCTGACCGTCGCCCTGACAAAGGCGGGCCGGACCAAGATCCGCTACCCGGCGGACCTGGTCCGCGACGACGGCAACCGTGTGACGGTGCGGGCGCCCTGGGCGGCGCCCGGAGTCCGGGACTTCGGCTTCGTACGATTCGAGCCGGGCGACGTCTTCACCGAGCACTACTGGCGCGACCGGTGGTTCGCGGTGAAGGAGGTCCGCACCGGTGACGGTGTACTGAAGGGCTGGTACTGCGACGTGACCCGCCCGGCCGTAATCCGGGACGGTGAACTTCTGGTCGAGGACCTGGATCTCGACCTGTGGGTATCGGCGGACGGCTCATCCGTCCTCCGCCTGGACGAGGACGAATTCGAGGCGAGCGGACTCACGGACCGGGACCCGGAGGCGGCCCGGGCCGCGACCCGGGCCCTGGACGACCTGGAACAACTCGCCCGCACGGAGGGCTTGGCCGCGCTGCTGGCCTAGGGCCTCTCGTCTGGATCATGCCGGGCTCGGGCTTGAATTTTTCACGTGCCCGGCAGCGGGACGGCGCGCCCGGGGCCCCGCGCCTCGTACGCGATCGGGTCGCCGTCCTCGTGCCAGTGGATCAGGAAGCGCTCGCCCGCCCGGTAACCGTCCAGCCCCGCACGGCAGTACGCGACCATGTCGTCCGGGAGGGCGTCGAGCGGGGTCCAGGTCAGTTCCGAGCACTTGTCGGGTTCGGCGTTGCGTGGCGGGCGGGACGGGTCGTACTCCGCCTCGAAGAACCAGCCGATGCGCGGGGCGCCGCCGGGGCCGCGGTGCTGCATGACCAGTGCCACCCGCAGTTCCTCCGGGTCCAGGGCGACACCGATCTCCTCCGCGGTCTCGCGGATCACCGCCTCTCGGACGTCCTCGCCGCCCTCCACATGGCCGGACGGTGCGTGGAGCAGGCCGTCCGCGTACCCCGTGCCCGCGCGGCGGGCGAGCAGGATCTCGGAGCCGCGGCGCAGGATGAGATGGACATCGACGACCTCGCTGTGCCGGTGCGGCGGCCGGGTGTGCGCGAGCACGGCATACCGCTCGTCGTCGACCTTCTTGCCCCAGAGGGCCGGGTCGTCGGAGAGCGGCTCGTGGTGCACGCGCTCGAAGAGCGGTGCGAGCAGCCGGGTCAGGCGCTCGGCCGGGATGCCCGCCCCGCCCCAGACGCCTTCGACCAGCACCAGCCGGCCGCCGGGCCTCAGCAGGCCGAACCAGTGGCGCAGGGCGGCTTCCGGGTCGGGCAGCAGCCACACCACGTGCCGGGCGAGGATCACGTCGAATCTGCGGTCACCGACCGGGGGTTGGCCCGCGTCCCCGACCAGCACCTCGGCGCCGGTCCCGGCGAGCTTGGCCCGGGCCCGGTCCGCCATGACCGGTGAGGCGTCCACAGCCGTGACCCGGTGGCCCCGGTCGGCGGCGAGCAGCGCGAGGCTTCCGGTGCCGCACCCGAGGTCGAGGACGTCGGAGCCCGTGGCGGGCAGCCAGCTCTCCAGTCTCCGCGCCCAGGCCGCGCGGACCACGGGGTCGAGCAGCCCGTGATCGGGTTCCTCGTCGAAGGAGTCGGCGGCAGCGTCCCAGTCGATCGTCGTCATGCGTCCGATGGTGTCAGCCACCACTGACAACGCCGGGTCGCTCGTTAGGGCCTGTGCGGCGGATCAGGGTCGGACAGCCGTGACCCCGACCC
>NZ_JBHUUV010000078.1:0-11978 GCF_042670885.1 Streptomyces sp. NPDC057136
CCCCCATCTTCGACCTCGTCGACTACGGCATCGTCGGAGACCTCTTCACCGTCGTCCCCCAACTCACCGAAGAAGTACACAACCGCAAGGGCTGAGCAGGGGAAGTTCCGAAGGGCCGGGGCCGCGTGGTGATCTCACCGCGCGGCCCCGGTCGCTTTCGGGCAACCATTGACGCAGGTCACGACCGCCTATTAACTTCGCTATGTGGATTACTGATTCCGGGAAGCGGAAACAGTGAGTATTTGGAGGGTGTGGGAATGGGTCAGCAGGAGAAGGTGGCAACGAGCCTCGCCGGTGAGGTCAGCGAGAGCATCAGTGCCTCTCTGACGTCGGTGGACGCGGAACTCGCCCGCCGCTACCCGGGGGACCCCGGGACTCGCCAGCCCGTCCATACCGTCTACGTCCCCGGGGACGCCTTCACTTCGGACACCATCCGCTCCTGGGGCGACCAGGCGCTGAAGGCCCTCGACGAGCACGCCCCCGACGCCGCCGCCCTGGCCGCGGTGCTCGGCATCCCGGCCGAACTCGCGGGCCCGGTCCACGACCGCGTACGCGCCAAGCTGGAGCGCGAGCCGATCGAGGACCTGCGCATCGACTTCGAGGACGGCTACGGCCCCCGCTCCGACGCCGAGGAGGACGAAGCCGCCGCCCGCGCCGCCCGGCTGATCTCCGAGGCGTACGGGAACGGGACGGCCGCCCCCTACATGGGCATCCGGATGAAGTGCATGGAAGCCGCCGTGCGCGACCGGGGCATCCGCACGACCGACGTCTTCCTCACCGGACTGATGCAGGCCGGAGGCCTCCCCGACGGACTCGTCCTGACGCTGCCGAAGGTGACGTACCCCGAGCAGGTCACGGCCTTCGTCGAGCTGCTCGAAGCCTTCGAGACCGCGCACGGACTTCCGTCGGGACGGCTCGGCTTCGAGATCCAGATCGAGACCAGCCAGTCGATTCTCGCCGCCGACGGCACCGCCGCCGTCGCCCGCATGATCGACGCCGCGCGGGGCCGCGCGACCGGCCTGCACTACGGCACCTTCGACTACAGCGCCTGCGTCGGCGTCAGCGCCGCGTACCAGTCGAGCGACCACCCGGCCGCCGACCACGCCAAGGCCGTCATGCAGGTCGCCGCTGCGGGAACCGGCGTACGGGTCTCCGACGGCTCCACGAACGTACTGCCGGTCGGCCCCACCCACCAGGTCCACGAAGCCTGGCGCCTCCACTACGGCCTCACCCGCCGCGCCCTGGCCCGCGCCTACTACCAGGGCTGGGACATGCACCCCGGCCACCTCCCGACCCGTTACGCGGCCGTCTACACCTTCTACCGCGAAGGTCTGGAGCAGGCGGCCGCCCGCCTCGCCGCCTACGTGGCCAAGGCCGGCGGGGACGTCATGGACGAACCCGCCACGGCGAAGGCCCTCAGCGGCTATCTGCTGCGCGGTATCGACTGCGGAGCGCTCGACACCGCCGAGGTCGCCAGCCTCACCGGCCTCACCCGCGCCGACCTCGACGCCTTCGCCTCGCCGCGCCGCGGCAACCTGACGGTCACGGCGCCGTAGCGCGGGGCGCCCAACGGCGGCAGGGATTGCTCACTGCCGCCGTACTCGCCCCCTGGGGTGAAGACGCCCTCGCCGGCGTCGACGACTTCCAGCTGGGAGGCATCGAGCCAGGTGACGAACAGGTCCCGCGTGGTGCCCGGGGCGTGAAAGGGGGAGGACGAAACGTAGCCGAGCGGACTCACATACGCGGATACACCGATGGGCGCGGTGCGATCCACATCGCAGTGAACCTGCGGCGCTCTCTCCTAAAGGGCCTCGGCCGTGCGTACCCTGCCACCGGCCGTCAGGCGGGCGGGAGTTCGCCGGAGCCGCGAGGGACGAGTGTCGTCGGGAGTTCGACGCGGGCCGGGGCGTGGTCGGCGCCGTCGAGGCGGCGGAAGAGGTGCTCGGCCGCCGTGCGGCCGACGGCGGCGGCGTCCTGGGAGATGACGGTGATGCCGAGCAGGTCGGCCAGTTCGATGTCGTCGAAGCCGACCAGGGCGACGGGGCGTTCACGGTCCGCCAGGACGCGTACGGCGGTCACCGTCACACGGTTGTTGCCCGCGAAGAGGGCGGTGACCGGTTCGGGACCGGAGAGCATGGACTCGGCCGCCGCACGCACCCGGGCCGGGTCGGTGGAGCCGAGGGAGACCCAGGAGTCCTCGACGGTGATACCGGCGTCCGTCATGGCCGCGTGGTAGCCGCGCAGTCGCTCGGTCGCCGTGTGGATGCGCGGCTGGTCACCGATGAAGCCGATCCTGCGGTGGCCGTGCGCGATCAGATGGGCGACCCCCTCGCGCGCACCGCCGAAGCTGTCGGAGAGGACTATGTCGGCGTCGATCCGGCCGGCCGGGCGGTCCACGAAGACGGTGGCGATGCCCGCTTTTATCTCGGGCTCCAGATAGCGGTGGTCGTCACCCGCCGGGATCACGATCAGGCCGTCCACCCGGCGGGCGCACAGCGCGAGGACCAGTTCCTGCTCGCGGTCGGGGTCCTCGGCGCTGGAACCGTTGATCAGGAGCGCGCCATGGGCGCGGGCGACCTCTTCGACGGCGCGGCTCAGTGGTCCGTAGAACGGGTCGGCCAGGTCCTCCAGGACGAGCCCGATGGAGGCAGTGCGGCCCTTGCGCAGGACTCGCGCGCTGTCATTGCGGCGAAAGCCGAGGGCGTCGATCGCCTCCTGGACGCGGCGTTCGGTGTCGGGCGTGACGCCGGCCTCGCTGTTCACCACCCGGGAGACCGTCTTGAGGCCCACTCCGGCGCGGGCTGCCACATCTTTCATGGTCGGCCGGTTGCCGTAACGGCTCTCGGAATGACGGGCGGTCTCGGCCACGGTGCGCTGTCCTGTCGTCGGAGTAAGGGTGATCCGGCGGCCCACGCCGGCGGTGCCAGGGAGAGGGCCGGAGGCTGTGGCGTCGAGCATAGGCCCTGGACAACGTTGTCAGCTGAATGGAGACTGTGCAGACTATGGACTGAACCCGCAGGTCCCGCCCCCTCACCATCCGGAGAGCCCACACCGATGCATACCGACCTCGTCGCCGCGCTCGACATCGGCGGCACCAAGATCGCCGGCGCGTTGGTGGACGGCGACGGCGCCCTCCTCGTACGGGCGCAGCGCCCCACGCCCGCCCGTGACGGCGCCGAGACGGTGATGGGGGCGGTCGGTGACGTCCTGGCCGAGCTGCGGGCCTCCTCGCTGTGGGAGCGGGCCGGCGCCGTCGGGATCGGCAGCGCCGGCCCGGTGGACGCGTCGGCCGGCACGGTCAGCCCGGTCAATGTCCCTGGCTGGCGGGGCTTCCCCCTGGTGGACCGGGTGGCCGCGGTGACCGGCGGGCTGTCTGTCGTACTGGTCGGCGACGGAGTCGCGATGACGGCGGCCGAGCACTGGCTCGGCGCCGCCCAGGGATACGACAACGCGCTCTGCCTGGTGGTTTCCACCGGCGTCGGCGGTGGCCTGGTGCTCGGCGGGAAACTGCATCCGGGCCCCACGGGCAACGCCGGGCACATCGGTCACATCTGCGTGGACCTCGACGGCGACGTCTGCCCGTGCGGCGCTCGGGGGTGCGTCGAGCGCATCGCGAGCGGTCCGAACATCGCGCGCCGCGCCCTCGACGGTGGCTGGGTCCCCGGCCCGGACGGCGACTCCACCGCCGCCGCCGTGGCCGCTTCCGCCCGTGCGGGGGACCCGGTGGCCATCGCCTCGTTCGAGCGGGCCGCCCAGGCGCTGGCCGCCGGAATCGCCGCCACCGCGACGCTGGCCGAGATCGATATCGCGGTGGTCGGCGGGGGAGTGGCCGGCGCGGGCGAGGTCCTTTTCGCGCCGCTGCGACGGTCCTTGCGCGACTACGCCACGCTCTCCTTCGTCCAGCAGCTCACGGTGGCGCCCGCGGTGATGGGCACCGACGCCGGGCTGGTGGGCGCAGCCGCCGCGGCGTGGGCGTCGGGGGCGCAGGGGGCAGGAGTGACGGGGGCCGGAGCGAAGGGGGCTCCGGCCGCAGCGCTTCGGTAGCGGCCGCGCGCAGGTCTTCCAGGGGGTGCCCGGTTCGTCAGGCCGGACACCCCCTGGGTTGTTTCCGGCTCCCCGGGGGCTCGCTCAGCGGCCCCGATCCGTCGCCTGCTGCGGCACGATCACCAGGAAGGCGTCCTGCTCCAGGTCCATCACCACTTCGGCCGCCATGCCTTCCCCGCGGCGGGCCTCGGCGAACTCCTCCGCGGGCAAACTGCCTCGTGGCCCGCCTGCGGGAAACTGCTCAAGCACTGTCCGACGCATGGCGCGGCCCCCTCGTGGTCCCTGTCGATGATGGCTCCAACGACGTCCTTCCCTTCTCGTTACGGCCGTTGTGACCGGGACCCCGGGCAGGGGAGCTCGTACAGTGGGACGCCCTCCGACGGGACCCGCCGGCCATGTCGCCGCAACGGCCTCGCCGCGGGGTTTCCGCGGCAGGGTTTCCACGGCAGGGTGTTGCGGGCAAGCCACAGGGGGCTACGGAAGAGGGGGAACCGTGATCGTCTGGATCAACGGTTGTGTCGACACAAGGCCAGGTCAGCGTCCTGCCTGCTGCTATTTGCTCGAAACCTAGCCTTACTTAGCTTCAGCTAGCCGCAGCTAGCCTTGATTGGGAAGATCCGTCTCCCATTCGTCTCCCATCCGTCTCCCATGGGGGACGGATGGGAGACGAATGCGATGGAGTTCCAGATCCGGGACCGTTCGGTCAACCAGGGGCGCCGTGAGCTATCGGGCCGAGGGGACTCGGGCCCGCCGGGCTACACCCAGGGGGCCGCCGCCATCCGGCTCCCGGACCGTCGGCCGGATACCTTGCCCGCCGGGCCGCGCGCCCGGCGGGCACTGGCGTCCGCCCTCGTGCTGGCGACAGAAGCCGCCTTGCTGTCCGGTCAGGCGGCCGTCGCCGCGCCGGCCCAGCTCATGACCGTCGAGAACACGGCCCTCAAGGAGCGCCTGCGCCACCTGTCCCAAGACAAGCGCACACTCGAAGACCGTCTCCAAGCCGCCCGCTCCAACACGCGCTTCCTGGATCGGCGGATCTCTCAGCTCGAAGCCCAGCTTCTGGAACGTGACCGATCCTGAAGCGGCTGCCGTGTCACGGACTGCAGGGTCAGTCCTGGCCGACGACCCTTCGGCCGATCTGTTCAAGGAATTCCTGGATCGATGCTGCGACGACCGCGAAATCGTCGAACCAGGAGGCAGTAGTCGACTTCCAGACCTGTCCACTGCCTGCCACTGCGAACAGATGACCGCCACCATCGCTGGCAAACACGATGGCAGGTGGCTCATCGTCGATCTGGACAGATCCGTACTCGCGGAAGTGCTCAGCGACCGTCGAGGCCGGGTGGACGAAGTAACCGTGCTCAATATCCGGCAAGGAAACTTCGCTGACCACCCAGTAAAGGGTCGTCAGGTCAGAGGGGATCGGCGTCAGATCCACGAGTTCGTCCGTCGCCCTATGGCTCTCATCCGTTGCGAGGATGACGGCGTTCTCGCCAGGTGGGAACCCGTGCGTCTTCAGAAACGACGACATCAAAACCGCGAGCTCCGCAGAAGTCTGCTCGCACCAGCCTCGCACCCACTCCGAGTCGAGCCGCTCACCAGACACGTTCATCCTCCTTGACACACCTCCGGCTCGACATCCACGAGCTTCGAAGAACATATCGAAGGGCACGTCACGGACATGTCCGCGACGCATCGCCACAGCTCAGGACCCATCCGGTCGACTCGACGATCGGTAAGCCCGACGACCTGCGCGACGCCCAGATCGCGCTTCACCAGACCCGCGCCGAGTACGAGCAGTACGCCAATATGCTCCCGTGGTCCCGCGAGCCGATGCCCGGCTGGAAGAGTGACAAGCAACTGCACACCGACTACGTCTCCCACAAAGTGGACCTCCCCGGATACACGCCGGAACAGGCCGCACGCGTGGACCAGTACCGGGCGCGGCTGCTTGAGCTGAGCCTCGCCGTGTCCGCGCACCCGCACTGGAGAACGCTCGGGGCCGACGCCGTCGCCGCAAGGATGGCCTTGAAGCACGCCCACGAGCCGGCCGAGGCGCGGGCGTAGCAAGAACGCCGGGTCCGGGTCAGGTGATGTCATCCGGGGTGAGGTCCGGGCGTAGCCGGTGCCAGGAGGGGTGGCGCAGCCGTCCGGCCCGGGTCCGGGTCGCGTAGCGGACCCCACCGACCAGGCGAGGCAGCACCCACCGTGCCCCGGCCACCGGCGGCACCGTCGTGAATGGGCAGTGGTCGATCGTGGCGGCGTGGAGGAGCTCGGCAAGGGTTGCACGTTCGGTATCACTCCAGCCGGTGCCCACGCTTCCCGCGTACCGCAGGCCGTCCTTGCCCTGCTCGCCGACGAGTAGGGCGCCGGGCAAGCCGGCGAGCCGGCCGCGCCCGGGTACCCAACCACCGACGATGACGTCCAGGGTCTGGACGTGACGGATCTTGATCCACGCACGAGAGCTCACCCCGGGTTCGTAGACCGAGGTGAGCCGCTTCGCGACGAGTCCTTCCAGACCTGCGGCCTTCGTCATCTCCAGGGCCTGGGTCCTGTGGCCGACGACCGACGCGGGCGTCGACCAGTGCGTACCCGCGAGCCCGAGCCCTTCCAGCACCTCGCGCCGCTCCGCGCAGGGCAGCTTCGTGATGATCCTGCCGCCGAGGAACACGACGTCGAAGACGATGAGGTGGGCGGGTACACGCTGCGCCATGCGGGCCGCCTTCGCGGGCGAGCCGGTCAGCCCCATCCGGGACTGCAGCCTCTCGAAGTCGCTGCGCCCCTGGTCGTCGAAGGCGACGATCTCCCCGTCCAGGACAGCGGGCCGGCCCAGGGCGGAACCGAAGGCCACGAGTTCGGGGTATGCCGCGGTGATGTCGGCCCCGGACCGCGATCGCAGGACCACGCTCTGGTTGGGCGACCTCACTCGTTCGGTTGGTGATGGGCTGCTGCGCTCCTCAGGGCTGGAAGCGGGATCGTGGTTGACAGGGCTTCACCCTGGCTGGGGCTTCGCCATGGAAAGTCCGCCGCGACTGTCAGCCTGCAACTACCGGGCGACAAGGTTGTACAGCGTCCCACGCGGACATCAGCGTCTGTCGATCTGCTGAGGTTTGCGACTCCATGGCGATCGTTCCGCTGACAGGTACTCCAGGGAGTGGCGGGTCTCAGTTGAGGAGGGTGGTGATGGCCGCGCTCACTGTGGTGGCGAGGGTGATGACGGCGGCGAAGGCGATGGCAGCGCGGGTGAGAGCGGTGGGGTAGGTGGCGCCGTCGAGACGGGCGAGTTTGGCCGCGGTGGCTGCGGTCAGCAAAGCGACGATGACGGCGAGTGCGATGGTGAGGAGAAGGACAGCGACAGTCACGGCAAGCTCCTGATGGCAGTGGTGGGTTGACGTGATCGAAAGTCGCGAAATTGGTGTGCGCCATGGTTCGCCAGGACGAAGATGAACACCGGCGAACACACCACCAGGAGGCAGAGGCGTGCAGGAGGACTTTGATGGCCAGGTCTTGGCGCGGGCCGAGCTGCATAGCCGCCTGGCCGACGCACTGGCCACGGCTGGTCTGAACAAGACGCAGCTCGCCACCCGGGCGAAACTGGGGCGCACGACGGTGTCGACGGCACTCGCGCCCCGGGGGGATGTTCCGTCAGCGCAGACCGTGGCCGCGCTGGCCCGTGTGCTGAAGTTGCCCGCGAACGAGCTGCTTGAGTTGCAGCGGCTCGCGACCGGGTTACCAGGGGCGGACAGTTGTGCGGGGCGGGGGCCGGGCAGGCAGATCAGGGAGTGGGAGCCGCACGATCTGGAGGTGCACCCCGCCGGGCCGGGCCGATCAGTAGATACCGACGCCTTGGCAGGCCGAGAGCTGCCCGGGTACGTACCCAGAGAGCATGACCGGATACTCGGCACCGTAGTGCAGGATGCGGCGGCCGGCCGAAGCGGAATGGTCGTGCTGGTCGGCGGCTCCTCAACCGGGAAGACAAGGGCATGCTGGGAGGCCGTTCAACCGCTCGCATCGCTGGGTTGGCGACTGTGGCACCCTTTCGACCCGACCCGCGCACAAGCGGCGCTCAAGGAACTACACCGTGTCGGGCCGCGGACAGTGGTGTGGCTGAATGAGGCCCAGCACTACCTCGGCGACCCCGCTGTCGGTGAACAGATCACCGCCGCGGTGCACCGACTTCTCACCGACACCGGGCGAAGCCCGGTGCTCGTACTGGGCACGCTCTGGCCCGAATACGCCCACCAATACACCGCCCTGCCCAGACCAGAGATGCCTGACCCGCACAGCCGGGTCCGGGAACTCCTCGCCGGGCGGACCTTGGCCGTCCCCGACAGCTTCGATGCTGCCGCGCTGGCCGCCGCGACCGCGCTCGCCGAAGCCGGCGACCACTTCCTCGGTGACGCGCTCGCCCGGGCCCGTGACGGACGAGTGCCCCAGGACCTGGCCGGGGCCCCGGAACTCGTGCGCCGCTATCAGCAGGCCACCCCTCCTGCCCGAGCCCTCCTGGACGCCGCCATCGACGCACGCCGCCTCGGCGTCAGCCTCCACCTCCCCCAGACCTTCCTGACCGACGCCGCGAGCGACTACCTCACCGACACCGACTACGACCAGCTCACCGACGACTGGGCCGAGCGCGCCTTCGCCGAACTTGCCCAGCCCGTCCACGGCAAGCAAGCCCCCCTCCGCCACGCCACCCCCCGTCCTCCCAGGCGCCCGCCCACACCGGCCCAGAGCACCGCAAGCACGCCGACAGGTCCGGGCCCGGTGTTCCGTCTGGCCGACTACCTCGAACAGCATGGCCGCCGCGCTCGAAGACGGCTCTGCCCGCCCGCGTCCTTCTGGCACGCCGCCCACACCCACCTCACCAACCCCGACGACCTGGACAACCTCGCCGACGCCGCTGAAGACCGTCACCGCCTCCAATGGGCCCACTACCTGCTTCGTTGTGCCGCCGAACACGGCAGCACGCGTGTCCGGATCCGCCTGGCCGGGCAACAGGAAGAAGCTGGCGACCGGGACGGCGCTGATGCCCTTTATCGCCAGGCCGTCGGCCTTGGTGACACCAGCGCCCTCAAGGACTGGCCGGACTTCCTGGCCGATCAGGCAGGGGCGCGAATCTTGGAGCGCGCCGGAGACCGAGAGGCCGCCCTTGCTATCTGGGACAAGCTGGCCGAGGAGGGGGTCGTGGACGCCTACAACCACATTGGTCAGCGGCATGAGGAGGACGGGCGCCGGGCTGACGCCGAGCGCTTCTACCGACTGGGCGCCGAAGCCGGCGATCCCGACGCCATGCAGAGCCTGGTGTTCCTGCTGGCCGAGGACACGCATTTCAAGGAAGCCGCCGAATGGACCGAACGCATCGCGGCAATCGGCGACATCTACGCGTACCCCCGGCTTGCCTACCGCTATGAGGCGGCGGGCGACCTGACCAACGCCAAGGTCTACTTCCAGAAGGCCGTCGGCGCCGGGCTGATTGACGACTACGGCGACCTTGTCCGCCTTCATTTTCAGGAAGGCGACGACGAGGGCGCGATGCGGATCCACAAGGAAGGCGTCGAGGCAGGCTGGACTCGCGTCCCCATGCTGATCGCTGAGGACGCAGGCGACCACGCTCAGGCTGATGAGCAGGCATTCACTGCGGTCGACCACGGAACAGTGCAGCCGCTTCGAGAGCTGCTATTCCGGCGGCTTCAGCAGGACAGCGCTCATGCGGGACCCCTTGCCCGCAAAGCAATCGACGCGGGCCTCGCCCGGATTGTCCTCGGTGTCGGGCGCGACAGCGCCTCGGAGCATCCCCGGGCCATCGCCGTGCTCCAAGCGGTTTTTGCCGACGCTGACGAAATTGACGCCCCTGACACAGAACTGTGGTGACCGATCCCGGCACTGGTTAGAAGCCTGCGCAGGGCGCCAGCCGACGAGCCGTCTGACGAACAGTTCGGGAGTGGGCAGAGCGGATGACTACATAAGGCATCCGCAATGACATGCCCACCGGCTGAGACACGGGCACGCCGGGACGGGCCAAGACAGCCCAGAAACGCGCCGGTCAGGGCTGCGCTCGATGACACGAGCCGCGAAATCCTACAGCCGGAAGCTACACCCGCATTCCGATCCTCACGCGGTCCGGACACGGCCGCAACGTACGAGGGCATGCTGAGCACGACTTGCTGGTCGACGGGTGCCCTCCGGGCTGGCGGTGCCATCCGTGGGCGCCGGCGACTTGCCCACTGACCGCGGCGGGGTCGGTGACGTAAGAGGGAACATGCTGCGGTCCGCGTGAGGCCCTCGCGCTCCCAGACGAAGCCGGCCAGGGTCTCGCCTTGTGAATCGTTCCTGCGGTGAATGTCGGCGCCCAGGCGGGTGAGAGGAAGCTGTTTGGCACCTGGTCGGGGGTGGGGCGCCGGTAGAACGCGGGGGTGATCAAGAACTTGCTGCGCGGCTTCGGCGCGCTTTCCCTCTCCCTCGTTCCGCTCCTGGCTTCCACGCCCGTCCACGCCGCTCAGACCCCGCATCAAGGGCTGCGGGCAGTTGAGGTGACCACGCTCGCCGACGCCGTCGGTTTGGTCCAGGTCGATGAGGAGAATCGCACCGGCTACACCCGGTCGTCCTTCCGGCACTGGAACTCCGGCGACATCACTACGGATGGGTGCAACACCCGCAACGAGGTTCTGCTGGCCGAGGCGATCGTGGCCCCTGTCGTGGAGTCCGGGTGCAAGCTGACCGGCGGCACCTGGCTGTCCTACTACGACAATCAAGAGGTCTCCGACCCTCGCACCCTGGACATCGACCACATGGTTCCCCTTGCTGAAGCCTGGGACTGGGGCCTCGGCCTGGACGGCCGCCCGCCGTGAGGCGTATGCGAATGATCAGGGTGCTGGCGCGTTGCTGGTGGCGGTGACGGCCCGTACGAACCGTCAGAAGTCGGATCAGGACCCGGCCCAGTGGATGCCGCCGGCTCCGGACGCGCAGTGTCGGTATGTGGGGGAGTGGGTAGCGACGAAGCTCCGCTGGCAGCTCGCTGTCGACACCACGGAACTGGAAGCGCTGACGGTGTTCGCCGAAGGGCCTTGCGAAGACACGATCGTTCAGTACACCCCGGTCGCGTAACAGCGCCGGCCCGGATGGGAGGCATCATGCGGCGCCAGGTGCCTCCCGTCGGGGCGATGGAGATTCTCAGTGGTTCGTACCCGTTATTCCAACGCTTGTGAAAGGTGCTTGCCATGAGCCGAGCTTTGATCGTCGTGGACGTGCAGCAGGACTTCTGCGAGGGAGGCAGTGTTCCCGTGACCGGCGGCGCCCGGATCGCCACCGAGATCGCCGACCTGGTGGAACAGACCGCCGGCCTGGACTACCAGTTCGTGGTCGCTACCCGGGACCACCACATCGACCCGGGAAGCCACTTCTCCGAGAACCCGGACTTCAAGGACAGCTTCCCCGTCCACTGCGTGGCCGGAGACGAAGGCGGCGAATTCCACCCGCACTTCGCGCCCGCCGTCACCGGTGGCAAAGTCGACGCGGTCTTCTTTAAGGGCGCCCACAGCTCCTCCAAGAGCGGCTTCGAAGGCGCCGACGTAGAAGGAACCATCCTTGCCAACTGGCTGCGCGCCCGCGGCGTGGAGGACGTCGACGTGGTGGGCATCGCCACGGACCACTGCGTGCGCGCTACGGCGCTGGACGCCGTGAAGGCCGGCTTCCGCGCCCGGGTACGCCTGGACTACTCGGTCGGCGTCGCAGCTGACACAACAGCCGCGGCCGTGGACGACTTCCACCGGGCAGGCATTGCCGTATCCGGCGAGACCCCCGTACCGCAATAACCTCAGCCCACGCAGGCCCATGCGCCGCCCAACGTGCCCATTCATCTGATCTCCGGCAGAGACAGACCGCTGCGCGTAGGCCCCAGCACGATGTATGCCCCGGCCATCGGCCGGGGCATACATCTG
>NZ_JBHUUV010000079.1:0-11767 GCF_042670885.1 Streptomyces sp. NPDC057136
TCGGGTGACCGGGCGCGTTGGCTGGCGGACGGGCAGCTCGACTTTGTTGGTCGTGCGGATGGCCAGGTCAAGGTGCGTGGGTTCCGGATCGAGCCCGGTGAGATCGAAGCCGTCCTGACCTCGCACCCGCAGATCCGGACCGCTGTGGTGGCGGCCTTCGGGGACGTCGAGGACCGTCGTCTGGTGGCCTACCTCGTCCCGGCTGATCAGGCGGACGGCATTCCGTCCATCACCGAGATTCGGGAGTTCGCGAGCAGCAGGCTGCCCGCCTTCATGATCCCGTCGGCCTTCGTGGAGCTCGCGGCGCTGCCGCTGACCCCGAACGGAAAGCTCGACCGCTCCGCGCTGCCCGAACCGGACGGCGCACGAGTCGGCTCGGCGGGGGAGTATGTCGCGCCGGGCAGCGAGGTCGAGAGGATTCTGGCCGAGGTGTGGGCCGAGGTTCTGGGTGTGGAGCGGGTCGGGGTCGAGGACAACTTCTTCGAGCTGGGCGGCGACTCCATCATCAGCATCCGCGTCGCGGCCAAGTCCCGCGAGCTCGGTGTTCACGTCACGGTGGCGCAGCTGTTCAGCCATCAGACCGTGGCCGCCCTGGCGTCGGTCGCGACGAGCGAAAGCCTGGCGGACGCCGAACAGGGTCTGGTAGTAGGAGACTTCCTGCTCACCCCGATCCAGCGGTCCTTCCTCGCTCGCGAACTGCCCGGGCCGTCGCACTTCAACCAGTCGGTCGTTCTGGAAGTCACCGAGCGCGTTGACCCCGACGTACTGCGAGCGGCGCTGGGCGCGCTGGTCGAGCAGCACGATCTGCTGCGCTCCCGCTTCGTACGGGAAAACGGCCAGTGGGTCGGCCGGCTCCTGGCCGCCGAACCGGCCGACCTGGTATCCACCATCGACGCCTCCGGCCTGGACGGCGACGACGAGTGGCAGTTCCTGGATGCCCGGGCCACCGAGGTGCAGGTCGGCCTCGATCTGAGCGACGGCCCCCTCCTGCGAGTGGCGCTCTTCGACCGCGGCGAGCGTGAGCAGCTGATCCTCTTCGTCGTCCACCACCTGGTGGTGGACACGGTTTCCTGGCCCGTGCTCCTCGAGGACTTCGCGGCGGCATACGCGCAGGTCGAACAGGGCGCCACCGTCGTGGAGCTGCCCGCCAAAACGACGTCGTTCATGCACTGGTCGCAGCGACTGGCAGAGCTTGCGGCCTCGCCCGAGCTTGCGACCGAGACGGCGTACTGGCGAGAGACGGAAGCCGCGGCTGCTGCCCCCCTGCCCCGCGACCGCGAAGGCCTGAACCGGAACGCCTCGGTGCGTAACCTCCGTCAGTCCCTGGAGACCGGGCTGACGGAGCGGTTGCTGCGTGAGGTGCCGGCTGCGTTTCGGACGCAGATCAATGATGTGCTGCTGAGTGTTCTTGGTGCGGTGTTCACGGAGTGGGCCCGGGTGGGGTCCGTGGTGGTGGATGTGGAAGGCCATGGTCGTGAGGACGTCGGCGCCGACATCGATGTGTCGCGGACGGTGGGCTGGTTCACCAACGTCTACCCGGTGGCTCTCACGGGGACAGCGGACGGGGACCTGGGTGCCTTGCTGCGTCGTACGAAGGAGTATCTGCGCGGCGTTCCGCGGAAGGGGCTGGGGTATGGCCTGCTGCGCCACCTCACCGACTGGACCCCGGACACGCGTGCCGTCGCGGAAGTCTGCTTCAACTACCTTGGCCAGTCCGGCCGTCGATCGGACACCGCTGATGCCGCCCACGACGACGGAGGCGTCCGCTTCCGTCCGTCCGGCAGGTCTCTCGGCGAGTCACAGTCCGAGGACGGCACACGCTCATACCTGATCGAGGTCAACAGCCAGGTGGCCGACGGCCGTCTGGAGATGGAGTGGACGTACGGCGCCGAGGTGCATGACGAGGCGACGATCGCGGGGCTTGCGGAGCGTTACGTCGAGGTCCTGAGTGACCTGATCGAGTACTGCTGCCGTCCCGAGGTCGGCGGGCACACTCCGTCGGACTTCCCGCTCGCGCGTATCGATCAGACCGTGCTCGACCGTGTCGCAGAGAACCTGCCGACCGTGATCGAGGACATCTATCCGCTCACCGCCCTCCAGCAGGGCATGCTCTTCCACACCCAGCTCTCCGCCGACCCCGGCATGTACTGGGCACAGAACGGCCTGCTGCTCGAAGGCGAACTCGACCTCGAAGCCCTGAAGCAGGCGTGGGAGCTGGTGTTCTCCCGCCACGAGGTGCTGCGCACCGCGGTCGTCTCGGAGGGCGAATCGCAGCCGCTGGCGGTCGTCTCCCGGTCCGTACCCCTGCCCCTGCACGTAGTGGACCTCTCGCAGCTCGACGAAGAGGCCCGGCGCCACGCAATCTCCGAGTACCTGGACGCCGACTGGGCGCGTGGCGCCGACTTCACCGCGCCCACGCTCGTGCGGATCTCCGTGATCCGTCTCGCCGACGACCGGCATCAGCTGCTCTGGAGCTACCACCATCTGCTCCTCGACGGCTGGAGCATCCCCATCGTCCTGGGCGAGGTGATGGAGGCGTACCACGCCTTCCGCGCGGGCGAGGAGCGGCCGGGACTGGCCGCACGCGCGCCGTTCCGGGACTTCGTCTCCTGGGTTGCCGAACAGGACCTGGACCAGGCGCGCGGGTACTGGCGGGACTGCTTGGCCGGGATCACCGAGCCCGTGACGCTCGGTGTTGAGCACGCCACCGGGCAGCAGGGGCGCGACGAGCGGCAGGTGCCGTTGCCGGCGCAGGTGGCAGAGTCCGGCCTCGCCGACTTCGCCCGCCGGCACCGGGTCACGCTCAATACCGTGGTGCAGGGTGCGTGGTCGTTGGTGCTCGGCTTGTACGCGGGCTCCGACGACGTGGTGTTCGGTACGACGTCCTCCGGCCGTGGCGGCCAGATCGACCGCATGGACTCCATGGTCGGTCTGCTGATCAACACGACGCCCGTGCGGGCCCGAATCGACCGTGACCAGTCCGTGGTGGAGTGGCTCGCGGGGCTGCAGGACCAGCAGGTACGCGCCCGGAAGTATGAGCAGACGCCCCTGACCACGATCACGGAGTGCAGTGAAATCGCGGCTGGGCAGGCCTTGTTCAATACGCTGTACGCCTTCGAGAACTACCCCGACCAGGCAAGGGTCGAGGGTGGCGAAGGTGGGCAGTACGCGGAAGGCGACGGACTGCGCGCAGGTGCCAACTACGGGCGCGACCAGTCCAACTACCCCCTCGGTGTGATTGCCTCCTCCGCTCGGGAGCTGGTGGTGCGCCTGTCCTACGACCGGGCTCACTTCGACGACACCACCATGGAGCGGATGGCGGGCCATTTGGCGACCGTTCTGACGGCCATCGCCACGGACGCCGAGCAGCGTCTCGGCGACTTGCCCGTCCTGACGGCGGCCGAACACGACCAGCTGGTACGGGAGTGGAACGACACCGCCGCACCAGTGTCTGCCGCGGAAGGTGTCCACGAGTTGGTCGCCGGGCGCGCTGCGGCGGCCCCGGAGGCGGTGGCGCTCATCGCGGGCGAACAGTCGGTCAGTTACTCCGAGTTGACGGCACGCGCCAACCGGCTCGCCCATCACCTGCGGGATGCGGGCGTGGGCGCCGAATCCGTCGTCGCCGTGTGCCTGGAGCGCGGGCCCGACATGGCCGTAACGGTCCTCGCGGTGTGGCAGGCCGGAGCGGCCTATCTCCCGCTGGACCCGGAGTATCCGGCCGAGCGACTGGAGTTCATGCTCGCCGACAGCGGCGCCACCGTGCTGGTCGGTCACCGGGCGGCGGCCGCCGACCTCACCGCAGTCGGCAGTCTCGACACCGTGGTGTGGTTGGACGACCCGGCCACCCGCACGGCACTCACGGCACTGCCCGCCACCCCGCCGTCGGCGCCGGTCCACCCGGACCAGCTCGCGTACGTCATCTACACCTCCGGCTCGACCGGCCGGCCGAAGGGCGTCCACCTGTCCCACCGCGGCCTGGTGAACCTGGTCACGGCGCAGCAGGCGGCACTGGGCACGGACTGCGACGACATCGTGCTCGCCTTTGCGCCGTTCAGCTTCGACGCCTCGGTGTGGGAGCTGGTGATGGCGCTGGCGGTCGGCGCGACCCTGGTCGTGGCCGAGGCGCCGGACCGGGCCGACCCTGCCCGGCTCGCCTCCCTGGTCACGCGCAGCGGGGTGAGCGTGGCGACCGTACCGCCGTCGCTCCTCGACGCTCTCAGGCCCGGTGACCTGGACGGTGTGACCACGCTGGTGACCGCCGGTGAGCGTCTAGACGCCGGCCTGGCCGCCGCATGGCGCAAGCGTCACCGGCTGTTCAACGCCTACGGGCCGACCGAGACCACGGTCTGCGCGAGCATCGCCGAGGTCGACGCCTTGGGAGCGCAGGGCGCGCCGCCCATCGGCGCCCCGATCGTCAACGCCAGAGTGTTCGTGCTCGACGCGTCCATGCGGTGCGTGCCCGTGGGTGTTCCCGGTGAACTGTTCGTTGGTGGACCGCAGTTGGCGCGGGGCTACGGAGGTCGCCGGGCGCTCACCGCCGAGCGGTTCGTGGCCGACCCGTTTGCCGTCGACGGCTCCCGGCTGTACCGGACGGGCGACCGAGTGCGGTGGTCGGCGGACGGGCAGCTGGAGTTCCTCGGCCGCGCCGACGACCAGCTGAAGGTGCGCGGCTACCGGATCGAGCCGCTCGAGATCGAGGCGGCGCTCGTCGCCCACCCGGGTGTCCGGGCGGCGGTGGTGAGTGCGTTCGGGGAGAGCACGGACCGTCGTCTCGTGGCCTATCTGGTCCCGACGGACCACACCGAGGGCGTCCCGGCCGTCGTCGAGTTGCGGGCGTTCGCGGGGGAGCGGCTGCCGGAGTTCATGGTCCCGTCGCTGTTCGTGGAGCTGGCCGTGCTGCCGCTGACCCCGAACGGGAAGACCGACCGGGCGGCCCTGCCCGAGCCCGCGGGATTCCGGACCGGGAGCGGTGGCCGGTACGTCGCCCCGGCCACCGCCACCGAGGAGCTGCTCGCCGACGTGTGGGCGCGGGTGCTCGGTGTGGAGCGGGTGGGTGTCCTCGACGGCTTCTTCGAGCTGGGGGGCCACTCGCTGCTGGCCACCCAGGTCGTCTCCCGGGTCCGCGAGATGTTCTCGGTCGAACTCCCGCTGGCTGCCCTGTTCGACCGGCCGACGGTACGCGGCCTGGCCTCGTTCGTCGACAGTTCGGCCCGTGACGCCGCGCCCCCGGTGACGGCCGTCGCGAGGGACGCGGCGCTGCCGTTGTCGTTCGCACAGCAGCGGCTGTGGTTCCTGGACCAGCTGGAGCCCGGCTCGATCGACTACAACATGTCCACCCGTCTGCGGTTTGCCGGTGACATCGACCTCGTTGCCCTGGGCGCTGCCCTGGACGCGCTCGTTGCCCGCCACGAAGTCCTGCGGACCCGCCTTGTGGCCGATGCGGACGGTGTGGCGCAGCAGGTGATCGACCCGCCGGCCGGTCTGCCGTTGCCGGTGGCGGACGTGTCCGGCGCTGCCGACCCGCAGGGTGCGGCCGACCGGCTGATCGGCGAGGACGGTCTCACTCCGTTCGACCTGGCGACCGGGCCTCTCGTACGCGCCACTCTGCTGCGCCTGGCGCCGGACGATCACATGCTGACCCTCGCCATGCACCATGTCGTCTTCGACGAATGGTCGGACCGGATCCTCCGGCGCGAGCTGTCCGATCTGTACGAGGCAATCCGAGCCGGTGAACCCGATCCGCTGCCGCCGCTCGCCGTGCAGTACGCGGATGTCGCGGCCTGGCAGCGACAGTGGCTGACCGGCGACGTACTCGACGGACAACTCTCCTATTGGCAAGAACAGTTGGACCGGGCTCCGGTACTTGAGCTGCCCACCGACCGGCCCCGCCCCCAGGTGCGTTCCACAGCGGGCGCAGTCACCCGGTTCGCCGTCGCTCCGGACACCGCAGAGGCGCTGCGTGCGCTGTCCCGCGAGAGCGGCACGACGATGTTCATGACGCTGCTGGGCGCCTTCAGTGTCCTGCTGGGGCGTTACGGCGACACGGACGACGTGGCGATCGGTACACCGGTCGCGAACCGCTCGCTGGCCGAGACCGAGGACCTGATCGGTTTCTTCGTCAATACGCTGGTGATGCGCACGGACCTGTCCGGCAACCCGTCCTTCGCCGAACTTCTGGGTCGGGTCCGGGAGATGGCCCTCGGCGCGTACCTGCACCAGGACCTGCCGTTCGACCGGCTCGTCGACGCCCTGGTCGCCGAGCGGGACCGGTCCCGTAACCCGCTGTCCGACGTCATGTTCAGCTACGTGCCCGGCGACCCGGGCGACCCGGGCGACGGTGGGACGTCGGTGGACGGGTTCGACGACCGTGACGCCTCGGATGCCATCGGTGTCATTGGTACGGGACCCGAGCCGATCCCCGTGAAGTTCGACCTGGTCCTGACCCTGGCGGACGCCGGCGGCGCGCTGTCCGGAGAACTTCAGTTCAGCACCGCCCTGTTCGAGGCTGCGACCGTCGAGCGGATGGCCGCGCACCTTGTCACACTCCTCGACGCCCTCGCCGCCGACGCGGACCAGCACGTGGGTGAGGTCACGCTGCTGCCCGAGGCCGAGCGCCACCTGCTCGTCGAGGAGTGGAACGACACCGCCGTGGAGCTGCCGCCCACGGGTGGCCTCCACGAGCTGATCGCCGCCCAGGCGGCCGCCACTCCTGACGTCGTGGCCGTCCTGGCCGGTGAACGGTCGCTCACCTATGGTGCGTTGGCGGCACGGGCGAGCCGGCTGGCTCATCGTCTGCGCCGTGCAGGGGTGGGACCTGAGTCCGTCGTCGCGCTGTGTCTGGAGCGCTCCGCCGACATGGCGGTCGCGTCGCTGGCGGTCTGGCAGGCCGGGGCGGGCTACCTGCCCCTCGACCCCGCCTACCCGCTCGAACGGCGGCAGTTCATGATGAGCGACACCGGCGCTTCGGTGCTCGTGGGCCATGAGGCCGTGGCCGCCGACCTTGCCGTCGACGGAACCGTGGACACCGTGCTCTGGCTGGACGACCCGACGACCCTGGCGGCGCTCGAAGAGTTCCCGGCCACTCCGCCCCAGGTGCGGGTCCTGCCCGACCAGCTCGCCTACATCATCTACACATCGGGATCCACTGGACGGCCGAAGGGCGTTCACGTGCCCCACCGCGGAGTGACGACCCTCGCCGAGGGCATGCGGTCGCTGCTGCACGCCGGCCCGGGCGACCACGTCCTCGCGTTCGCGTCATTCAGCTTCGACGCCTCGGTGTGGGAGGTGGTGATGGCGCTGCCCACGGGCGCGACCCTGGTGGTGGCCGAGCGCCAGGACCGCACTCCGCCCGAGCGGCTGACCTCGCTGATGCGGCGGACCGCGGTAAGCCTCGCCTTCATGACGCCCACACTCCTCGGGGTTCTGTCTCCGGACGAACTCCCTGACCTTGCAACGGTCTTGGTGGGCGGCGAGCGGGTGGAGGCCAGGCTCACCGCGCTGTGGCACCGACGCCTGCGACTGCTGAACGTCTATGGGCCGACCGAGACCACGATCGCCACGACCGGCGGCGAGGTTACCGCCGACGGCACACCGCCGATCGGTACGCCGTTCCTCAACGAGCGGGTCTACATCCTCGACCCGTCGCTCAACCCGGCGCCGGTGGGCGTGGCCGGGGAACTGTTCATCGGCGGGGCCGGAGTCACCCGTGGCTACGGCGGCCGTGGTGCGCTGAGCGCCGAGCGCTTCGTCGCGGACCCCTTCGCCGGGGACGGCTCGCGCATGTACCGCTCGGGAGACCGGGCGCGACGGCTGGCGGACGGGCGTCTTGAGTTCGTGGGCCGTGCCGACAACCAGGTCAAGGTGCGCGGCTTCCGTATCGAGCCGGGCGAGATCGAGGTCGTGCTCGCCGACCACCCGGGCGTCAGGACGGCCGTCGTGACGGCCTACGGCACCGGAACGGACCGCAAGCTCGTCGCCTACCTGGTCCCGGCGGACATGGCGGAGGGCATCCCGTCCGTCGGGGAGCTGCGCGCCTTCGTGGGCGAGCGCCTGCCGAAGTTCATGGTCCCGGCGCTCTTCACCGAGATGGCCGGCATGCCGATGACGCGGAGCGGAAAGATCGACCGCGCGGCCCTTCCGGCACCGGACGGGGCGAACGCGGCATCGGCGGACACGTATGTCGCGCCACGCACCGAGGTTGAGCGGATCCTCGCCGAGACGTGGGCGGAGATCCTCGGCGTGGCGCGGGTCGGGGTCGAGGACAACTTCTTCGACCTCGGCGGGGACTCCATCATCAGCATCCGCGTCGTGGCACGGGCCCGCGACTTCGGCGTGCACGTGACGGCGGCACAGCTGTTCGATCACCAGACGGTGGCGGGTCTTGCGTCGGTGGCGGCGAGCGAGAGTGTGGCCGTCGCCGAGCAGGGCGTGGTGGTGGGTGACTACCCGCTCTCGCCGATCCAGCGGTGGTTCCTCGGCCGTGCGCTGCCGCAGGCGGCGCACTTCAACCAGTCGACTGTCCTGGAGGCCGACGGGAACATTGATCCTGATCTGATGCGGGTGGCGGTGCGTGCGCTGGTCGAGCAGCACGACGTACTGCGTTCGCGTTTTGTGCAGGAGGACGGGGAGTGGGTCGGTCGTCTGGTGGCTGCCGAGGCATCCGATCCGGTGCCGGTGATTGATGCCTCCGGTGTGGATGGCGTGGACGAGGCGGCCTTCTTGGAGGCGCGCGCCACGGAGGTGCAGGCCGGTCTCGACCTGGAGGAAGGGCCGCTGCTCAAGGTGGCGGTCTTCGATCGGGGCGATCGCGGTCAGCTGGTTCTGGTGGTGGTGCATCACCTGGCGGTCGACGCGGTCTCCTGGCCGGTCCTGCTGGAGGACCTGATCTCGGCGTACGGGCAGGTCGAGCAGGGCTCCGTGGCAGTGGAGCTGCCGGCGAAGACGACGTCGTTCATGCGCTGGACCCAGCGGTTGGCCGAGTTGGCGGTCTCGCCGGAGCTTGCCGCGGAAACCGCGTACTGGCGGGCGACCGAGGCCCAGGCCTCGCCCCTGCCACGGGACCGCGACGGCCGCAACAGCGTGACCTCGGCCGGGGAGGTCGTGACCATGCTCGGTGCGAACCAGACCGAGCGACTCCTCCGCGAGGTGCCGAGCGCCTTCCGGACCCAGATCAATGACGTGCTCCTCGCGGCCCTCGGCACGGTTCTGGCCTCGTGGGCCCGGGTCCCGTCGGTGGTCGTCGACCTGGAGGGCCACGGTCGTGAGGACGTCGGCGCCGACATCGACGTGTCGCGGACGGTGGGCTGGTTCACCAGCATGTACCCGGTGGTGCTCACCGGCGCGGTGGACGGGGACCTTGGTGCGTTGCTGCGTGGCACGAAGGAGTATCTGCGCGGAGTGCCGAGGAAGGGGCTGGGGTATGGCCTGCTGCGCCACCTCACCGACTGGACTCCGGACGGGAGTGCAGAGGTCAGCTTCAATTACCTGAGCCAGAACGCCCAGCGCACCGGCGATCGCGAGCCCGCCACCGGGGGCGAAGCCGGCCGGCTCCGCCCGGGCAAGGGTTCGCTCGGTCGTGCCTGGTCGACGGAAGGCGACCGCACGCACCTTCTGGACGTCAACTGCCGTGTCTCCGACGGCCGTCTGGAGATGGTGTGGTCATACGGCACCGAGGTGCACGACCGGGCGACAGTCGCGGGGCTGGCCCAGCGCTATGCCGACATCCTCGATGACCTGATCGAGTACTGCTGCCGTCCCGGGATCGGCGGGCACACTCCGTCCGACTTCCCGCTCGCACGTATCGACCAGGCCGCGCTGAACCGTGTTGCGGCCCGTGTGCCGTCCGAGATCGAGGACATCTATCCGCTCACCGCCCTCCAGCAGGGCATGCTCTTCCATACCCGGCTCTCCGACGACCCCGGCATGTACTGGGTGCAGAACGGACTCTCCCTGGACGGGGAGCTGGACTTCGATGCCCTGAAGCAGGCTTGGGAGCTGGTGTTCTCCCGGCACGAGGTGTTGCGCACCGCAGTCGTCTGGGAGGGAGTGCCCGAGCCGCTGGCCGTGGTCTCCCGCTCCGTACCCCTTCCGTTGGATGTACGGGATCTCTCGCATCTGGACGAGGACCTGCAGCAGCAGGCGATCCGCGACCACCTGGACGCCGACTGGGCACGGGGTGCCGACTTCTCCGCGCCCACGCTGGTGCGGATCTCCGTGATCAGCGTCGCCGACGACCGGCATCAGCTGGTGTGGAGCTACCACCATCTGCTCCTCGACGGCTGGAGCCTGCCGATCGTGATGGGCGAGATGCTGGAGGCGTACGACGTCTTCCGCACCGGAGGGGGCCGTCGGCCGGCGCTGGCCGCGCGTGCACCGTTCCGGGACTTCGTCTCGTGGGTCGGCGGGCAGGACCTGGAGCAGGCGCGTGCGTACTGGCGCGACTACCTGGCCGGGATCACCGAACCCACGACGCTCGGCGTGGAGCGTGCCACCGGCGACCAAGGACGCGAGGAAGCCCATGTGACGCTGTCGCGCACGGCCGCCGAATCCGGCCTCGCGGACTTCGCACGCCGGCACCGGCTGACGGTGAACACGGTGGTCCAGGGCGCGTGGGCGCTCGTCCTCGCCCTGTACTCCGGAGTCGACGACGTGGTGTTCGGTGTGACGTCGTCCGGGCGCGGCGGTCAGGTCGAGGGCATGGACTCCATGGTCGGCCTGCTGATCAATACGACCCCGACGCGCATACGAATCGACCGTGACCAGCCGGTGGAGGACTGGCTTGTCGGGCTGCAGGAGGAGCAGGTTCGGGCCCGTCAGTACGAGCAGGTTCCGCTGGTGACCATCGCCGAATGCAGCGAACTGCCCACGGGTCAGGCTCTGTTCAACAGCCTCTTCGTCTTCGAGAACTACCCGGACCAGGCTCTGACCGAAGGACGGGAGACCTCCGCTGCGAACGGCCTGGAGGCCAACCTCAACTTCGGTCGCGAACAGGTCAATTACCCGCTCCACATCACCGCGGGCGCCGGCCGTGACGTCAAGATCAAGCTGTCCTACGACCGTGCCCGCTTGGATGCGGTGTCGGTGGAGCGGATGGCGGGACATCTGGGTTCGGTGTTGGAGGCGGTGGCCGAGGATGCCGGTCGGCGTGTGGGTGATCTGCCGGTGTTGACGGCGGGTGAGCGTGAGGTGGTGGTGTGTGGGTGGAATGACACGGCTGTGGAGGTTTCTGCGGTTGGTGGGGTGCATGGGTTGGTTGCGGGGCGGGCGGTTGTGGCTCCGGATGTGGTGGCTGTGGTGTCGGGTGATGAGTGGTTGACGTATGGGGGGTTGGTGGCGCGGGCGAATCGGCTTGCTCGTCATTTGCGGGGTGTGGGTGTGGGGTCTGAGTCTGTGGTGGCTCTGTGCTTGGAGCGTGGGGTCGACATGGTGGTTGCGGCGCTTGCGGTGTGGCAGGCGGGTGCGGCGTATCTGCCGTTGGATCCGGAGTTCCCGTTGGATCGTCTGGAGTTCATGCTGGCCGACAGTGGTGCGAGTGTGCTGGTGGGGCACCGGTCGGTGGCTGGGGGACTGCCGGTTGAGTCGGTGGAATCTGTGGAGTCGGTGGTGTGGCTGGATGATGCGGATGTTGTCGGTGTTCTGTCGGCTCTGTCGTCTGCGGCGCCCGATGTCCCGTGTGTGCCGGATCAGTTGGCGTATGTGTTGTATACGTCTGGGTCGACGGGTCGGCCGAAGGGTGTGCTGGTTGGGCATGGGAGTTTGGTGAGTTTCT
>NZ_JBHUUV010000080.1:0-9287 GCF_042670885.1 Streptomyces sp. NPDC057136
CGGCCCGGCACGACTGGAACGTCACCTCACTCGCACAGTCCTGGGTGAGCACCCCGACGTCCCAGAAGGGCGTCGCCATCAAGATGGCCAACGAGGCCGTCCAGCAGGAACGCACCCTGTTCCTGTCCTCCGAAGGTGCCGAGCCCAAGCTCCACCCGAAGATCGTGGTCACGTACATCGACTCGACCACGGCCTCGACGTACTTCGCGCCGCAGACTCCGGCCCGGATGACGCCGAACACCACGTACACGGTGGACTTCAACCTGACCAACACCACCACGGCCACGTGGAAGGCCACCGACCAGGTCCTCACCTACAAGTGGGCCCTCCCGGACGGCACCGACGTCACCAACGGCGGCAACCAGATCCAGACCGCCCTGCCCCGTGACGTCGCACCGGGTGACTCGGTCAGCCTCCAGGCCCAGGTCAAGACCCCGATCAACTCCGACTCCGGCAACAAGCGCACCGACTACGCGCTGACCTGGGACGTCTTCAACAAGACCAACAGCACCTGGGTCTCCGGCACCGCCGGCATCCCCGGCCTCAAGCAGAACGTCGCGGTCGAGGACCCCACCTCCAACACGCTGGGGATGGAGAAGTTCTACTCCTACGCGGGCAAGAACACCGGCGCCGGCTCCACGGTCATGAACAACACGGCCGCCGGAAACAGCGTCTGGTCCTACAACGCGTTCTCCAACCCCGGTCGCGGCCTGAGCACGTTCGCCCGCTTCTCCTACAACACACTGGACACCTCCGACACCGTCCTCGGGCACGGCTGGTCCGGCCAGTTGGCCGGACCCACCCGGCTCGGCGCACCGCTGGAGTTCCACCCCAAGCCCAACCCGACCGAGATCAAGCTCCCGGACGGCGACGGCACCACGCACGTCTTCAGCAAGCAGCCCGACGGCAGCTGGAAGGCCCCGGCCGGCGTCCACTACAAGCTGGAAGCCAAGCTGGGACTGGACTGCACCCCCCTCAAGGACCCGATCCCCGACGCCTGGACGATGACCCGTCCCGACGGCACCAGGTTCCTCTTCGGCTGCGACGGTTACATGACGTCGATCGTCGACAAGAACGGCAACACCCAGACGTACACGTACGAGGAACGCAAGTCGAACAACAAGCCGACCAAGTTCCTGAAGTACATCACCGACCCGGCGGGCCGTCAGAGCCTGACCCTCGAGTACTACGCCAAGGGTGAGGCCGGCCCGAAGGTCGACGACCACGTCAAGTCGATGACCGACATCTCGCAGCGCAAGGTCACCTTCGAGTACTCCGACAAGGGCCTGCTCACCAAGCTGACCGACGGTGCGGGTTCGTCCCAGCCGAAGGTGTTCGGCTTCGAGTACGACGCCACCCAGGGCAACAAGAACGTCAAGCTGGTCAAGGTCACCGACCCGCGCGCCAACTCCACCGCCCTGGCGTACTACTACCCGAAGGAGGGCGACGACCCGAAGTACCACTGGTGGACCCAGACCGTCACCGACCGGCTTCAGGGCACCATGGGCTTCGCGTACAAGGTGAACACGGCCAACGCCAAGTTCACCGACACGACGGTCACCGACGCGGAGAACCGCGCGACGAATTACGTGACGGACGACTTCGGCCGCCCGGTGCAGACCACCAACGCCAAGGCACAGACCACCAAGCTCGCCTGGGACGGGGACAACAACGTCACCTACCTGGAAGAGGCCAACGGCGCCAAGACCGCGTACTGCTACGACCAGAAGACCGGCTACCCGCTCTGGCAGCGCGACGCCGAGAACAACAAGACAGGCGTCCCCACGCAGAGCGAGTGCGCGCCCGGTGTCTCCCCGGCCAACGCGCAGAAGTACGAGTACAAGCCGCGTCCCGACGGCTTCGGGGCAGATCTGGCCAAGAAGATCTCGCCGGAGGGCCGCGCCTGGCAGTTCGGCTACGACACCTTCGGCAACCTGAAGACGGTCACCGACCCCAAGGGTGTCGCCACCCCGTCCGTCACCGGTGACTACACCACGTCCTACGAGTACGACGCCTTCGGTCAGCTGACCAAGGCGACCGACGCCAATGGCAACCCGGCCACGAACAGCGACTTCGGTCCGACCGGCTCCCCGGCGAAGACCACCGACGCGCTGAACAGGACGACCGCTTTCGTCTACGACGAGCGCGGCAGGGTCACCGAGCTCACGGACGCACTGGGCAAGAAGACCAAGCAGACATACGACACCTTCGGACGTGCGCTGGTCAAGACCGTGCCCAAGGACCAGGCGACGGGCGACGTGATCATCACGCCGGCCCCGGTCTACGACGCCAACGACAACGTCACCACGTCCACAGCGCCCAACGGCGTGGTGTCAACGGCCATCTACGACGCCACCGACCAGGTCATCTCCGCGACGGCGCCCAAGGACACGGCCACGTCGGGCGAGCGCCGGACGACCTACGCGTACGACAAGGTCGGCCACGTCCGGTCGGTCACGGAGCCTAAGGGAACGCTGACCACGGCCGACGCGAACGACTACAAGACCATCAACAACTATGACGAGATCTACCAGCTGGCGTCCGTCGTCGACGCGGCCGGCGACAAGATCAGCTACGAGTACGACAACGTCGGTAACGTCACCAAGGTCATCGACCCCAAGAAGAACGTGACCGCCGACACCACCGACTACACCCGCAAGACCACCTACGACCTGAACCACCGGGTCGTCACGGCCACGGACGCGGCCGGGAAGGCCACCTCGCGGGCCTACGACAAGGACTCTCTCGTCCTCTCCACGACGGACGAAGAGAACAACACCACGACCGTGACCTACGACGAGCGTGGCAAGCAGACCGAGGTCAAGTCGCCGCACGACGGCACCACCTCGATCACGTACAGGACGACCAAGTACGAGTACGACCAGGTCGGCAACACCACCCGGGTGATCACCCCGCGCGGTACCGGAACGGCCAACGCGGACGACTTCGCCGCCAGGACCGAGTACGACCAGCTGAACCGCCCGGTCAAGCAGTTCCAGCCGTACGACCCGAACGACGGCCGCTACAACAAGGCGAACGTCTACACGCAGACCGTCTACGACGAGGTGGGCCGGGTCGCCAGGACCTCGCTCCCGCCGTCGGAGGGTCAGACGGTCCGCAACGACACCTCGTACTCCTACTACGACAACGGGTGGGTGAAGAAGTCCACCGACCCGTGGGACATCGCCGCCACGCACGACTACAACGAACTCGGGCTGCAGACGGCCCGGACGCTCACCTCGGCCGGCGGCTCCTCGTCCCGGACGATGGGCTGGGAGTACTACCCGGACGGCAAACTGAAGTCCAGGTCGGACGACGGCGCTCCGGTCGGTGGCGCAGTCGCTCTGGTGGACAACTCCGACACCCAGAGCACGTCGGCGACCGGCACCTGGACGAAGGGAGACATTGCCGGTCAGCAGGGCTACGACCACCAGACCCACACGGCGGGCACCGGCACCGATGCCTTCACCTGGACAGTGAATGTGCCGCAGGACGGCTCGTACACCGCGTATGTGCGGTACCCGAAGGTCACCGGTGCCGCAACGACGGCGAAGTACACCGTCACCCATGCCACGGGCACGGTGAACGTGACCAAGGACCAGAACGCGGCTGCAGGCACCTGGGTCCAGCTCGGCACGTACACCTTCACCAAGGGTGACACCGGCAAGCTCCAGCTGTTCCAGAACAGCGGTGGCGTTGTCGTGGCGGACGGCGTGAAGCTGGTGCGCGACAACTCCGGTGAGACGGACAGCGAGAAGCGCACCTTCGCCTATGCCTACGACGTCAACGGCAATATGACCTCGGTGGACGACACGTCGTCCGGCAGCACGGTTGACGCCTACACGCTGGCCTACACCGGCCTCAACCAGGTCCAGAAGGTGACCGAGGCCCTGGCGGGCCAGGAGAAGAAGGCCACGTCGTACACGTACGACCCCAACGGTCAGCCGGAGACGGTCACCCACCCCGACCAGTTCTCCAGCTACACCTACGACCTGCGCGAGCTGGTCAAGACGGTGTCGGTCGGGAAGTCCGTATCGGACGCCTCGCCGAAGGTCACCTCGTACACGTACACCGACCGGGGCCAGAAGCTGAAGGAGACAAAGGCCAACAGCAACACCGTCGACCTCACCTACTACCTGGACGGCGCGCTCAAGCTCCAGCGCGAAAAGAAGGCGAACGGCACGCTCGTCTCCGAGCACACGGTCACCTACGACGGCAACGGCAACAAGACCAGGGACGTCGGCAAGAAGATGAACGCCGACTCTCCGTCGTCGTACGTCGACGTGACGGCGAACTACACCTACGACCCGGTGGACCGGATCTCCGGAGTGACGAAGACCGGTACCAGCTCCTCGACCGAGACCTACGTCCATGACGACAACGCCAATGTCGTGTCGCAGAACGTCGAGGGGGCGTCCTCCACCTTCACCTTCGACCGCAACCGGCTGCTGTCGGCGAATGTCAACGGTGCCGTGGCGGGCTACACCTACGACCCCTTCGGCAGGCTGGAGACCGTCTCGGGCGAGGGCAAGATCGTCGAGCGCAACACGTACGACGGCTTCGACCACGTCGTGGAGAGCTCCAAGCTGACCGAGACCGGTGGGCAGGCGGTGACGAAGTACACCTTCGACCCGCTCGACCGCACCACCAGCAAGACCTCGGGCGGCAAGACGACCGAGTACGACTACCTCGGCCTGTCCGGCGAGGTGCTCACCGAGGAGGTCTCGGGCTCGCTCACCGCTTCCTACCAGTACTCGCCGTGGGGTCAGCGACTCTCGCAGCTGAAGACTGTCGGGGGCACCGAAGAGCTCGGCGTGTACGGGTACAACACGCGCGGAGACGTCGAGTCGGTCAGCACGGCGGCCGGCGACACCAGCGCCACCTATGGCTACACCGCCTACGGAAAGGACGACGCGGCGGAATTCACCGGCCTGGACAAGAACGCCCCGGCCGACCCGGCCGAGGCCGCCTACAACCCGTACCGCTTCAACGCGAAGCGTTGGGACGTCTCCTCGGACACGTACGACATGGGATTCCGCGACTACGACCCGAGCCTCAACCGCTTCACCACCCGGGACATGTACACCGGCGCCCTCGCCGACATGAAGCTCGGCACCGACCTGATGACCGGCAACCGGTACTCCTTCACCGGAGGCAACCCGGTCAGCAGGGTCGAGCTCGACGGACACGAACCGGACTGCATGGGCTACAACAGCTCCACCTGCCCGCGGATGGACACCGGGACCTCGATCTCGGGCCCCGGCGAGTGGGGGAACGCCTGGCAGTACGACCCCGACGCAGGCTCCTCCGAGACTGAGGCGACTCCGGCCTCCGGCTCGGGTGAGTTCGGCAACGCCTGGCAGTACAACAACACGCTGCCGGGAGCCTCGGAAGGCTGGACCCCGCCCAAGGAGGTACCCGCGTGGGAGAACTTCCTGGGCGGCCTCTTCGACACGGCCATGGGCGGCGGCACTCCGGGCGAGTCCTTGCTGCGGGACACAACGGGCTACGGCACCTCCAAGTTCCTCTGCGTCAACGTCGACGCCGGAATGCTCTGGGGCTACGCGGCCTCCGGATGCCTGGGGTCCATGCGCACGGAAGGCGGTTACGACCTGGCCTGGGTCGGGTCCGAAGGGCCCGAGCTGACCACCCCGGGGTTCACCTTCTCCGGGACGGCCGGATACAGCAACGCCGACGACTGGAACCAGGTCCGAGGATCGGGGCTGAACCTCGACGGCACACTCGGCATTTTCACCGGTGGCTACGGTCAGGCCGTCAACGCCACCAACAACTGCATGGACGACGGGTCCAGCCTGCCCATCACCAGTGTGGTGAGGAACGGCAACGACGACCCCGTGGGGACGTTCTCCTTCGGGGTCTCGACTCCGGGAGGCGACGTCGGAGGCTCACTCACCTGCACCGGAATTCACTGACCGGGGTCGGTAACCAACAAATCTGAACAACCGTGGGGGCAGGTATGATCCGCCGCCTGCCCCCACCTCCGACTCTACGAGGCAATCCATATGGAGATATTCCTCGGCCCCTTGCTGTTCACATCCCTCGGGCTGCTGTACATGACCAACCCCCTGGGACTCGGCGACGCGGCTTTCCGGCACATGAACAAATACCCCAAGATCGACTGGTCCCCCGAAGCGGCCCGACGGCAGGCTTTCGTGATGGGCAGAACAGCCTTCGCGATCGGCGCCGGTGCGCTGATCTGGGTGCTTCTCCTCGAGTTCGAGGCAAGCCATCCCGTCAAGGTGGCCTTCCTGGCAGTCGCGATTCCCTGCGCTCTCGCTCTCGTACTCTTCACGGTCATCGACACCAACAAGCGGGCGTCGGAGCAACGCCGGCCATAGACAGCCGTCCAGCGAAGAAGGGTAGTTCCGTGTCCCACCCTCACCCGCCGTACCCGCACCAGCCCCCGTCGCAGGCCGAGACGTTGAACCCCTTCGCAGTCACCGCGTTGGTGACGTCCTTGCTGTGCCTCGCCCCCCTGGGCCTGGCCTTCGGCATCGTGGCGCTCGTGCAGATACCCAGGAGGAGGCAGCGTGGCAGGGGGCTCGCGATCGCCGGCGTCACTGTCTCCGCCGCGGTGCTACTACTCGCGGGCACAGCCGCTGCCGTGGTCGACTTCAGGGTCTGGACGCCTCCCGCCCGAGATGCGGCCGGCGAGATAGTGAAGCCCGGCTGGACCGCTTCCCACGCGATCGAGCCTGGCGATTGCTTCACCCCGCGGTCCGGGGCACCTGGACGGGACGCACCGCCGACGCGCGGCGCAGACGTGCGCCTCCTGCCGTGCGACGCGCCACACCGAGGAGAGGCGTACGCCACCTTCCGGCTGTCCGAGCAGGACCGGCCCCCATCGCGGGACGAGATCGCGGCGACCGCCCGGCCGCAGTGCGCGAAGCTCTTCCTCGATTACACGGCCGACCCTCTGGCGTCCGGACCGTTGCAGACCTACTTCTTCTACCCCGACGAGCGGGGATGGGCAGCCGGGCAGCGCGGCGTCCTGTGCTGGGTCGCCCGCCCGGGGAACGCCCTGCTCGACTCCTCGGTACGGCTGGACGCGGCCGACTTGGACCCGGCGCAGTCGGACTACCTCATGGCATGGAAGCCACTGAACAGCGCAGGCGTGCTCCGCCCGGCCAAGAGCCCCGCACAGGACCTCGTCGGCGCCCGGGCATGGGCGGCGCGCATGGCCGAGGCACAGGCCGAGACAGCCCGGCTTATGAAGGGCGCCCAGTTGCCCGGCGGCGCGGAGCAGCCGAAGGCGCGGCTGGTGGCGGAGTTCGAAGCGGGGCTTCCGTTCTGGCGGCAGGCGGCCGAGGCATCCGACGCGACGTCCTTTCTCGGGCACCTCCGCTCGGTGGACAACCACTCCGGAAACACGCACAGCCAACGGATCCGCGTTCTGCTGGACCTTCCCGCTGCCCCGGCCGCGCCGGCTGGGTCGGCGGCAGCGCCGGTGACGAACGCGGCGCTCCGCTGATCGCGCCAGCGGGACCTGGGAGAATCAAGGCAGGCAGGTTCGGGTTCCGTCAGTGGTCGGCGCCTCTGGGGGGCCTGGCGGCCGACCTGGAGGCCGAGCTCCGGGCGGTCGATGCTCAGCCGGAAAACAGCACGACGGTGCACGGCTGCATCTGGCTCACCCTTCCGTCGGCCGGAATCCACTGGAAGGATCTCGAGTGGCTCGCCTTCGGCGCTTCTCTCATGCGACGGCCGCTGGCTGAGGCGTACCCGAGTGGTGTCGAGATCCAGGTGCACGACTTCATTATCCCTTGGTCGACTACAAGCCCGAGGTCGCCGCCGTGTGCATGGCCGGATGGCTCCGCGAACAGCTCAACGTGGCGGAGCCGGGCATCGTGGTCAGGGCCGACCGGGTAAGAGGGGCGTTTGTCTTCGAATGGGGTGGTCCGGTAGGGGACCTGTTCACGGCGTAGTCGCAGTTCAGCGCACCTCGTTGGGGGGTCTGTTGCAAGGGCGTATATGGATCGACTGGCGTCTGGTGTGTCTCGCGGCGATGGTCGCGGTGGGAGCGCCGGGCCAGGCAGTTGTCGAGGAGATCGGTCCACCGGCGCGGTTGGTGCTCGCCGTGATAGGTCTGTTCGCGTGGTGGTATCTGTTCCGATGCCTGGCGGACGGCTGGGGCAGCCGGTTGCTGCGGAGGGACGGCCGGGAGCCCTCGTTGGCACCGTGGCTCGTGTTCGTTCTCTGCTTCTATGCTCATGGGCTCCTGCTCGGCCATGTCTGGCGGGACTGCGGAGTCGGGGAGCCGGGCTCCACCCTGCTCCATGTCCTGGTCAGTTCAACCGTGATGGGTCTCGCCGGAGTGGCGGCGTGGATCAGACTGAGCGGGCCTCCGGACGCGCAGCGGGTGCTCGTTCCCGCTGTTGGGGTGCTCGCCCTGGCCGTTCTGCTGCTCTGGCCCGCGATGGCGGTGTGGCACCTTCTGGCGGGGTCCACCGGGCAGGCATGCGCACCGGGTGACGTGCCCGCATGGTGGCCGGCACTGCTGCCCATCGGTTGATTCCGTGGGTACGGTCCGGCCTGCGTCCGAGATCATCGGTACACAGGCGGGAAGTCATGCACGGAGTACGGCCGAGTCGCCGACTGCGGGGGCAGGGCTCTGCCTTGCCGGGGTCGTGTTGGCGGATATATCACGATGCCGACCGTTTCTCGTTGTGGGAAGTGAGACTCGTGTGCGACAACGCGTCGTCCTGAGTAATGAGCGACCGGTTCACCCGAGCGTGGAGGAATGGGCCGAAGCGTCTCCAGGGAGCGGTGGTCAAGCCGCAACTGCACCCTAGAGCACACGATGTCGGTCGTGGCGAGCCGCTCGCGATGGCTGGTGGCAATTCACTCGTAGGGGAGTGCCTGGATTGCTTCGGCCTCCGCGGTGTGTCTAAGGTCTGGTCCGGGTTGAGGGACCCCTCGTCGTGCGCCCTTCCGGATCGATGGCGCAGCGTGTCGAAAGCCCTCGCCTCACGCTTCACCACTCGTCAGAGTCGTGTCCGCAGCAAACTCTTTCGGGTGTGGATCCTTTCGAGGGAGGGCTGACCAGGGAGGTCCTTGTAGCGACGTTCAACACTGTGTCCGCGCTTCCATGAAAGCTCAGCTCGCCGGTGGAGTGAGGAATCGTTGCGCCGGTGACATGCTGGTCATGGTCGCCCGAATTGCTCGCAAGTGACCGTTGGACGAGGGGGCTTGGGTGCGAGACGGGTCCGGTACACGATCGCAATGGCCAGTCCGATGGTGGCGCTGACGTCGGCGAAGGCAAGCGCCCC
>NZ_JBHUUV010000081.1:0-9158 GCF_042670885.1 Streptomyces sp. NPDC057136
TCGGCAGCTTCAGTTGTGTATAAGAGACCGGGCCTTGTTGGGGCTCATGACCGTCTTAAAGAAGTCCGTGGTCCCGCAGCCGGCGCTGCGGAACCACGGACTTCTTGTTCTTGCCGTTCTTCTGGGGCTGCTCGGCATGCACGCCATGGGGCCCGGCCCCTCGGCGGCGCAGACGACTGCGTCGTACAGCTCCGCGTCTGTGGTTCTCGACGCGTCGGACCACTGTGATCACGACTGCTCCGGGCACGGCGGCCAGGGCCAGCACGCTGACCCCACCTGTGCCTCGGCCGCTGTCAGCGGCTCGATCGCTCTTCCGGCGCTGCAGCCGACACTGATCTGTCCTGGGGAGTCCGCCGCCGGGCTCGTCACGAGGAGCACTACCGCACCCGGCGGAGGCCGTGCCCCGCCGTCACTGTCCGAACTCCAACTCCTGCGGATCTAGGAAGCGCCGTGGCGTCTCGCCCTGCCCACCTGGCGGGCCGGCGCCCATCGTCATGCCTTCCTCGACAGACGACAGACCCAGGAGTCTCGCAATGAACACGCACCACAAGCTGATCCGCCGTACCGCCCTCGTCGCCGCGACCGGAGCGGCGGCCCTCGTTCTCGCCGCCTGCGGCGGCAACGGCAACGGCGGCGGGCACGACATGGGGGCCATGGAGTCCAGCTCCTCCGCCCCCGCTCCGAGCGCTTCGGCTCAGGCCGGCGACCACAACGCCCAGGACGTTGCCTTCGCCGAAGAGATGATCCAGCACCACCGGCAGGCCGTGGAGATGGCTGATCTCGCCGACGACAGGGCCTCGTCCGCGGAGACGAAGGACCTGGCGAAGAAGATCAAGGGCGCCCAGGACCCGGAGATCAAGACCATGTCCGGCTGGCTGACGTCGTGGGGCGAGGAGGTCCCCGCAGACATGTCCGGTCAGGGCCACGACATGGCGCACGGCATGCCCGGCATGATGACCGAGGAGGACATGGACGAGCTCATGAAGGCCAAGGGCGCCGAGTTCGACAAGATGTTCGCCGAGATGATGATCAAGCACCACGAGGGTGCCATCGAGATGGCCAACAAGGAGAAGGCGGAGGGCAAGTACGGCCCCGCCCTCAAGCTGGCAGACGAGGTGATCAAGGCGCAGACGGCCGAGATCGAGCAGATGAACAAGATGCTCGGCGCGAGCTAACCCACCGCGAAACCGTCCGCTCTGCCGTGGTCTGGCGCCGGCCGCGGCAGAGCATCACGCGACCGGGCGCGCTGTGCGCGGGCATGGGCGGGGCTCATGTCGTCGAACGGGGGACTGAGCACGGCGGAAAGCGCGCCGGCACGGGGCGGGTCGTAGCGGACGGCGCGGAACGGAAGGAGTCGCACGATGGTGCGGGACTTCCGGGACGGCGCGGTCGTCATGGTTCACTCCCGAGAGGGGCAAGGCGAAGCAGAGGGGCGGGCGCGATGTGGGCGACCGCCCCCCTGCTTCGGGGTGTCAGGTCAGACGGTCAAGGGTTCCGGGCGTGCCTCGGCCGGGGGTGCGGCGAGACGGCCCGTGCGGTGCAGGCCGTACAGCGCGGCGGTGCACGCCAGGCCGAGCGAGGTGAGTGCGAGCCAGGGCAGTGCGGACAATCCGGCCTTCCGGGCGGCGTCGAGCGCCGCGCCGGTCAGCAGGTTGCCGACGGTGATTCCGATTCCGCAGATGGTGTTGTAGAAGCCGTAGTGCGTGGCCACGAGGCGGTTGCCCGAGAGCCGCACGATGGTGTCCATCTCGAAGGGGTAGGCGATCATCGTGCCGACCGAGAGGAGCAGCGCGGACGACGCCGGCGGTACGGCGGTCAGCAGCCACAGGCCGATGCCGCCGCCGGGCACAGGGACCGCTGTGACGGCGAGGAGCGGGAGGAACGCCGTGCCCATGGTGAGCAGACCCCAGGTGAGGGCTTGTCCCGGCTCCATTCGGGCTTTGCACCAGGCGGTCACCTTGGTTTGGAAGAGGATCGTGCTCAGCCCGGAGACGGCGAACAGGATGGCCACGGCCGCTGTGCCGAAGGTGCCTTCTCCGCCGAGCCGCCGGACCTCCAGGGGGAGCGCCAGGTAGACCTGGAAGGACATGACGTACGAGCCGATCATGGCCACGGAGAAGAGCAGGAACGGGCGGTTGGCGAGGATTCCCCGCCACTGGCTGAGCACGCCCTCGCCGGCCTTCTCCTTCGTCTCTTCGGCTCGGCGGGCGGGCAGGGCACGGATCTGGATGACGCTCAGCACGGCGAAGATCCCCGCCGCGACGAGACAGGTGACGCTGAAGTCGACCCCGGTCAGCACCATGCCCACCAGCGGTCCGAGCAGAATGCCCGCCTGGTAGAAGACGTTGAACAGGGCGAACGCCTCCACCCGGCGCTCGCCGGCGTCGGCGGCGAGATAGGCGCGGGTGGCCGGGTTGAACAGCGCGCCGGCCAGGCCCGTCGCCGCGGAGGCGGCGAGCAGCGCCGGGACGGACTCGACCAGACCGAGCGTCGCGAACCCGACGGTGCGCAGGACGAGTCCGGCGATGATCATGGGCTTGTAGCCGAGCCGGTCCGCGAGTGTGCCACCGACGAGGAACATGCCCTGCTGGCTGAAGTTGCGGACGCCGAGAATGAGCCCGACCAGCCAGCCGGCGAGCCCGAGGGGCCCGGCGAGATGTGCCGCGAGGTAAGGCATGAGCATGTAGAAGCCGAGGTTGATGGTGAACTGGTTCACCATCAGCAGCTGCACGCTCCGTTCGTACGAACGGACTTGGGTGAGAGTGCCTTTCATCAGACCCGCTCCTCCGCGGTGTCCGCGAGGCCCTCGTCGACGGCCACCTGCTCGTCATGGGCGAGTGTGAGGGGGTCGACCACGGTGGTGCAGCGCGTCCAGCGGGTGACCTCCTTCTCGTCGAGGCGGCCGATGACATCCGGTTCGGGTGCGGGCGGCCCGTCGAGAAGGCCGTGGGCGGCGCAGTAGTCGTCGTCGTACACGGTGCCGAGATAGCGCTGCGGCCCGTCGGGGAAGATCGCGGCGATCCGCGTCTCCTTGGGCAGCGCGCGGGCGAGCCAGCCCGCGACCAGGGCGACGGCGCCAACGCTCCAACCGCCCGTGGCGTAGTGGGAGGCGGCGAGCTGACGGCAGGACCACACCGCCTCGCTCGGGGCCACCCAGTGCACCTCGCTGAACTGGTCGTACGCGACGTTGCCGGGGTAGATGCTCGATCCGAGTCCGCGCATGAGGCGCGACCGGGCCGGCTGGCCGAAGATCGTCGAGCCGATGGTGTCGACCCCTACGAGCGT
The DNA here is from genome assembly GCF_042670885.1 of Streptomyces sp. NPDC057136. Taxonomy (NCBI): domain Bacteria; kingdom Bacillati; phylum Actinomycetota; class Actinomycetes; order Kitasatosporales; family Streptomycetaceae; genus Streptomyces; species Streptomyces sp. NPDC057136. Next base: position 3,286 of record NZ_JBHUUV010000081.1, read on the forward strand.
CAGGTCCGGGTAGAGCTGGCGCAGGACGCGGGAGACGCCCGCCGAGTGGCCGCCGGTGCCCACGCTGCACACCAGGACGTCGATGTGGCCGAGTTCGGTGGCGAGTTCGAGGGCGAGCGGTGTGTACGCGGTGATGTTGTCGGGGTTGTTGTACTGATCCGGGCACCAGGATCCGGGGTGCTGTGCGAGGAGCTGGGTCACTCGGTCGCGGCGGGCCTGCTGCCAGCCGCCGGTGGGGTGCGGCTCGGACACCACGTTGACCTGGGCCCCGTACGCAGATAGCAGCCGCGTCATGGACAACTCCAGGCCCGGGTCGGTGACCAGGGTGACGGGGTGGCCGTACACCATACCGGCGAGGGCGAGCCCGAGCCCGAGGGTGCCGCTGGTGGACTCGATGATCCGGGCGCCGGGGCGCAGATCGCCGCGGGCGCGGGCCCGTTCGACCATGTGGAGACCCGGGCGGTCCTTGATGCCGCCGGGGTTGAAGCCCTCCAGCTTCGCCCAGAAGCCGCGGCCCGCGGGGGCGAGCGGCTCCGAGATGTGGAGCAGCGGGGTGTTGCCGACCAGCCCGGACAGGGCGGTGCGGGCAGGGGGTGTGACGTCGGTGGTGGAGGAGTGCATGGTTCCGCTCTCATTTCGGTGTGCGCGTCAGGTACTCGTTCCGTTCGGTGGCCGCGCCACGCGGCCCACGAAGGGAACGGCCTAGATGCGCCACCGGCAGACGCTGATCTGCAACGAGCGGCCCGACCGCGCCAGGGAGGCACCTGATGAGGCGACCGCCCTTGAGATGGGGGCCTCCAGGGCCGTCGCGTCGCTGCCCATGGGCAAGGTGAGAGGCGTGGCCCCGGGTTCGGAGTGCTGCGCCGTGACGGAAGCCTGGGGAGTGAGACCCGGAGAGGTGCAGCCGGCTCCGTGACCGTGACCGTGGCCATGGCCATGGTGCTGTGGTGCCCGGTCCTCGGTGTGGCTCCCGCCCCACTCCATCGCCATGGCGATGCCGATCTCGCGGTGCGAGGTGTCGCCGCCGACGGGCGAGAAGCAGAGCGCTGCTGACACCATCAGGGCGCCGACGATAGCGGTGAGTAAGTGGCGTACGCCGGGCTGAAGTTCGATGGTCCGGCCTGCGTAAGGGCGGCTTGGCACAGTTCCTCCATGGGCGCGCCGACTCGGGTCCCGTGGCGGCAGGACGGAGAGGCGCACACAGCAATTCAAGGGGTGTAGGGATAAAGCGCGCCGTTCGACTCCCGACCGCACGGTCGCAAGTCGGGGGAGGTGGCGCGGGAGCATCTACACCTGAAGGACTGCGAGATTTCTAGGGGATGCCGGTGAAAGCGAACTGTCTTTCACTGAATCGATTTTTACCGGCTCACCGGTGACGACTTCACCGAATACGCCGGACTGCCTGGAGGCGCCGGGGGTGTTGGGCGCCGCAGTTCCCTCGGGAAGCCTGAGCGAGCATTCATGGGTCGGGTGCATCGGCGAGTGTCCACCGGAACCGTCCACGATGCTCTGCGATGCGGCGGCCAGGTTCGGCGAAGCGAACTCGGCGAAGGCTTCCGTCTCTACACCGTGTCCGGCCAGTAGACCGAACAGGAGTGCAACCAGGCCGAACAGGCGTCGCAGCCCCGCCGAAACGCGGGAATGCGGCGCACGCGAGCGCGACCGGGCTGTAATCATGGCGTTATCTTAACCGCGTATTCGCCGCGGTTCGGAATTCCGTGTGGAACATGGCGTGAATAAATCGTGTGCAGGCTCGATCTGTTGTCGGATTCGAGTGGGCAGTCACGGCCTCGTTGAGTAGTCGAGAAATAAATTGAGGACTCAACAATGCTGTGGCCGCGGTGAAAGGGGGCAGGACCACGCGGCCGTGCCTTCAGTCGATGCGAACGCCCCACATGAATGGCATGCCGCTGCGGGCGATCGACTCGTAACGCACCTGAGCGCCCGGCTTGGGGGCGTGGAGGATCTGGCCGTTGCCCGCGTAGAAACCGACGTGGCTCAAGTCGCTGCGCATGATGATCAGGTCCCCCGGTTTGAGTGCGCTCAGGGAGTTGATCCGCGCCCCGGAGCTCGCCTGCGACTGGGAGGTGCGGGGTATGGTCACGCCGGCCTGGCGATAGGCCCAGGACGTCAGTCCGGAGCAGTCGAAGGAACTCGGCCCGCTCGCACCCCAGACGTACGGCATCCCGACCCGGCTCTTTGCTGCCGCGAAGGCCGAGGCGGCGCGCTCGGACCCACTCGCCTCGTTGCCCAGCTCGACCCGAGCGCTATCCCGGTTGGCCCGGTCCTCCGCTTCGGCGATCCGTGCCCGCTCCTTCGCCGACAGGGTGTTCAGCAGCCGCTGCGCCTCGCCGAGCTTGCCCTGGATCTCCGTCTTCCGGTTGCCCAGCTCCTTCTGCGCGGCGCCGAGGTCGCGCAGCTTCTCGGACGCCTCCTTGCGCTGCTGCTGGAGCGCGCGCTGCTGGGAGAGGAACTGCTGGAGGGCGGCAGTCTGTTGTTCGCCGAGCCGGTCGAGGGCAGATGCCTTCTCCAGGTATGTGTCGGGGTCCTCGGAGAGGAACAACTGGAGGGACGGATCGAGGCCGCCCGACCGGTATTGGCCAGCTGCCACTGCGCCGATCCGATCGCGAAGCTTGTTCAGCTCCCCCTGCTTACGGGCGGCCTCGTCCCGCAGGGTGTCCACCTGCTTGGTGAGCTTGTCCGCCTTCTCCTTCGCCCCGTTGTACTTCTCGGTGGCTTGGGTCGCCTGCTCGTACAGCCGGTCCACCTGCGCCTTGACCCCCTTCTTGTTGGGGTCGGGCAGGGGGTCGGCCGAAGCCGACTGGACGGAGAGGACCACGGCCGCCGCCGCGGTGACGGTGAGGACACCGGTGTAGCGCGGACCGGATTGCTTCGGGCGGCGATGGGAAGCCACTGTGGAGCTCCTTCTTGCTCGGCCGCCGAGCCGGGACTGTGCCCTCCCCGGATCCGCGTGAGCGATGGTGGACATGGCGGCACTTTGCCGCCATCCCGGGCGGGTGGGCGGCCGATGCGAAAGCTCCGCGAATACTAATCGCCTTAGAAGATTAGCTTCAACGAGGGGTCGGGGATCGCGCGAGTGAGTGACGCCACAGACGGGGCAGGCCCCGCTCCGGGGAAACGAGCCCCGTGCCCATTCGTTGAGTGGTAGTTCTCGGCGGCTCGGGAGCCGCGTAGGAGCAGGGTTCGTGCCGGGGAAGCGCGGGGACCGAGGGAAGGCCCCGGGATGAGCCGGGCGCGCCCCCGGTCTTTCCCGCCGCGTGGTTCCGCCGACTTTGGCGGCCTGAGCCGGCAGGCGGCCTTGAGGGACTCGGTGCGAGGATCCGTTCGGCCAGGTAGCCGAGGAGGGCCCGAACACCGTCCGCAGCGCGGCCTGGATGCCGATCGCGGCCGGACGGAACTCCCAGAGGTCGGCGGCCGGGCAGCCCTTGGGGAGGTTGTCGCCGCGCGGCAGGAACACCATTGCCACGGTGATGGCCGCCACGAAGGCGCCGTCGGCGGTGACGGAGGCATTCCAGTTGCCCCATGCGGGGGTCAGACGACACTCAGCAGGACTGCAGCCGCGCCGAGCGGCAGGCTCAGCGCGGCTTCAACAAGCTGCTGCTCGACGCCGGTCGCCTCGCACACAACGCCTCTCACCGAGCAGCCCGCCGGGTAGGTCCGGTGAATTGGCGTATGTCAGTGGTGATCGCCGCTTGCCACGGAGAGGCGCTTTGTGAAGGTCTTCCCTGCGTCCTGGGACTCGTAGATGCCGTCCTGGGTAGCGGCGAGAATGTGCCGCTCGTCGACGGCGGTCAGGGCTTGAGGTTCTCCTCCCGGCACGGAAGCCGTCTTCTTCCAGTTGGCGCCGCCGTCCGAACTGATACTCAGAGCGCCCGTGAAGTCGACCCCGAACAACGAGCCCGGCGACGCCCAGGACAGGAACTCCATCCCCGCCCCCTCGCCGGGACCGAAGGTCGCGCCGCCGTCCGTGCTGCGCGCCACGCCATCCGCCGTGGTGGCGACGACCTGGCTCGGGTCCGCGGGATTGACGGCGAAGTCGAGGGCCTGCAGCCGCGCACGGGCCTTCCAGTTCGTGCCGTCCTCGTTCATGCGCAGCACACCGCCCGTGCTGTCGTACCCGTAGATGACGCCCTTCGCATAGTCCAAGCTATGGAAGTCCGCTTCGCCCTTGAGCGATGCGGACTTCCATGACTTTCCGGCGTCGGTGCTCTTGATCAACCCGTGGTTGTCCGGCCGATTGCTGCCGGGGGCCGGGTGGCCGCTGGCCAGGAAGGTCTTGGCACCGGCCACGGTGAAGCCCATGAAGTCGTCCGTGCTGTCCCCGACCAACTGCGGGCCTCCTCCGTTATCCGGGGTGAAGATTCCCTCGTGGGTGGCCACGTAGAGCCTGCCGTCTTCCGGGTCGACTCCCAGCCCATGGATGTGGCTGTGCAGGGCGGGGGCAGGCTTGGACCCCTCGCCCCCGGCAGCGGCGCCGCCGTCGGGAGTGCTGTCGCCGCAGGCGGCAAGGAGGAGAGTTCCGGCAACGACGGAGCCCACGGCGCAGAGTGAGCGGGTGCGCGGTCGGTGGAACGGGTTCGTGAAGGCGGGCATGCTTGATTCACCTCGTGTGTGTCGGTCGTACGGGAAGCCGCTGGCGGAAGCGTGAGGCGGCCTATACCCGCAGGACCGGCAAGCGGGAGCGGGCCGGGTTGGGTTCTCGCGACAGTGAGGCGGACCGCAACCTTTCAGCGAATGATGAGCCGTTGGCGGGAGACCAGCCGACGTGACGAGTGAACGCGGGCCGAAGCAGGGAAGCGCCCGCAAAGGCGCTGATCATCCCGACGCACAGGGAGGCCATGTCCGTGCCGCCGAAAGGGCTGGTGAGCGCCGACGACCCGTCGTGCTGAGCCGACAGTTGCACGGAGCCGTAGCTCGTTCGTTCTTCGAAGGGGTGTCCCGCACTGTGCGAGGCGGCGGACATGCCGTGGACCGGCGAACCGTCCGCATGCCCGACGGTGTGCATGAGGAACACGGCCAACGCGAAGACTCCGACGAGCAGGAGGTGCCCCAGGACCCCGCCTGGGCGTACCACTCTGCTCGCGTTCACGTTCGACCTCCGCGCGGGACACTATCAACCGCCGCAGGAGGACCCCGGACGGCAGCCGCCGGGTGTGACGCGTGCCATCTGAGCATGGTGTCTCAGACCGGGGCGTTCGACAGCCTCACCAGGGACGTTCAATGTCAGAGGGGCGGGCCCCTGGGGTCCGCCCCTCTCGCTTGCTTTTACTTGTCGGCGGCCTGGAAGCCGCGCAGGCGCAGGCTGTTGCCGACCACGAAGACCGAGGAGAAGGCCATCGCGGCCCCCGCGATCATCGGGTTGAGCAGTCCGGCGGCGGCGAGCGGCAGCGCGCCCACGTTGTAGGCGAAGGCCCAGAACAGGTTCGTACGGATCGTGCCGAGCGTCCGGCGCGACAGCCGGATGGCGTCCGCCGCGGCCCGCAGGTCTCCGCGTACGAGGGTCAGGTCACCGGCCTCGATCGCGGCGTCCGTGCCCGTGCCCATCGCCAGACCCAGGTCGGCCTGGGCGAGCGCGGCGGCGTCGTTGACCCCGTCGCCGACCATGGCGACCGAACGGCCCTCCGCCTGGAGGCGCTTGACGACGTCGACCTTTTCCTCCGGCATGACCTCCGCGTACACCTCGTCGATCCCGACCTCGGCCGCGACCGCTTCCGCGACGGCCTTGTTGTCGCCGGTGAGCAGGATCGGGGTCAGCCCCAGGTCCCGCAGCCGGCGGATCGCCTCCGCGCTGGTGTCCTTCACCGCGTCGGCGACTTCGAGGACCGCCCGTGCTTCGCCGTCCCAGGCGACGG
>NZ_JBHUUV010000082.1:0-8561 GCF_042670885.1 Streptomyces sp. NPDC057136
ACGGCGAATGGGAAGTTGGATCGTTCGGTGTTGCCGGAGCCGGAGGGTGTGCGGCAGGCGTTGGAGGGGTTTGTGGCTCCTTCGGGGGCCACGGAGGAGCTTCTGGCTGGGATCTGGGGTGGGGTTCTGGGTGTGGAGCGGGTGGGTGCCACGGACAGCTTCTTCGAGCTGGGTGGGCATTCACTTCTGGCGACGCAGGTGATCTCCCGTATCCGCGAAGTGTTCGGAGTGGACGTGCCCGTAGCGGCCATGTTCGATCACCCGGCGGTTCGTGACCTGGCAGTAGTGGTCGAGGGGTCGGCGCGCGGATCGCTGGTGCAGCCGGTGAGCGCAGTCGGCCGGGACGAGCCGTTGCCGTTGTCGTTCGCGCAGCAGCGCATGTGGTTCCTGGACCAACTCGAGCCTGGCTCGACCGAGTACAACCTGCCGCTGCCCATCCGGTTGGACGGCGATCTGGACGTAGCCGCACTGGGTGCGGCGCTGGATGCGATGGTGGCGCGGCACGAGGTGTTGCGGACCAGGCTGGTTGCGGGCCCTGACGGTGTACCTCACCAGGTGATCGATCCGGCGGAACGCTTCCCTCTCGCGATCGTGGATGTGTCCGGAGGATTTGAACCTGCGGAATCTGTACGGGAGTTGATGCGCGCCGACGCAATGACGCCGTTCGATCTGACGAGCGGATCACTGATTCGCGCCACTCTGATCCGGGTGGCAGAGGGCGAACACGTACTGGCGCTCCTGGTGCACCACGTGATCTTCGACGAGTGGTCGGATCACGTCTTCCAGCGCGAGCTTTCGGCCCTCTACGAGTCGTTCCGCGCCGGCGAGCCGAACCCGCTGCCCCCGCTCACCATGCAGTACGCCGACTTCGCCGTCTGGCAACGCGAATGGCTCACCGGTGACGTAATTGATGGACAACTGTCTTACTGGCAAAACAAGTTGATCGCCACGCCGGTGCTTGACCTGCCTACCGACCGGCCGCGTCCCGCTGTCCGTTCTGCTGCAGGGGCGGTACAGCGCTTCACTGTTCCGCCGCGGATAGCAGGGGCACTGCGGGAGCTGTCGCAGGAAAGCGGTGCGTCGATGTTCATGACGCTGCTTGCGGCCTTCGACGTCCTGTTGAAGCGCTATGCGGATTCGGATGACGTGGTGGTGGGCACACCGGTGGCGAACCGGAGCGGTGCCGAGGCAGAAGGCCTGATCGGGCTCTTCGTGAATACGTTGGTGCTTCGTACCGACCTGTCGGGGGACCCGTCGTTCCGCGAGCTGCTGGCGCGCGTGCGGGAGACGGCGCTTGGTGCGTATGCGCACCAGGACCTGCCGTTCGAGCAGCTGGTGGACGACCTCGTCACCGAGCGGGACCGGTCCCGGACCCCTCTGTTCCAGGTCCTTTTCAGCTATGTCGTCGACAGCGGCGCGTACACGAACCCGGGCGCGCTGCCGGCGAAGTTCGACCTGTCGGTCCGGGTCAAGGGCAGCGGCGACATCCTGTCGGGGGAGATCGAGTACAGCACCGCGCTGTTCGACGCGGCGACGATGGAGCGTCTGGCGGGTCATTTGGTGACGTTGCTGGAGGCCGTCGCGATGGACCCGGGCCAGCGGGTGGGTGAGCTGGCGGTTCTTTCGGCGGGTGAGCGTGAGCTGGTGGTGGGGGAGTGGAATGCCTCCTCGGTGCCGTTGCCGTCGGTGGGTGGGGTGCATGAGCTGATTGCGGGGTGTGCTGCTGCTTCACCGGATGCGGTGGCGGTGGTGTCGGGCGACGAGTCGCTGACTTATGGCGGGTTGATGGCGCGGGCGAATCGGCTTGCGCGTTACCTCCGTGGGGTTGGTGTGGGTGCGGAGTCGGTGGTGGGTCTGTGTCTGCCGCGTGGGGTGGGCATGGTTGTGGCGGTGTTGGCGGTGTGGCAGGCGGGTGGTGCGTATCTGCCGCTGGATCCGGAGTATCCGGCGGATCGGTTGGAGTTCATGCTTGCCGATGCGGGTGTGCAGGTGGTGGTGGGTGAGCGGTCGCTGGTTGACGGTCTGCGGGTGGAGCATGTTGTGGGGCTGGACGATCCGGCCGTTGTGGGTGCGCTGAGGGAGTTGCCGACGGCGGCCCTTGAAATGCCGGTGGACGCCGATCAGCTGGCGTACGTGATCTACACATCCGGGTCGACGGGTCGACCGAAGGGCGTGCAGGTCGCGCACCGTGGTGTGGTGGGCATGGTGTCGGCCTTGGGTCCGGTGCTGGGTGCGGGTCCGGGTGTGCGGGTGTTGCAGTTCGCGTCGTTCAGTTTCGATGCGGCCGTGCTGGATGTGGCAGTGACGTTGGCGTCGGGTGGTGTGCTGGTGGTGGCGACGTCCGCGGAGCGGACGGAGTCGGCGGAGTTGACTGCCTTGATCCGTGCCGGTGGTGTGGGGGCGGCGAGTGTGGTGCCGTCCCTGTTGGGTGTTCTGGATCCGGAGGACGTGCCTGGTATCGGGACGTTGTTGTTGGGTGCGGAGCGCCTGACGGAGCCGGTGGCTCGCGCTTGGGCGGCCGGCCGTCGGCTGGTGAACACCTACGGCCCGACCGAGGCGACAGTCATGGTGACCACCGGTGTGGTGGAACCAGAGCACTTGACCGGTGCGCCCGCGATCGGATCGCCGGTGGGAAACGCCAAGGTGTATGTGCTGGACGGGTCGATGAGGCCCGTTGCGGTGGGCATCCCGGGCGAGGTGTATATCGCGGGCCCGCAGGTGGCCCGGGGGTATCGGGGCCGGCCTGCGCTGACGGGTGAGCGGTTCGTGGCGGACCCGTTCGCGGCTGATGGCACGCGGATGTATCGGTCCGGCGACCGGGCGCGTTGGCTGGCAGACGGGCAGCTCGACTTCGTGGGTCGTGCGGATGGCCAGGTCAAGGTGCGGGGCTTCCGGATCGAGCCGGGGGAGGTCGAAGCTGTCCTGGCCGAGCACCCGCGGATCCGTACTGCTGTGGTGGCGGCCTTCGGGGATGTCGAGGACCGCAGGCTGGTGGCCTACCTCGTATCTGCCGATCAGGCGGACGGCATTCCGTCCATCGCCGAGATACGGGAGTTCGCGGGCGGAAGGTTGCCCGCGTTCATGATCCCGGCCCTCTTCGTGTCACTCGACGCCCTGCCGCTGACTCCTAACGGCAAGCTCGATCGTTCCGCGCTGCCCGCGCCGGACGGCGAACGGCCGGAGCTGGATGCATTCGTGCCCGCGGGTACCGCGACCGAGGAGCTGGTGGCGGGCATCTGGGCTCAGCTTTTGGGTGTGGAGCGGGTCGGCGTCACGGACAACTTCTTCGAATTGGGCGGGCATTCCCTGCTCGCTACCCGCGTCAGGTCCCGCGTCCGGGAGCTGATCGGGGCGGAGCTCCCGCTGCACGTGCTCTTCGACCGGCCGACCGTGCGCGGTCTGGCCGTCGCTGTGGAGCGCGCCGGGCGGGCGAGCGCGGTACCACCGGTGGTGGCCGTGGACCGGGATCAGCCACTGCCGCTGTCGTTCGCGCAGCAACGGCTCTGGTTCCTGGACCAGTTGGAGCAAGGGGCCGCGGAGTACAACGTCGCCCTGCCGGTGTGGCTGCGCGGAGAGAAGCCCGATGTGGGCGCGCTCACCGCTGCTCTGGGCGCCGTCGTGACGCGGCACGAGGTGCTGCGCACCCGGCTCGTCGCGGGTGCGGACGGCGTCCCGTACCAGGTGATCGACCAGCCGCCGGAGGCGTTCCCGCTGGTGCTCGTCGATGTGTCCGCGGAGCGTGATCCGGTGGCATCCGCCCGCGGGCTGGTCGCCGCGGACGCGGCGCTGCCCTTCGATCTGGCGGCCGATTCGCTGATCCGCGCCTCGCTGATCCGGGTGGCTCCCGACGAGCACGTTCTGGCGCTGTCAGTGCACCACGTGGTCTTCGACGAGTGGTCGGACCAGATCTTCCGGCGTGAGCTTGCGGCCCTTTACGAGGCATTCCGCGAGGGTGAGCCGAACCCGCTCCCGCCGCTGGCCGTGCAGTACGCGGACTTCGCCGCCTGGCAGCGGCAGTGGCTGTCCGGGGACGTAATTGAAGGACAACTCGCTTACTGGAAGCAGCACTTGGCGGGAGCTCCGACCCTTGAGCTGCCCACCGACCGGCCCCGGCCGCCCGTGCGGTCCACCGAGGGTGCGGCAATCAGATTCACCGTTCCCGCACGGACGGCGGACGCTCTGCGTGCCTTTTCACGCGAGCGTGGCGTGACGATGTTCATGACGCTTCTTGGGGCCTTTGACGTAGTGCTCGGCCGGTATGCGGGCTCGGACGACGTGGTGGTGGGTACGCCGGTCGCCAACCGGAACCTGGCCGAGACGGAGGATTTGATCGGGTTCTTCGTCAATACACTGGTCATGCGCACCGATCTGTCCGGCGACCCGTCCTTCGCCGAACTCGTCGGCCGTGTGCGGGAGACCTCTCTGGCGGCCTTCGCTCACGAGGACCTGCCGTTCGAGCAGCTCGTCGACGACCTGGTCGGCGACCGTGACCGGTCCCGCACCCCGCTGTTCCAGGTCATGTTCACCTACGCAACCCGGGAGACCGGCGCTGTCGCCGGTTCCGGTGACCTCTTCGGCGCGGACGCGCTCGCGACGGACTTCCTCGTGGACAGTCTGCCGGCGAAGTACGACCTGCTGGTGACGCTGGGCGACACCGACACCGACGCCGTCAGCGGCGCCGCTTCCGACACTGGTGATCTGATCGGCGAGATCCAGTACGCCACCGCTCTCTTCGACGCTTCCACGGTCGAGCGGATGATCGGGCACCTGGTCGGCCTGCTGGAGACGGTGGCCGCGGACAACACGCGACCGCTGTCGCAGGTGGCTCTGCTGTCGGCAGCCGAACGGGATCGTTTGGTGGCGGAGTGGAACGACACCGCGACGCTGCCGCCCGTCGCCGGTGGCGTGCACGGCTTGATCGCGGAGAAGGCTGCGGAGGCTCCCGACGCGGTGGCCCTCATCAGTGGTGAACAGCAGCTGAGCTATGCAGAGTTGATGGCGCGCGCCAACCGTCTCGCTCACCAGTTGCGGGACGCGGGGGTGGATTCGGAGACGGTCGTCGGGCTATGCCTGGACCGCGGTGTCGACATGGTCACGGCCATGCTGGCCGTGTGGCAGGCCGGCGGCGGGTACCTCTCGCTGGACCCCGGCCACCCGTCCGAGCGGCTCGCCTTCATGCTTGCCGACAGCCGCGCGAAGGTGGTGGTGACTCAGCAGCACCATGTCGGCACGCTGACCGACGTACTGGCCGACACCCAGGTCACCCCCCTGCTGGTCCTCGACGCCCCCAAGACGGTCACCGCGATCAGCGAGCGCCCCGCCACCGCACCGGTCGTCGTCACCGAGCCCGGACAGATCGCCTACGTGATCTACACGTCGGGCTCGACCGGCCGCCCCAAGGGCGTCCATGTGCCGCACGCGAACGTTCAGAACCTGTTCGCGGCCGTGGACAGCACAGGGACGTTCGACCTCGGGCCCGATGACGTGTGGAGTGTGATCCACTCCTCCGCGTTCGACTTCTCCGTCTGGGAGATCTGGGGCGCGTTGACGCACGGCGCCCGGTGCGTCGTCGTACCGACGCAGACCGTACGGCAGCCGTGGCTGCTCCGCGACGTCCTGGCCGCCGAGGGCGTGACCGTCCTGAGCGCCACACCGGAACTTTTCCGCCAGCTGGCGGAGGTCGACGGACCGGGCCGCGCGCCCGCGGACCTGCGGTTCGTCGTCTTCGGCGGCGACGCGCTGCAGCGCGTGCACGTGGAGCGGTGGGCCGACGCGTGGGGACTTGACACCCCGGTCCTGGTCAACATGTACGGCATTACGGAGACGACGGTCCACGTCACCCACCACCGGATCGATGCCACTGACGTGGAAGCCGACCTGAAGCTGCCGGTCGGCAGCGCGCTCCCCGGGTGGCGGGCCCTCGTACTGGACGAGCACCTGATGCCCGTGCCGACGGGTGTGCCGGGCGAGTTGTACATCGGCGGCGCCGGTGTTGCCCGCGGCTACGGAGGGCGGCCCGCGCTGACGGCCGAGCGGTTCGTGGCCGACCCGTTCGCCGGGGACGGCTCCCGGCTGTACCGCTCGGGCGACCGGGCCCGCCTCCTGCCCAGCGGGGTCCTGGAGTATCTGGGCCGGGCCGACAAGCAGATCAAGGTACGTGGGTTCCGCGTCGAGCCGGGGGAGATCGAGGCCCTGCTGGCCGCCCACCCGGCGGTGCTGTCCGCCGTGGTGACGGCCTCCGGCGACGGTGCGGACAGACGCCTGGTGGCCTACCTGGTCCCGGCCGACCACACCGAGGGTGTTCCGGACACGGGCGAGCTGCGCGCATACCTGCACCGCGACCTGCCGGACTTCATGGTGCCGGCCGCCTTCGTCGAGCTCGCGGCGCTGCCCCTGACCGCGAACGGAAAGCTGGACCGGGCGGCACTGCCGCAGCCGGCACCAGCACTCACCACCCCCGACGGCTTCGTCGCACCGGTCGGCGCGACGGAAGAACTGCTCGCGGGTATCTGGGCCGAGGTCCTCGGCGTGGACCAGGTCGGCGCCGACGACAACTTCTTCGAGGTGGGCGGGCACTCGCTGCTCGCCACCCAGGTGGTCTCCCGCATCCGGGAGGCATTCACGGCCGAGGTACCCCTCTCCGCCCTGTTCGACCAGCCCACGGTCCGTGAGCTGGCCCCCCTCCTGGAGAACTCGGGCACCAGCACCGTCGTACCCCCGGTGACGCCGGTCGACCGGGACCAGCCGTTGCCGTTGTCGTTCGCGCAGCAGCGCCTGTGGTTCCTGGACCAGCTCGCGCCCGGTGCGGTGGAGTACGCCCTGCTGTCCCCCGTGGAATGGAACGGGCCCTTGGACGTGGCGGCGCTGGGTGCGGCGTTGGGTGGTGTGGTGGCGCGGCACGAGGTGCTGCGGACGCGTCTGGTGGCGGGTGCGGATGGTGTGCCGCATCAGGTGATCGACGAGCCGGCGGCGTTCCCGCTGCCGGTGGTCGACGTGTCGTCCGAGGCAGACCCGAGGGCGACGGCGCGGGCCCGGGCGGCGGCGGATGCGGTAGTGCCGTTCGACCTGGCGGCGGGGCCCCTGGTGCGGGCGACGCTGTTCCGACTGGGAGCGGAGGAGCACGTTCTGGCACTGGCGATCCACCACGTGGTGTTCGACGAGTGGTCGGACCGCATCTTCCACCGCGAGCTGATTGCTCTGTACGAGGCGTTCCGTGCGGGTGAGGCGAACCCGCTGCCGCCGCTCGATGTGCAGTACGCGGACTTCGCGGTGTGGCAGCGGAAGTGGTTGGACGGGGACCTGCTCGACCGTCAACTCAGCTACTGGTCCGACCAGTTGGAGGGCGTCCCCACGCTGGATCTGCCGACCGACCGGCCTCGCCCGCCGGTCCGCTCCTCGGTCGGCGCGGTGGTCAGGTTCGACATTCCGCAGGAGACGGTTGAGTCGCTCCGTGGGTTGTCGCGTGAGTGTGGTGTGTCGATGTTCATGACGTTGTTGTCGGCGTATGTGGTGTTGCTGGGTCGGTATGCGGGTTCGGATGATGTGGTGGTGGGCACGCCGGTGGCGAACCGGAACCGTGCGGAGACGGAGGACCTGATCGGGTTCTTCGTGAATACGTTGGTGATGCGTGCGGACTTGTCGGGTGATCCGTCGTTCCGTGAGGTGTTGGGGCGGGTGCGGGAGACGGCGCTGGGTGCGTATGGGCATCAGGATGTGCCGTTCGAGCAGGTCGTGGAAGCGTTGGTGTCGGAGCGGGACCGCTCTCGTACCCCGTTGTTCCAGGCGCTGTTCAACTATGACTTCGTTGAGGGTGGCAGTGGCGAGGGTGGCAGTGGCGAGGGCGGCAGCGATGGTGGGGATGGCGTGGCCGGCTCGGTGGGCCGGTCGGTGGATCGTAGTGGGGGTGCTTCGGAGAGGGTTGTTGCGAAGTTTGATTTGCGTTTGGTGTTGAGTGATGGTGGTGGGGGGTTGGGTGCGGAGTTTGAGTACAGCACTGCGTTGTTTGATGCGGTGACGGTGGAGCGTTTGGGTGGGCATTTGGTCACGTTGTTGTCGGCGGTGGCTGCGGATGCTGATCAGCGGGTTGCTGTGGTGCCGGTGTTGTCTGCTGGTGAGCGTGAGTTGGTGGTGCGGGGTTGGAATGACGCTGTGGTGCGGGTTCCTGATGTGGGTGGGGTGCTTGAGCTGGTTGCTGAGCGGGCGGTTGCGGGCCCGGATGTGGTGGCGGTGGTGGCGGGTGATGAGTGGTTGACGTATGGGGGGTTGATGGCGCGGGCGAATCGGCTTGCGCATTATCTGCGTGGGGTGGGTGTGGGTGCGGAGTCGGTGGTGGGTCTGTGTCTGCCGCGTGGGGTGGAGATGGTGGTTGCGGTGTTGGCGGTGTGGGGTGCGGGTGGTGCGTATTTGCCGTTGGATCCGGAGTATCCGGCGGATCGGCTGGCGTTCATGTTGGCGGACAGTCGGGCTTCGGTGCTGGTGGGTACTGAGGAGTTGGTGGATGAGTTGCCGGTGGGGCGGCTGCGGACGGTGGTTGTGGATGATCCGGCTGTTGTGGGTGCTTT
>NZ_JBHUUV010000083.1:0-7148 GCF_042670885.1 Streptomyces sp. NPDC057136
GCGGAGTGGCTGGCGGGGCTGCAGGACGAGCAGGTGCGGGCACGCCGGTTCGAGCACACGCCGTTGGTGACGATCGCGGACTGCAGCGAACTGCCAGCTGGTCAGGCGCTGTTCAATACCCTTTTCGTCTTCGAGAACTACCCGGTCGAGGAACTGGAAGAAGGACAGGCGGACTCCGCAGAGAGCGGCCTGCGCGCCGGGTTCAATCACATGCGCGAACAGGCCAACTACCCTCTGACCGTGGCCGCCAGCTCGGCACACGAACTCGCGCTCCGACTCACCTACGACCGCTCTCAGTTCGATGCGGCGACGGTGGAGCGTTTGGGGGCGCATTTGGTGACGTTGCTGGAGGCTGTGGCTGAGGATGCGGGGCAGCGGGTGGGTGAGTTGCCGGTGTTGTCGGCGGGTGAGCGTGAGCAGTTGGTGGGTGGTGGTGGCGGGGAGGTTGTGGTGTTGCCGTCGGTGGGTGGGGTGCATGAGCTGGTTGCTGAGCGGGCGGTTGCGGCCCCGGATGTGGTGGCGGTGGTGTCGGGTGATGAGTGGTTGACGTATGGGGGGTTGATGGCGCGGGCGAATCGGCTTGCGCGCTATCTCCGTGGGGTTGGTGTGGGTGCGGAGTCGGTGGTGGGTCTGTGTTTGCCGCGTGGGGTGGGCATGGTTGTGGCGGTGTTGGCGGTGTGGCAGGCGGGTGGTGCGTATCTGCCGCTGGATCCGGAGTATCCGGCGGATCGGTTGGAGTTCATGCTCGCTGATGCGGGTGTGCAGGTGTTGGTGGGTGAGCGGTCGGTTGCTGGTGAGTTGCCGGTGGATGCGATCGCGGGTGGTGTGGTGTGGCTGGATGATCCGGCGGTCGTGGATGCTTTGGCGGGGTTGTCTTCGTCGGCTCCTGAAGTGGCGGTGTTGCCTGGTCAGTTGGCGTATGTGATTTATACGTCGGGTTCGACGGGGCGGCCGAAGGGTGTGCAGGTTGCTCATGGTGGTGTGGTGAATCTGGCGTTGGTGTTGCGGTCGGCTTTGGGTGTGGGGGTGAGTGTGCGGGTGTTGCAGTTTGCGTCGTTGAGTTTTGATGCGGCGGTGTTGGATGTGGCGGTGACGTTGGTTGGTGGTGGGACGTTGGTGGTGGCGTCGTCGTTGGAGCGTCGGGTGCCGGTGGAGTTGGCGGGGTTGGTTCGTGCTGGTGGTGTGGGTTCGGCGAGTGTGTCGCCGTCGTTGTTGGGTGTGCTGGATGGTGCGGGGTTGTCGGGTGTGGGCAGTTTGTTTGTGGGGTCGGAGCGTGTGGGTGAGGGGGTGGTGCGGGAGTGGGGTCCGGGGCGTCGGTTGTTCATTGGTTACGGTCCGACGGAGATCACGGTGATTGCGTGTGCGGGGTTGGTGGACGCGGATGAGGGTGGTGTGCCCTCGATTGGTGTGCCGTTGCCGAATGTGCGTGTGTATGTGTTGGACGCGCGTCTGAATCCCGTACCTGTTGGGGTGGCGGGTGAGCTGTTCATTGCGGGCGCGGGTGTGGCGCGGGGGTATGGGGGCCGGCCGGGTCTGACGGGTGAGCGGTTTGTCGCTGACCCGTTTGTGGGTGATGGCAGTCGGATGTATCGCTCGGGTGATGTGGTGCGGTGGCTGGCGGATGGGCGGCTGGACTTTGTGGGGCGTGCGGATGACCAGGTGAAGGTGCGTGGGTTCCGTATTGAGCCGGGTGAGATCGAGGCGGTCCTGGCCGCGCATCCGCAGGTGAGGTCTGCTGTGGTGGTGGCTTTCGGGACGGAAGGGGACCGTCGTCTGGCGGCGTATCTGGTCCCGGCCGATCTGGGTGAGGGCATCCCTCCGGTGGCTGAGTTGCGGGTGTTTGCTGCGGGGCGGTTGCCGGAGTTCATGGTGCCGTCGGTGTTTGTGGAGTTGGCGTCGTTGCCGTTGACGGCGAATGGGAAGTTGGATCGTTCGGTGTTGCCGGAGCCGGAGGGTGTGCGGCAGGCGTTGGAGGGGTTTGTGGCTCCTTCGGGGGCCACGGAAGAGCTTCTGGCCGGCATTTGGGGTGGGGTTCTGGGTGTGGAGCGGGTGGGTGCCACGGACAGTTTCTTCGAGCTGGGTGGGCATTCACTTCTGGCGACACAGGTGATCTCGCGTATTCGCGAGGTGCTGGGTGTGGAGGTCGCGTTTTCGGTGTTGTTCGACCGTCCGACGGTGCGGGGGCTTGCGGAGGTGGTGGCGGTGTCCTCGGGAGCTGGGGCGGCCGTGCCGCCGATGTCACCGGCACGCCGCGACGAGCCGTTGCCGTTGTCGTTCGCGCAGCAGCGCCTGTGGTTCCTGGACCAACTCGACCCCGGATCAACCGAGTACAACGTCGCGCTTCCCGTCCGCCTCGACGGAGTACTGGACGTCGCCGCTTTGGGCGCTGCCCTGGGCGCGCTTGTCGCCCGCCACGAGGTGCTCCGCACCCGCCTGGTGGCGGATGCGGACGGAGTGGCGCATCAGGTGATCGACCCGCCGGCCGCCTTCCCGCTTCCCGTGGTGGACGTATCCGGCAGCGACGATCCGCTGGGCCAGGCCGAGCAGTTCGTCGCCCAGGGCATGACGGAGCCGTTCGACCTTGCGGCCGGTCCGCTCTTCCGCGGCACGCTGATCCGGCTGGGACTCGGTGAACACGTACTGTCGCTGGCCATGCCCCATGTCGTCTCCGACGAGTGGTCGGCGCGGATCATCCACCAGGAGATGGCGGCGCTCTACGAGGCCTTCCGTGCGGGCGAGCCGAACCCGCTGCCGCCGCTGCCGGTGCAGTACGCCGACTTCGCGGTCTGGCAGCGTGAATGGCTGAGCGGTGACGTCATCGACGGGCAACTCTCGTACTGGCGAGACCAGTTGTCGGGCGTGACCGAGCTCGAGCTGCCGCTCGACCGGACTCGTCCGCCGATTCGGTCATCGGTGGGGGCGAGCACGCAGTTCACCGTCCCCGCGGAGACGGCGGAGGCGCTGCGCGCGCTGTCACGTGCGAGTGGCACAACGATGTTCATGACGCTCCTCGCGGCGTTCGACATCCTGCTCGGCCGATACTGCGACACGGACGACGTCGCGGTCGGGACGGCCGTCGCCAACCGGAACCGGGCCGAGACAGAGAGCCTGATCGGCTTCTTCGTAAACACCCTCGTCCTGCGCACCGACCTGTCCGGAGACCCGACCTTCACCGAACTCCTCGGCCGTGTACGACAGACCGCGTTGGGCGCCTACGCCCACCAGGACCTGCCGTTCGAGCAACTGGTGGACGACCTCGTCACCGAGCGGGACCGGTCCCGGACCTCCCTGTTCCAGGTCTACTTCAACTACGTACGCGACGGCGCCGGTGCGGCGGACGCGTCTGAATCCGACGGCCCGGGCCAGCCGAATGACACACAGCCGGTGGATGGCGACGCCGATTCCGCGGTGCCTGGTCCCGCGATGACGCGTGACCTCACCCTCTCCGACCTGTCCCTGACCTTCAGGGACAACGGTGACGGCGCCCTGTCCGGCGAGATCGAGTACAGCACCGCACTGTTCGACGACGCCACGATGCAGCGCATGGCCGGCCACCTCGTCGCCGTTCTGCACGACGTCCTCGACCCGGACCGCAGCATCGGCGCCCTGGACCTGCTCACCGACACCGAACGCTCGACACTGCGGCACCTCGGAACAGGCACGGAGACGCACGCGGAAGGACGCCCCGTTCATCTGCTCGTCCAGGAGCAGGCGCACCGCACTCCCGACGCGGTCGCCGTCGTGGAAGGTGACCGTCACCTCACGTACGGCGGGCTGAACGCGCAGGCCAACCAACTGGCCCACCGGCTCACCGCGGAGGGTATCGGCCGCGAGGACGTCGTCGGCGTATGCCTCGCCCGCAGCCTGAAGTCGGTCGTGGCCCTGCTCGCCGTCCTCAAGGCCGGCGCGGCATACCTGCCGTTCGACTCGGACCAGCCCGCCCAGCGGCTCGAGCACATGATGGAGTCGTCCGGCGCGGCGCTGCTCATCACCCAAGCCGTACTGGAGGAACGGCTCGCAGCGGTTTCGTCCCCCCTCCTCCTCATCGACGCCGACTGGCCGGACATCGCCACCTACGCCACCGAGGACCCCCAGGCGGATGTGACGCCGCAGAACCTCGCGTACGTCATCTTTACCTCCGGTTCGACCGGTATGCCCAAGGGCGTGCTGATCCAGCACCACTCGTGGAGCCTGCAACTGCAGGAGATGGGCCGGCGGTACGGCCTGACATCGGCCGACGTGACGCTCCAGTTGGCGTCCCTCACCTTTGACGCCGCGCAGGAGCAGCTCTTCGCGATCCTGCTGCACGGCGGACGCCTCGTACTTCGTGGAGCGGACCAATGGGCGCCGGAGCGGGTACTGCGTGAGATCCGGGAACAGGCTGTGACCTCGGTGGAGATCACGCCCGCACTGTGGGAGATGATCATTCCCGGCCTTTCGGCCGGTGACGCGCTCGGGCCGGACTTCCGCTGGCTGATCCTGGGCGGCGAAGCGGTGTCCCCGCAGGCGCTCGGCCAGTGGTTCGCGCAGACGAACGTGCCCATCTACAACACGTACGGACCGACCGAGACAACCATCACCTGCGTCGCCTCCACACTGCGGGAGCCGGTGTCGTCCGTGCCGATCGGGCTGCCGATCGCGGACACGAAGGTGTACGTCCTCGATGCCCGGTCCAAGCCCGTGCCTGTTGGTGTCCCGGGCGAGCTGTTCATCGGCGGCGCCGGCGTGGCACGCGGCTACAGTGGGCGCCCCGCGCTGACGGCCGAGCGGTTCGTGGCCGACCCGTTCGCCGGCGACGGCGCGCGCATGTACCGGTCCGGCGACCGGGTGCGCTGGCTCGTGGACGGGCAGCTGGAGTTCCTCGGCCGCGCCGACCACCAGATCAAGGTGCGTGGAGTCCGTATCGAGCCGGGCGAGATCGAAGCCGTCCTGGCCACCCACACGGGCGTCCGGTCGGCAGTTGTGACGGCCTTCGGCGACGGCATGGACCGCCGCCTCGTGGCCTATGTGGTCCCGGCCGACCTCGGCGAGGGCATTCCGCCGATGGCCGCATTGCGTGACCACCTGCGGCAGAGCCTGCCGGACTTCATGATCCCCGCGGTGTTCATCGAACTCACCGAGCTGCCCCTGACCCAGAATGGCAAGCTCAACCGCGCCGTACTCCCGCAGCCCGACCTCACCGCCCACATGGAGGCACACGCATACGTGGCTCCGGCGGGCGCCACCGCGGAGCTGCTCGCCGGTATCTGGGAACAGGTCCTCAAGGTGGACGGGATCGGAGCCGATGACGACTTCTTCGGGATCGGCGGCCACTCGCTGCTCGCCACCCAGGTGATCTCCCGGGTGCGCGAGGTGTTCGGTACCGAGGTGCCGCTGTCGGCGCTGTTCGACCGGCCCACGGTACGTGGCCTGGCGGAGGCGATCGACGAGTCGGGTACGGGAGTGGCGGTGCCGCCGGTGACACCGGCCGGCCGGGACGAGCCGTTGCCTCTGTCGTTCGCCCAGCAACGCCTGTGGTTCCTGGACCGGCTGGACCCGGGTGCGCTGGGACACGTACTTCCGACCCCGATGCCTTGGCCCGGAGACCTGGACGTGGCCGCGCTGGGGGCGGCGCTGGGCGGTGTGATGGCGCGGCACGAGGTGCTGCGCACCCGCCTCACCTCTGACGCGGACGGTGTGCCGCACCAGGTGATCGACCCGCCTGCGCCCTTCCCGCTGCCGGTCGTCGACGTATCGGAGGCGACGGACCCGGTGGCCGCCGCCCACGCCCTGGTGGCAGCGGACGCGGCCACCCCGTTCGACCTGACGAACGGGCCACTGGTCCGGGCCGCTCTGATCCGTCTCGCGCCGGACGAGCACGTACTGGCGCTCACCATGCACCACGTCGTCACCGACGAATGGTCGGAGCGCATCTTCCAGCGCGAACTCGCGGAGCTGTACGACGCGTTCCGCGCGGGCGAGCCCGACCCGCTGCCGCCGCTGGCCGTGCAGTACGCGGACTTCGCGGTGTGGCAGCGACAGTGGTTGGCCGGCGAGGTCCTGGACGGGCAACTCGGCTATTGGCAAGACCAGTTGAAGAACATGCCGACCCTGGAACTCCCGATGGACCGGCCACGCCCGGCAGTGCGTTCCTCGGAGGGAGCGCAGGCCGCGTTCACCATCCCGGAGGCCGTGGCGGAGCCGCTGCGAGCGCTGTCGCGCGAGAGCGGCGCGACGATGTTCATGACGCTGCTGGCTGCCTTCGATGTCCTGCTGGGTCGGTATGCGGGTTCGGACGATGTGGTGGTGGGCACGCCGGTGGCGAACCGGAACCGTGCCGAGACCGAGGACCTGATCGGGTTCTTCGTGAATACGTTGGTGCTGCGTACGGACCTGTCGGGGGATCCGTCGTTCCGTGAGCTGCTGGAGCGGGTACGGGGGACGGCGCTTGGTGCGTACGCGCATCAGGATGTGCCGTTCGAGCAGTTGGTGGACGATCTGGCCGTCGAGCGTGACCGCTCGCGAAGCCCGCTCTTCCAGGTGTTCTTCAGCTACGACACGGGCGGCGCGCCGGAGGCAGCGGGTGAGCTGTCCAGTGAGCGGTCCGGTGAGTCGCCCGGGCATACGGCTCGCACGGTGCAGTTCGACCTGGCGCTGCGGCTCGGCGACAGCGAGGGCGGTGGGCTGGCGGGGCAGATCGAGTACAGCACTGCACTGTTCGATGCCGCGACCGTCGAACGCATGATGGCGCACCTGGTCACGCTGTTGCGGGCGGTGGCGGAGGAAGCTGACTGTCGGGTGGGTGAGCTGTCGGTTCTTTCGGCGGGTGAGCGTGAGTTGGTGGTGGAGGGGTGGAATGCGTCTTCGGTGGTGTTGCCGTCGGTGGGTGGGGTGCATGAGCTGGTTGCTGAGCGGGCGGTGGCGACCCCTGATGCGGTGGCGGTGGTGTCGGGTGATGAGTGGTTGACGTATGGCGGGGTGATGGCGCGGGCGAATCGGCTTGCGCGTTACCTCCGTGGGTCTGGTGTGGGTGCGGAGTCGGTGGTGGGTCTGTGTTTGCCGCGTGGCGTCGGGATGGTTGTGGCGGTGTTGGCGGTGTGGCAGGCGGGTGGTGCGTATCTGCCGCTGGATCCGGAGTATCCGGCGGATCGGTTGGAGTTCATGCTCGC
>NZ_JBHUUV010000084.1:0-6884 GCF_042670885.1 Streptomyces sp. NPDC057136
CCACCACATCATCCGAACCCGCATACCGACCCAGCAACACCACATACGCCGACAACAACGTCATGAACATCGACACACCACACTCACGCGACAACGCACGCAGGCCTTCGGCGACGTCGTCCGGGATGTCGATGCTGAGCGTCGCGCCGGCGGAGGAGCGCACGGGCGGGCGCGGGCGATCGATGGGCAGTTCCAGTTCCGGTGCGCCGGAGAGCCGGTCGCGCCAGTAGGACAGCTGCCGCTCCAGGACCTCGCCGTCCACCCACTGCCTCTGCCACACCGCAAAGTCCGCGTACTGCACATCGAGCGGCGGCAGCGGGTCCGCCTCACCCGTACGGAACGCCTCGTACAGGGCCATGAGTTCGCGGTGGAAGATGGAGTCCGACCACTCGTCGAAGACCACGTGGTGCAGGGCGACCACGAGCACGTGTTCGCCGTGGGCCGCGCGCAGCAGCGTCGCGCGGATCAGCGGTCCCGTCGACAGGTCGAACGGGACCTGTGCGTCGGCCGCCGCCAGCTCCCGTACCGCCCCCGCGGGGTCGACGCTGTCGGAGACGTCGACCACCGACAGCGGGAACGGCGCCGGCGCATCGATCACCTGATGCGGCACACCATCCGCACCCGCCACCAGACGCGTCCGCAGCACCTCGTGCCGCGCCACCACACCACCCAACGCCGCACCCAGCGCCGCCACATCGGGAGCACCGTCCCAGCGCACCCGCATCGACAGGTTGTACTCGGTCGACCCGGGCTCCAACTGGCTCAGGAACCAAAGGCGTTGCTGTGAGAAGGACAGCGGAAGAGGCCCGTCCGGACGGGGATCCCATGCACGGCGCGATACCTGCTCTCCCCTGAGGCGTCGCTTCAGCAATTCCCGCTTGGCGTCAGAAAGCATCAGTTGTCCCCTGCAAATGAGAAAGCTGAATTAGTGCATGACGGTGCCCTGCTCGGCCCTGAGATACCTGCCCGCGGCGCTGGCCCCATGAGAGCGGGATCGCAAATGATCCGCTCCACACAAGGTCATGGCGATGCCACGGCGTGCGCTACGTGCTCATGTGAGTCGAAGATTCCCCGCCTCACCATGGCACACCGCTGGATCATTGATCCAGCGGCTTCACGGCGTACGTGGCGGTCGGTCACCGGTCAGCAATTCCGGTGCCGTGTTCAAGTGCTGCGCGGCGGCGTTTGAACGCCTTGCGGGCGCATGGCGCCGAGTTCGTACAGATCCGTTCCGGCGAGCTTGGGCTGCTGGCTCACGCCGACGGTGAAGCCGTGGCGCTCGAGGAGGTCGGTGATGGTCTTCAACCGGCCGTCCTCGTCATGGACTTCGGCCACGACATGGCCGATCAGGGGCCAGTGCTCGTCCTCGATCCCCGCCAGGACCAGGTGTTCCGCGCGCTCCACGTCGATCTTCAGGAGGCTCACCTCCCGCAGGTCGTGGTCCCTGATGAGATCGGAAACGGTCAGGGTGGGCACGGTCATATCGATGCCCTGATGCAGGTCCCTGACGATCTCCCCGATGTAGTCCTCCGGGATTCCGGTATTGCGCAGGAATATTCGCGTGTTCTCATCGTCGGCCCGCTGGTCGGCGAACAGCCCCGAGTTTCCTGTGGACCTCGGGTAATAGGTGAATGTGCAGTGTCCGGCCCGGTCTGACACCGCGCTGCGCACGGCGACGGCGCCCGGCAGATGGCGCCGCAGATTCGACTCCAGGCAAGAGAACGTGGTCGGTGCGGGTTCCACGGAAACGATCCGCAGATCGGGGGCTTTCCAGCCGAACATCAGCGAGACGATTCCGATGTTCGCCCCGATGTCGAGGACGGTGTCCCCGGGCCGCAGGGCATCCGCGGCGGACCGATAGAGCCCCTCGTCCACGGCCTCCGCCCAGAGGACCTTGGCCTCCGCCGGGCTGACACAGGTGATTCTGCGCCCGTTGGGCAGTTCATACGCACTGGTGCCCTCGGCCGTCGCGGCGGCCGGCGGCTGCGTCCCCCTGGACCCCGTCATGCGGACGCTCCTCCGTCTTGCTGCCAGCGGGTGATCTCGGCGCTCAGATAGGCGCCCACGGCTTCTGCGCTCTCGCCGTAGAAGACGGTCGAGTGCTCACCCGGCACGTCCACGACCTCCGGACCCCGGGTGACCGGGATCTGCCACTGCTCGAGGGTCCACTTGTACGGCTTGGGCCGATCGTCGCGCGGCATCAGCAGCACCACGCGGCCGTCGTAGTTCCGCATGCCTCGGTGCATGAGCTCGCCGTAATACGAGTAGGCGAGCCGGTTGATGGCCAGGGCGCGCATGATCCGCAGGGCGTGCTTGTCGCCTTCACGGACGCCCTTGGCGATCTCGTCGTCCGGAGCACCGAGTTTCAGCACCTTCTTCTCGTTCCCCCGGGAGAGCTTCGTGCCCGGAGCGCCATTGAGGGCCTCCTCGACGGCGGCCAGCAGTTTGCGGTCGGCCCGGCCGAAGGCCTGGCTCGGAAGGCGCCAGGCGAAGGGCTGACGGGCCGGCGCCATGAGGAAGACGCCGCCCACCTCCTTGCCCATGGCGGTCAGCTGGCGTGCCATCTCCAGCGCGACGTAGGAGCTCCCGGACTGCCCGGTCAGCAGGTAGGGGCCTTCCTTCTGCACCCGCAGCATTTCGCCGATGTAGGTGGTCGCCATCTCCTCCACGGACGACGGCGGCGCGTCCTCGCCGGTCAGGCCGCGTTCCTGCAGTCCGTAGAACTGTTGCCCCTCGGCGAGGTGCCCGGCGACCTCGGCGAACGCCGCGACCTCGCCGGTCAGGGTGTGCACGGCGAACACGGCGGGCCGGACCCGGCCCGCGCGGATGGTCACCACCGAACGGACCTCGGGGTCCTCGGCCTGAATCTGGATCAGCGGCGCGGCGGTCGCGAGGGTCGGATGGTCGAAGAGGTCCCCGACGCTGATGTCGTGGCCCGCGCCGCGGATGCGGCCGACGATCTGGGTGACGAGCAGCGAGTTGCCGCCCAGCTCGAAGAAGTTGTCGTGGGCGCCGATCCGCTCGATCCCAAGGACCTCGGACCAGATCTCCGCGAGGAGTTCCTCGGCCTCACCGGACGGGGCGGTGTAGTCGGTACTGCTGGAGCGAACCGTCTCGGGTATCGGCAGCGCCGCCTTGTCCACCTTTCCGTTCGTGGTGAGCGGCAGCCTCGACATCTCGGTGAAGGCCACCGGAACCATGTAGTCCGGCAGGCTCCGGAGCAGCAGTTCCCGCAGGCCCGCCGGGTCGGGGATGCCCTCGCTGTGATCGGTGGGCACCAGGTAGGCGGCCAGCTTGCGGTCCGCGCTCTCCCCGTACGCGGTCACGACTGCGGTCCGCACCGCGGCATGCGCGGCGAGTGCCGTCTCGATCTCGCCGGGTTCGACGCGGAACCCGCGGACCTTGACCTGGTCGTCGGCGCGGCCGACGAACTCCATTTGGCCGTCCGGCAGCCACCGCACCTGGTCACCCGAGCGATACATCCGGCTGCCGTCGCCCGCGAACGGATCGGCCGCGAACCGCTCCGCGGTCAGCTCCGGACGGCCCAGGTATCCGCGTGCAACGCCCACGCCGGCGATGAACAGCTCGCCGGTCATCCCCACCGGAACGGGGCGCAGCTGGTCGTCGAGGACGTAGACGCGGGTGTTGGCCATCGGGGTGCCGATCGAAGGAACACCCTGCCCATCCGGGTCGAGGACGGCGATGCTCGCACAGACCGTGGCCTCGGTCGGGCCATACGCGTTCAGCAGCCGGTACTCGCTCCGCCACGCGGCGGCCGTCGCCTCCTCCAGCCGCTCACCCGCCGTCACCAGCGTCCTCAGACCGGCAAGGTCAGCCGGGTCCAGCACAGCCAGGAGCGACGGCGGCAACGTCGCCACCCGCACCTCCCGCTCCCGCACCAACGCGGCAAGCGCCCGAGGCTCACCCCGCTCCTCCCCCGTCGCCACCACCAACCTGCCACCCGCCGCCAACGTCACCGCAACCTCGGAAACCGCAGCGTCGAAGCCGAACGGAGCGAACTGCAACACCCCATCACCCGCACCGACCCCAAACACCTGGGCCTGCGCCAACGCCAGATTCACCACACCACCGTGCGCGACCTGCACACCCTTCGGCCGCCCCGTCGAACCCGACGTATAGATGACATACGCCAACTGGTCAGCTGTCGTCGTCACTTCAGGCGCTGTCGACGGCAGTTCCGCCAGGGCACGCACGACTGCTGAGTCGTCCACGACCACCGTCCGCAAACGGCCGACCGGCAGTTCGTCCACCAACTCCTCGGTGCCCACCAGTACCGTCGCCCGGCTGTCTCCCAACATGAATCCCAGCCGCTCCACGGGATACTCGGGATCCAGCGGCAGATACGCCCCACCCGCCTGCCACACACCAAGCATCGCCACCACCATGCCCACACCTCGGGGCAGACACAGCGCCACCACCGACTCCGACCCCACCCCCACCCCACGCAGATAATGCGCCAGACGATTCGCCCGCGCCATCAACTCCCCGTAGTCAATGGACTCGTCACCACACACCACCGCCACCGCACCCGGGGACGCAGCAGCCCGCTCAGCAATCAGCTCATGCACACCACCCACCACAGGCAACGGCTCAGCCGTCTCATTCCACTCGTGCACCAGTCGCTGGTGCTCGGCCTCGGTCATCACCGGCAGCTCACCCACCGGCATTTCGGCATCCGCGCCGACAGCTCCCAGCAACGTCACCATGTGCCCCGCCATCCGCTCGACCGTCACCGCGTCGAACAACGCGGTGCTGTACTGGATTTCTCCGGTCAGGGCGCCGTCGTCCTCCCCCAGCGCCACAACCATGTCGAACTGAACCGGCAGCAGACCCGTGCCGGTTTCGATGCCCATACCGGCCGCACCGGCCCTCTCCCGGTCGGAGGGTGAGGTCCCCGCTGCCTCGGCCGCGTAGTTGAAGGAGACCCGGGCGAGTGGGCTACGGGTACGGTCCCGTACATCCGCCATGGCGTCCACCACCTGCTCGAACGGCAGGTCCTGATGCGCGTACGCACCGAGTGCGGTCTCGCGTACGCGGCGCAGGACCTCGCTGAACGTGGGATCGCCGGACAGGTCCGTGCGCAGCACGAGGGTATTGACAAAGAACCCGATCAGTTCCTCGGTCTCGGCCCGGTTCCGGTTCGCCACCGGCGTACTCACGACGATGTCGTCCGAGTGGGTGTAGCGGCCCATGAGGACGTCGAAGGCGGCCAGCAACGTCATGAACATCGTCGTGCCGTGCTCACGGGACAGTGCACGCAGCGCCTCCGCCGTGCCTGCGGGGGCCCTGAACCTCACCACTGCGCCCTCGGTGGAGCGCACGGGCGGCCGCGGCCTGTCGGTGGGCAGCGCAAGGTCCGGCGCTCCACTCAACTGGTTCCGCCAGTAGGAGAGATGAGAGTCGAGTACGTCGCCACTCAGCCACTGCCGCTGCCAGGCCACGACATCCGCGTACTGGAATGTGAGCGGCGGCAGCGGATTCGGCTCGCCCACGCGGAAGGCCTTGTACAGGAGGGACAGCTCGCGCTGGAAGACACGGTCCGACCACTCGTCGAAGACGACATGGTGGATCACCAGGGAGAGTATGTGATCGTCCGGAGCGAGCCGGATGAGCGTGGCCCGCACCAGGGGACCGTTCGCCAGATCGAACGGCGTCAGCGCGTCCTTGGTGACCATGTCGTGCGCCGCACCTTGCGGATCCGTACTCCCTGAGAGGTCCAGTACGGGGACAGGCATGGGCGCAGGCGGGTCGATGACCTGGTACGCCACGCCGTCCGCACCCGCCACCAGGCGGGTCCGTAGAACCTCATGACGGGCGACCATCGCATCCAGAGCGGCACCCAGGGCAGCAAGGTCGACATCGCCGGCCAGCCGTAGACGGGTCGACATGTTGTACTCGGTCGAGCCCGGCTCCAACTGGTCCAGGAACCAGAGCCGCTGCTGCGCGAACGACAGAGGCAGCGGCTGATCCCTCGCGACGGTAGTCATGAGTGGCTCGGCATCCCGCGCAGAGGTCTCGATCGCCGCGGCCAGGCCGCGTACGGTCGGCCGGTCGAAGAGTGCCGACAGCGGTACGGCGACACCGAATGCCTCCCGGATACGGGAGATCACCTGCGCTGCAAGCAGAGAGTGTCCGCCCAAGTCGAAGAAGCCGTCGGTGGCGCCGATGCGGTCCATCCCGAGCAGCTGCGCCCAGATACCTGCCAGCAACTCCTCCGACGCGGTGGCCGGAGCGACAAAGCCGGCCTCCAGCTCGTCGCGTACTCCCTCCGGTTCCGGAAGAGCGGCCCGGTTGATCTTCCCGTTCGGAGTCAGCGGCAGCGCCGCCAGCTCCACGAACAGCGACGGCACCATGTACTCCGGCAGCGACTGTCGTACGTGATCGCGCAGCTCACCCGGTGACGGCACGCCGTCCGCCTGAACCGCAGGCACCAGATACGCCACCAGACGACGATCCGTACCATCCCCCCAGCCAGTGACCACCGCCGACCCGATCGCCGGATGCGCGACCAGCAACGCCTCGATCTCCCCCGGCTCAATCCGGAAGCCACGCACCTTCAACTGATCATCCGCACGCCCCAGGAACTCCAACCGCCCATCCGCCAACCACCGCACCCGGTCCCCCGACCGATACATCCGCGAACCATCAGCCGCAAACGGATCCGCCACAAAACGCTCACCAGTCAGCCCCGCACGGCCCAAATACCCGCGGGCCACACCCGCACCACCAATGAACAACTCACCAGCCACACCCACCGGCACCGGGGAGAGCCGGCCATCCAGCACATACACCCGCGTATTCGCAATCGGCGACCCAATACCCGGCGCATCGCCCGTCACCCGCTCACACGCCGACCAGATCGT
>NZ_JBHUUV010000085.1:0-5872 GCF_042670885.1 Streptomyces sp. NPDC057136
GGGCGCTGCTCGACGCGGGTTCGGGGGCGACGAGTTCGAGCCAGGTGAAGGCGAGCAGCCCGGTGGCGGCCGGCCACAGGCCGAGGTACGCGGGCAGGGGGCGGCCGACGACGGGATCGCGGCCGCGTGCGCGGCAGAGGAGGAGGTGGAGGGTGCGCAGAGGGTTGAACAGACGCCAGACGGGGCCGAGGAGAAGGGACGCGGGGACGAGCCCGACCCAGAGGAGCACGTAGACCGTGCCCGCGGCGGGATTGCGTTCCGGGTCGTCCGGACCGAGCAGGAGGTGGCCCAGGACGAACAGGGCAGCGGCCAGACCGAGTCCGCGCGCCGCGTTACGGGTCGGCCGGGCGTCGGCGAGGCGCTGAAGGAGGGCGGGAAGCGGGCGGCCGGCCTCGTCACCACGGAAGCGGGAGGCGGACCAGAGCAGGCCGAGCGCGAGGAAGGAGACGAAGAGTGCCGTGAAGGCGCCTGCGAAGGCGTAGAAGGGGGACAGTGGCAGATCGTGCCGGGAGCCGATTCCGTGGGCGAGGACGCCGCCCGTCACCGGACGACGAGTTGGGTCAGGAGCAGTCCGGACTCGTGTGTCTCGACCTCGAAGAGCCCGGTGCGGTCGGCGGTGAGGGTGAGGGTGGCGGTTCTGCCCGCGGGCAGACGGACCTCCTTGTCGTAGCCGTGGACGTGGAGAGTGTCGGCGCGGTCGCTGCGGACCCGGAGCGCGATGCGGTCGCCCTTCTTGACCTCGGTGCGGCCGGGCGCGGGACGGACCGTGCCCTGGCGCACCTCGATGTCCAGGGTCCGGTCGGCGGCCGCGGGGGTTCCGGTACTGCCCGTGGTGAGCGGGATGGTGGTCTGGATCGACTTTCCGTCGACGGCCCAGGCGGTGTGGTCGTCGGCGTACAGCCGGGCGGTGAGGGAGCCGCTCCCGCCCGCCCCGCGGACGAGGGTGGCGGGGAGGTGGTGCCACGCGCCGTACGTCCGGGCCAGGGGGCGGCCGTCGAGGAACAGGCGGGCGTGGCCGCGTCCGG
The DNA here is from genome assembly GCF_042670885.1 of Streptomyces sp. NPDC057136. NCBI lineage: Bacteria > Bacillati > Actinomycetota > Actinomycetes > Kitasatosporales > Streptomycetaceae > Streptomyces > Streptomyces sp. NPDC057136. Next base: position 1,026 of record NZ_JBHUUV010000085.1, read on the forward strand.
GGAGGGCGGCGCCGCCCACGCTGTCCGGGGTGAAGCGGAAGTTGCGGACGGTCAGGTGGATGTTCCAGCCGTCCTCGGAGTCGGGCCGGGCGGAGAGCCTCACCCCGGGGGCACCGGCCGCGTCCACCTGACGCAGCCGGTGCCCGGTTCCGTCGTCCGCGGCGAGCAGCCGGCCCACGGTCCCGTCGGCCTGCTCGTGGCTGGTGCCGGGCTTGTGATGCGTGGTCGGCCGCCCACCACAGCCGCCGACGCCCAGCACGAGCCCGGCGGCCAGGAGGAGGGCGGCCCCCCTCCCGACGACCCCCGGCCCGACGGCACCCCACCTGGAGGCGCGCCTCACGCGGGCTCCCCCTCGGCGACGCCCGCGGCATCCCTGCTGCTCGCACTGCCGCTCACACTGCCGCTCACTCCGCCCGCGCGGGCCGCGGCGGCCACCGCCCAGAGCACCCAGACCACGCCGAGCAGGGTCCGGAGCCACGCGGGACTCAGGGGGATCCACGGGATCATCAGGACCGCCTTGTCGAAGGCGTCGAGCAGGGTGAGAGCGCCCAGCACCACGGTGGTCCAGCCCAGGCCGGGCCGTTCGTGCCGCAGGACGAGGCCGATGCCGGTCCACCACACGCCGACCAGCAGCAGCGCCACGGCGGGCAGATACGAGGAGGTGAGGCCCATCGTCGATCCGGCCACGTCCGCCACAAGTCCGATCGCGCCCAGCACCGTCGCCGCGGTGCCCACGCGGCTGTTCCGCAGTCTGCGCCACCACAGCACCCCGCCGACCAGGGCGAGCACCACCGCGACGCCCAGGGCCGCCTGCACCTCGATGCGCTCGATGCCCCGGGCCCCGTACCAGTCGCAGCCGGCCGGCAGCCGTCGCGCCTGCACGTTGTAGTCGGCGCAGACCAGCAGTTGGGCGAGTTTCACCGGTTCGCCGACCAGCCGGTCCGTGCCGCCTGACACCGCGCCGCGCTCCTTCCCGCACTCGGGCAGTGTGCGCGGAGTCGCGGCCCCGGTCCCGGGCTGCCAGCAGTTGCCCTCACCCTGGCCGTCCCACCACACATCGGTGCGGTTGGGCCGGGCCTTGCCGTTCCGGTCGGTGCCGAGGTGGTTTCCGGCGTACCGGTTGTGGTGCGAGGTGTCGGTCTGCTTGGACAGTGCCTCCTCGCCCCGGATGAAGGCGGGGACGGCGCTCAGGAAGAAGGCGGCGCGCTGGTGCCCGTAGATCCAGTTGTTCTCGTAGAGATTCCAGTTGCCGCCCGCCGTGATGATGCCGGTGCCCGGCGGCATGGAGATCTGCGGGCAGACCACACCTTCCTCGTAGCCGCGCTCGACGGGCGGCTTGGCGCACGTACCGTCGGCGACGTACGGGTAGTAGTCGGCGTTGTTGTCGTGGATCAGATTGCGTTCGAAGCGGGCGTGGTTCTGCGGCAGGCCGGGGTGTCCGGGGAAGGCGCTGTCCATCGAGGCGCCGCCCATGTTGTGGTCGAACTCGTTGTCGTGGACGTAGACGGAGTCGCCCGCCGTACCCGAGTAGCCGACCATGTTGTGGTGGCTGCGGCAGCCGGTGATCTCGATGGCGTAGCGCGGCACGTCGTAGCCGCGTGCAGTGTTGATGTCGGACGCACTGCCGGGATAGATGCCGGAGTCGCCGTTGCCGTACGACTCGCAGTTCTTGTACAGCCCGTGGTCGCTGGCGAAGGTCAGGAAGCCGTACTCGTCGTTCCAGCGGGTGAGTACGTCGTCGATGACGAAGCCGTCCTGGGCCAGCACGTACAGGGAGTTGAACGTGGTCCGCTGGGCGGTGAAGTTCTTGAAGTAGATCCCGTCGGACTTGTCCGCGCGGACCGCGTTGAGCTTCTGGTACTTGGCGTCGATGACGACATCCGTGCGTGCGGCGCCCGTGCCCTCGATCTGGAGGTTCTTCTTGCCGAGGATCGCGACCAGGTTCTGGTTGTGCGGGCACTGCTTCTGCTGGGCGTAGCTGAGGATCTGGTACCCGAGCTGCGATTCGGGGGCCTTCAGCCGGGCACACGCACCGCCCGGATCGGTCAGCGAGGGCTCCTCCTCGTACAGCCCGGGCAGGATCGAGATGTTCATGCCGGGCTTGCCGGCCGCGTCGACGGCCTGCTGGAGATGCCGGTAGCCGGACTTTACGCAGCGGTCGAACAGCTCCAGGTTCCGGGCCTTCAGCGGCGCCGGGAAGCCGGATATCCGCCGTTCGAAGTCCGCCCGGTCGCTCTTGCAGACCAGGAGATCGGGTTCGCCGGTGCGGTGGACGGGAACGCTGCCGGTTCCGTCGGGCAGGGTGACGGGACGTTCCTCGTGCGCCTGGGCGGCGGGGGCCGACAGAAGCGCGGCCGCGAGGGCCGCCAGAACCACCAGAAGTCTTCGTGTCCACGACATGTGCCGGAGAGTAGAGCATTGTTCAGCTTTTGGAACCCCCCTGTGCACGACGAATGCCGTTGACGCGCCCTGTTCCGATTCCTACGGTTGACCATAGGATTCCTCGTCCAAGGAGTCCGAGGGATTCCGATCGCACCGGGAGCGCACCATGAGCGGCATCGAGCAGGCGAGGAAGACGGCGGAGGCACTTGCGTACTCCACCGGTTTCGGCAATGAGCACAGCTCCGAGGCGATCCCGGGCGCGCTGCCGCTCGGCCGCAATTCCCCGCAGCGTGCGCCGCTCGGGCTGTACGCGGAGCAGCTGAGCGGTTCGGCCTTCACCGAACCGCGGGCCCACAACCGCCGCTCCTGGCTCTACCGCATCCGCCCCTCGGCCGCCCATCCGCCGTTCGTCCGTATCGACAACGGAGCCGTGCGCTCCGCGCCCTTCACCGAGACCGTCCCCGACCCCAACCGGCTGCGCTGGGACCCGCTCCCCGACCCCGCGCCCGGCACCGACTTCCTGGCCGGACTGTGGACCCTCGGCGGCAACGGCGACGCCACCCAGCGCACCGGCATGGCCGTGCACCTCTACCACGCCAACTCCTCCATGGCGGATGGGGTCTCCCCTGCTCGAGCGGAGCCGAGAGCTCGGGGAAGCGTGTTCAGCAACTCCGACGGCGAACTGCTGATCGTCCCGGAGCGCGGCGCCCTCCTGATCCGTACCGAATTCGGCCTGCTGCGCGCCGAGCCCGGCGAGGTGGCCCTGATCCCCCGCGGCGTCCGCTTCCGCGTCGACCTGCTCGACGCCACCGCCCGGGGCTACGTCTGCGAGAACTACGGCCAGCCGTTCGTCCTGCCCGACCTCGGCCCGATCGGCGCCAACGGCCTCGCCAACGCCCGGGACTTCCGGGCCCCGGTCGCGGCGTACGAGGACGACGGGGACGCGGGACGCCCGGTCGAAGTGATCAACAAGTTCTGCGGGAACCTCTGGTCGGCGACGTACGACCACTCGCCGCTCGATGTCGTCGCCTGGCACGGCAACCACGTGCCGTACGTCTACGACCTGCGCCGCTTCAATGTGATCGGCTCCATCAGCTACGACCACCCGGACCCGTCGATCTTCACGGTGCTGACCTCGCCGTCCGACACCCCGGGGCTCGCGGGCGTGGACTTCGTCGTCTTCGCGCCGCGCTGGCTGGTCGGCGAGGACACCTTCCGTCCGCCGTACTTCCACCGCAATGTGATGAGCGAGTACATGGGCCTGATCGAGGGCGCGTACGACGCGAAGTCGGCCGGAAAGGGCGGATTCGTGGCGGGCGGGGGCTCGCTGCACAACATGATGTCGGCGCACGGTCCCGACCGGGAGACCTTCGACCGGGCGAGCGCGGCGGAGCTGAAGCCGCAGAAGATCGACGACGGCCTTGCCTTCATGTTCGAGACGCGCTGGCCGGTCACGGCGACCGGCCAGGCAGCGGGCGCCGACCATCTCCAGCGCGGCTACGACGACGTGTGGCAGGGTCTGAGCCGCAACTTCCGGCCGTAGGAGAGCTCTCCCGGGCCGGCTCCCACCGCAGCACAGAGACCCCAGGTGAACCGGATGAATCAGGTGAACGAGGTGAATCACACGCCCGCCTTTGCTCCCGACTCACTGGTCCTGAACCGGAAACTCCCCCTGTGGTACCAGGTCTCGCAGTCCCTGCGGGCGTCGATACTGGGCCGCCCGCAGGACGCCTCACTGCGGCTGCCCACCGAGGAACAGCTCGCCGGGCACTACGGCGTCAGCGTCCTCACCATGCGCCAGGCCCTCAAGGAGCTGGAGACGGAGGGCCTGATCAGCAGGCACCGGCGGCGCGGCACGTTCATCGAGCCGCGGGCCCGGCGCGTCTCACCGGTCCGGCTGCTGGGGTCGATCGACGCGATCGTCGCCCAGCAGTCGGGCGAGCGGACGACCGTTCTCGGCCACGGTCCGGCCGCCGTGCCGGGTGACCTCGCCGAGTTCTTCCCGGGGTGTACCGAGGTCGTCAGCTACCGGCGGCTGCGCTGCGACGGGGAGACGGGCGAGCCCACGAACTGGGCGGAGAACGCCCTGCGCCCCGAGATCGCGCAACGGCTCGATGTGGCCGATCTCGAACGGTGGCCGATGACCAAGGTGCTCCGCGACACCCTGGGGGTACGGATCTCCCGGATCACCGACACCGTCGAAGCGCGCCTGGCCGACCCGGTCACCGCCGAACTGCTCCAAGTGCCCCTGCTCAGCCCGATCCTCCACTACACGGGCGTGACGTACGACGAGAGCAGCCAGGTGGTGGATGTGGCCCGTATCCGCTACCGGGGCGACCGCTTCTCCTTCTCGGTGACGGTCGAAGCGCACTAGGGTCTGTCCGGCGGATCAGGGTCGGATAGGGCGCGGCGTCTGGTGCGGTGCATCGCAAGGCGCCGGAGCGTCCGCATAGCGGAGCTATGCG
>NZ_JBHUUV010000086.1:0-5798 GCF_042670885.1 Streptomyces sp. NPDC057136
GCCAGGAGCGACGGCGGCAACGTCGCGACCCGCACCTCCCGCTCCCGCACCAACGCGGCAAGCGCCCGAGGCTCACCCCGCTCCTCCCCCGTCGCTACGACCAACCTGCCACCCGCCGCCAACGTCACCGCAACCTCGGAAACCGCAGCGTCGAAGCCGAACGGAGCGAACTGCAACACCCCATCACCCGCACCCACCCCAAACACCTGGGCCTGCGCCAGCGCAAGGTTCACCACACCACCGTGCGCGACCTGCACACCCTTCGGCCGCCCCGTCGAACCCGACGTATAGATCACATACGCCAACTGGTCTGGGGTGGCCGTGACTTCAGGCGCCGTCGACGGCAGTTCCGCCAGGGCGCGCACGACTGCTGAGTCGTCCACGACCACCGTCCGCAAACGGCCCACCGGCAGTTCGTCCACCAACTCCTCGGTGCCCACCAGTACCGTCGCCCGGCTGTCCCCCAACATGAACCCCAGCCGCTCCACGGGATACTCGGGATCCAGCGGCAGATACGCCCCACCCGCCTGCCATACAGCAAGCATGGCCACCACCATGCCCACACCTCGGGGCAGACACAGCGCCACCACCGACTCCGAGCCCACCCCCACCCCACGCAGATAGTGCGCCAGACGGTTCGACCGTGCCATCAACTCCCCGTAATCGACGGAATCGTCACCGCACACCACCGCCACCGCACCCGGGGACGCGGCCGCTCGCTCGGCGACCAGCTCATGCACACCACCCACCACAGGCAACGGCTCAGCCGTCGCATTCCACTCGTGCACCACTTGGTCATGTTCGGCCTCGGTCAGTACGGGCAGTTCGCCGAGGGATCGGCCCGCGTCCATGGTGAGGGTGTCGAGGAGCGCAACGAGATGTCCCGCCATCCTCTCCATCGTGCCCGGGTCAAACAGCGCGGCGCTGTACTCGATCGCACCGGACAGCGCACCCCCGCCGTCCGTCAGCACCAGGCGCAGGTCGAACCGGTTGGTCATGCTGTTTCCGGTGTCGTCCATGAACGACTCGGGGTCGAGGGAGTCGTCGCCGGCGACGTCGTCTGCGGGCCGGCCGTCCTCGGTGAAGTAGTTGAACAGCACCTGGAACAACGGGCTGCGCGACCTGTCCCGCTCCGTGACGAGTTCGTCCACCAGTTGCTCGAACGGCAGGTCCTGATGCGCGTACGCGGCCAGCGCCACCTTCCGTACACGGCCCAGGAGTTCGGCGAACGAGGGGTCACCGGACAGGTCGGTTCGCAGCACCAGCGTATTGACGAAGAACCCGATCAGGTCCTCGGTCTCGGCGCGGTTCCGGTTCGCGACGGGTGTGCCCACCACCACGTCCTCCGAACTCGCATACCGGCCCAGCAGCACGTTGAACGCGGCCAGCAGCGTCATGAACATCGTCGTGCCGTGCTCGCGGGACAGCGCCCGCAGCGCACCCATCGTCCGTTCCGGGACCTCGAACCGCGTCGTCGCACCGACCGGTGACCACATCGCGGGTCGCGGCCGGTCCGTGGGCAGTTCCAGAGTCGGGGCTCCGGTCAACTGCTCCCTCCAGTAGGCCCGTTGTCCGTCGAGCACCTCGCCGGTCAGCCGCTGCCGCTGCCAGATCGCGAAGTCCGCGTACTGGACGGCCAGGGGCGGCAGGGACGGTACTCCGCCACCGCGCAACACGTCGTACAGGTACATCAGTTCGCGCTGGAAGATCCGCGTCGACCATTCGTCGGAGACCACGTGGTGCATCGACAGCGCCAGGACGTGCTCGTCGGCTGCCACCCGGATCAGCATGGCGCGGATCAGCGAGCCGCCGGACAGGTCGAACGGCGTCGCCTCGTCCGCCGCGACCAGCTTCTCGGCCACGAGGAACGGGGCGCCCTCGGCGGAGACGTCGATCATCGGCAGGGCAAAGGGCGACGGCGGGGCTATCACCTGGTGCGGCACGCCGTCCGCACCCGCGACCAGACGGGTCCGTAGCACCTCGTGCCGCGTCACGATCGCGGTCAGAGCCGTCTGAAGGGCGGCAATGTCCAGGTCGCTGCCCATCCGCACCCGCATCGGCAGGTTGTACTCCAGCGATCCGGGCTCCAGTCGGTCCAGGAACCACAGCCGCTGCTGGGCGAACGACAGCGGCAGTACCTGGTCCCGGTCGACGGGCGTCACCGGGTGGAGGTCGGTCCGTTCGGCCGACCCCGCGACCGCTTCCGCCAGGCCACGCACCGTCGGGTGGTCGAAGAGCGCGGAAAGCGGGATCTCGGCACCCAGGACGTTCCGAATCCGGGAGATCACCTGGGTGGCGAGGAGCGAATGCCCCCCCAGCTCGAAGAAGTTGTCCTCTGCGCCGACCCGGTCGATTCCCAGGACGCGGTTCCAGATCCCCACGAGCAGCTCTTCCACGGCACCGGAGGGCGCGACGAAAGTATCCGCTTCAGGGCGGTTGATCTCCGGTTCCGGCAGTGCGGCCCGGTTCAGCTTGCCGTTGGGGGCCAGGGGCAGGTCGGCCAGCTCGACGAAGACCGACGGGACCATGAACTCGGGGACGCGGCTCCGCAGGTGTTCACGCAGATCGGCGACCGCGGGGATTCCCTCGGCCTGGTCGGCCGGGACCAGGTAGGCCGCCAGACGGCGGTCCTCGCCCTCGCCCCAGGCGGTTACGACCGCGGACCGCACACGGGGATGGCCGGCGAGCACCTCCTCGATCTCGCCCGGTTCGATACGGAAGCCGTGGACCTTGACCTGCTGGTCGATACGGCCGAGGAACTCGAGGCGCCCGTCGGCGCGCCAGCGCACCTGGTCGCCGGAGCGGTAGGCCCGGGATCCGTCACCCGCGAACGGGTCGGCCACGAACCGTTCCGCGGTAAGCGCGGGCCGGTCCCCGTATGCCCGGGCGAGGCCCGCGCCCGCGATGTACAGCTCACCCGCGACACCGACCGGCACCGGGTTCAGCCGCTCGTCCAGGACCAGCAGCCGTACGTTCGTCAGCGGCAGGCCGATCGGAACGAGGCCGCCGGGCGACCAGTCCGCCGTACCGTCCGTACGCGGGCACACGGTGCTCGCCGCGTCGATGGTGTTCTCGGTCGGGCCGTACAGGTTCGCCACGACCGCAGTGGAGTTCCTCGCGTAGAAGCGGGCCACATCGGCGGCAGCCAGCGCCTCACCCCCGCAGAACACCGCACGCAGCCCGGGCAGGGACGACGGCCATGTGTGGGACACGAACAGCTTGAACAGCGACGGGACGAACTGCACCACCGTGATCCGCCGGGACTCGATGAGTTCCACCAGGTAGTCCAGATCGCCCTGGCGCCCCGGCGCGGCGAGGACCAGCTCGGCACCCTTCGACAGCGGCCAGAGGAGCTCCCACACCGAGGCGTCGAACGTGAGCGGCGTCTTGTGGAGCACGCGATCCGCTGCGGTCAGCTGGTGCTGGTCCTGCATCCACGACACACGGTTCACGACACCCCGGTGGGTGATCTGCACACCCTTGGGGCGACCGGTGGAACCCGAGGTGTAGATGACGTACGCGAGTTGCTGGGGGTGGACCGGTACGTCAGGTGACGTGGCCGGCCGTGTCGCGAGGGCCGTGCGGGTGGCAGGATCGTCCAGCCACACCACGGTGTCCAGTGTGCCGCCGGCGGCCAAGTCGGCCGCGACTCGACGGTGGCCGACCAGGACCGTGGCGCCACTGTCGGCGAGCATGAACTCCAGGCGGTCGGCCGGGTAACCGGGGTCGAGCGGCACATAGGCCGCACCCGCCTGCCAGACCGCGAGGACCGCGGCGACCATGTCCGGGCCGCGCTCCAGGCAGAGGGCCACAGCGCACTCGGCTCCCACGCCGACGTCGCGCAGATGGTGGGCGAGGCGGTTGGCGTGCGCCATCAACTCGCCGTAGGTGACGATCTGTTCGCCCGACACGACAGCCACCGCGTCCGGCGTCGCGAAGGCCCGCTGAGCGATCAGCTCGTGCATACCGCTCACCGGAGGCAGGGGCGCCGCGTTGTCTGTCCACTCCTGCAGCAGCTGCTCGCGCTCGGGTGCGGTCAGGAGCGGCAGCTCGCCGATCCGCCGGTCCACGTCGTCGGCGGCGACGGCCTCCAGGAGCGTGACCAGATGCCCGGTCATCCGCTCCACGGTCGTGGCGTCGAACAGTGCGGTGCAGTACTGGATCTCTCCAGCAAGGCCACCGTCGCTCTCGCCCTCGCCCAAGGTGACCACCAGGTCGAACTTCACCGGAAGTGACTCCGGGACGAATTCCGGGCCGGCGGGCGAATCCGTGGCGGCTGTCGCAACCGGCTCGCCGTCGGGTCCGGCACCTGTGCGGCGCGTAGCGGATCCGGCGGGCTCCTCGGCCACATAACTGAACAGGGTCTGGAAGAGGGGGGTACGGGACCGGTCCCGCTCCGTGACGAGTTCGTCCACCAGCTGCTCGAACGGCAGGTCCTGATGCCCGTACGCACCGAGTGCAGTCTCCCGTACGCGGCGCAGGACCTCGCTGAACGTGGGATCGCCGGACAGGTCCGTGCGCAGCACGAGCGTGTTGACGAAGAACCCGATCAGGTCCTCGGTCTCGGCCCGGTTCCGGTTCGCCACCGGTGTTCCGACCGCGACGTCATCGGTGCCGCCATAGCGGCCCATGAGAATGTCGAACGCCGCGAGGAGCGTCATGAACATCGTCGTGCCGTGCTCACGGGACAGTGCGCGCAGCGCCTCCGCCGTCTCGGCCGGAACAGTGAATCGGGACACCGCACCGTCGGTGGAGCGCACCGCCGGACGCGGCCGGTCGGTCGGCAGCTCAAGCGTCGGCACGTCCGCCAACACGCCCTGCCAGTAGCCCAATTGGCCGTCCAGTACGTTGCCGGTCAGCCACTGCCGCTGCCAGGCCGCAACATCGGCGTACTGGAACGTGAGCGGCGGCAGCGGATTCGGCTCGCCTGCGCGGAACGCCTCGTACAGCGCAAGGAGTTCACGCCGAAGGATGCGGTCCGACCACTCGTCGGACACCACGTGATGCATCAGCACGGCGAGTACGTGCTCGTCGTCTCCCAGTCGGATCAGTGTGGCGCGGATCAGCGGGCCGTTCGCCAGATCGAACGGGGCCAGGCTGATCTGCGCGACGAGCCGGTCGGCGGCGTCCTGCGGGTTCACGGTCCCGGAGAGGTCGAGAACCGGGAAGGGCATGGGCGCCGGCGGGTCGATGACCTGGTACGCCACGCCGTCCGCACCCGCCACCAGGCGGGTCCGCAGAACCTCGTGACGGGCGACCATCGCATCCAGAGCGGCGCCCAGGGCAGCGAGGTCGACGCCGCCGGTCAGCCGCAGACGGGTCGACATGTTGTACTCGGTCGAGCCCGGCTCCAACTGGTCCAGGAACCAGAGCCGCTGCTGCGCGAACGACAGAGGCAACGGCTGATCCCTCTCCACGGCCCTCATCGGCGGCGCGGCATCCCCTGCAGAGGTCTCGATCGTCGTTGCCAGGCCTCGTACCGTCGGCCGGTCGAAGAGCGCCGACAGCGCCACCTCCACCCCGAACGCCTCCCGGATACGGGAGATCACCTGCGCTGCAAGCAGAGAGTGTCCGCCCAAGTCGAAGAACCCGTCGGTGGCACCGACACGGTCCACTCCCAGCACCTGCGCCCAGATACCAGCCAGCAACTCCTCCGACACCGTGGCCGGAGCGACAAAGCCGGCCTCCAACTCGCCGCGCATCCCCTCCGGTTCCGGAAGAGCGGCCCGGTTGATCTTCCCGTTCGGAGTCAGCGGCAGCGCCGCCAGCTCCACGAACAGCGACGGCACCATGTACTC
>NZ_JBHUUV010000087.1:2043-5351 GCF_042670885.1 Streptomyces sp. NPDC057136
TAGGTGATCGGTCGGGTCGGGCACGCTGTTGGGTATCTGAAGGTACGGGCTTTTTAGTCTGGATCTTCGGTTGCCGGCCCCAGTGAACTCGTCTGTTAGGACGGGGTGATGGGTGGCTGGTCGTTGTTTGAGAACTGCACAGTGGACGCGAGCATCTGTGGCCAAGTTTTTAAGGGCGCACGGTGGATGCCTTGGCACCAGGAACCGATGAAGGACGTGGGAGGCCACGATAGTCCCCGGGGAGCTGTCAACCAAGCTTTGATCCGGGGGTTTCCGAATGGGGAAACCCGGCAGTCGTCATGGGCTGTCACCCACTGCTGAACACATAGGCAGTGTGGAGGGAACGCGGGGAAGTGAAACATCTCAGTACCCGCAGGAAGAGAAAACAACCGTGATTCCGGGAGTAGTGGCGAGCGAAACTGGATGAGGCCAAACCGTATGCGTGTGATACCCGGCAGGGGTTGCGCATGCGGGGTTGTGGGATCTCTTTTTCATGGTCTGCCGACTGTGAGACGAGTCAGAAACCGTTGGTGTAGGCGAAGGACATGCGAAAGGTCCGGCGTAGAGGGTAAGACCCCCGTAGCTGAAACATCAACGGCTCGTTTAAGAGACACCCAAGTAGCACGGGGCCCGAGAAATCCCGTGTGAATCTGGCGGGACCACCCGCTAAGCCTAAATATTCCCTGGTGACCGATAGCGGATAGTACCGTGAGGGAATGGTGAAAAGTACCGCGGGAGCGGAGTGAAATAGTACCTGAAACCGTGTGCCTACAAGCCGTGGGAGCGTCGCTGTTGTTCTTCGGAACAGCAGTCGTGACTGCGTGCCTTTTGAAGAATGAGCCTGCGAGTTAGCGGTGTGTAGCGAGGTTAACCCGTGTGGGGAAGCCGTAGCGAAAGCGAGTCCGAATAGGGCGATTTAGTTGCACGCTCTAGACCCGAAGCGGAGTGATCTAGCCATGGGCAGGTTGAAGCGGAGGTAAGACTTCGTGGAGGACCGAACCCACCAGGGTTGAAAACCTGGGGGATGACCTGTGGTTAGGGGTGAAAGGCCAATCAAACTCCGTGATAGCTGGTTCTCCCCGAAATGCATTTAGGTGCAGCGTCGTGTGTTTCTTGCCGGAGGTAGAGCACTGGATAGGCGATGGGCCCTACCGGGTTACTGACCTTAGCCAAACTCCGAATGCCGGTAAGTGAGAGCACGGCAGTGAGACTGTGGGGGATAAGCTCCATGGTCGAGAGGGAAACAGCCCAGAGCATCGACTAAGGCCCCTAAGCGTACGCTAAGTGGGAAAGGATGTGGAGTCGCAGAGACAACCAGGAGGTTGGCTTAGAAGCAGCCACCCTTGAAAGAGTGCGTAATAGCTCACTGGTCAAGTGATTCCGCGCCGACAATGTAGCGGGGCTCAAGCGTACCGCCGAAGTCGTGTCATTCATACACATATCCCCAACGGGAGTATGGATGGGTAGGGGAGCGTCGTGTGCCGGGTGAAGCAGCCGCGGAAGCGAGTTGTGGACGGTTCACGAGTGAGAATGCAGGCATGAGTAGCGATACACACGTGAGAAACGTGTGCGCCGATTGACTAAGGGTTCCTGGGTCAAGCTGATCTGCCCAGGGTAAGTCGGGACCTAAGGCGAGGCCGACAGGCGTAGTCGATGGACAACCGGTTGATATTCCGGTACCCGCTTTGAAACGCCCAGTACTGAATCAGGCGATGCTAAGTCCGTGAAGCCGGCCCGATCTCTTCGGAGTTGAGGGTAGTGGTGGAGCCGATGAACCAGACTTGTAGTAGGTAAGCGATGGGGTGACGCAGGAAGGTAGTCCAACCCGGGCGGTGGTAGTTCCCGGGGTAAGGGTGTAGGCCGTGTGATAGGCAAATCCGTCACACATTAAGGCTGAGACCTGATGCCGAGCCGATTGTGGTGAAGTGGATGATCCTATGCTGTCAAGAAAAGCCTCTAGCGAGTTTCATGGCGGCCCGTACCCTAAACCGACTCAGGTGGTCAGGTAGAGAATACCGAGGCGTTCGGGTGAACTATGGTTAAGGAACTCGGCAAAATGCCCCCGTAACTTCGGGAGAAGGGGGGCCATCACTGGTGATCCGATTTACTCGGTGAGCTGGGGGTGGCCGCAGAGACCAGCGAGAAGCGACTGTTTACTAAAAACACAGGTCCGTGCGAAGCCGTAAGGCGATGTATACGGACTGACGCCTGCCCGGTGCTGGAACGTTAAGGGGACCGGTTAGTGCACTTTCGGGTGTGCGAAGCTGAGAACTTAAGCGCCAGTAAACGGCGGTGGTAACTATAACCATCCTAAGGTAGCGAAATTCCTTGTCGGGTAAGTTCCGACCTGCACGAATGGCGTAACGACTTCTCGACTGTCTCAACCATAGGCCCGGTGAAATTGCACTACGAGTAAAGATGCTCGTTTCGCGCAGCAGGACGGAAAGACCCCGGGACCTTTACTATAGTTTGATATTGGTGTTCGGTTCGGCTTGTGTAGGATAGGTGGGAGACTTTGAAGCGGCCACGCCAGTGGTTGTGGAGTCGTCGTTGAAATACCACTCTGGTCGTGCTGGATGTCTAACCTGGGTCCGTGATCCGGATCAGGGACAGTGTCTGATGGGTAGTTTAACTGGGGCGGTTGCCTCCTAAAGAGTAACGGAGGCGCCCAAAGGTTCCCTCAGCCTGGTTGGCAATCAGGTGTTGAGTGTAAGTGCACAAGGGAGCTTGACTGTGAGACCGACGGGTCGAGCAGGGACGAAAGTCGGGACTAGTGATCCGGCAGTGGCTTGTGGAAGCGCTGTCGCTCAACGGATAAAAGGTACCCCGGGGATAACAGGCTGATCTTCCCCAAGAGTCCATATCGACGGGATGGTTTGGCACCTCGATGTCGGCTCGTCGCATCCTGGGGCTGGAGTCGGTCCCAAGGGTTGGGCTGTTCGCCCATTAAAGCGGTACGCGAGCTGGGTTTAGAACGTCGTGAGACAGTTCGGTCCCTATCCGCTGTGCGCGTAGGAATATTGAGAAGGGCTGTCCCTAGTACGAGAGGACCGGGACGGACGAACCTCTGGTGTGCCAGTTGTCCTGCCAAGGGCATGGCTGGTTGGCTACGTTCGGAAAGGATAACCGCTGAAAGCATCTAAGCGGGAAGCCTGCTTCGAGATGAGTATTCCCACCCCCTTTGAGGGGTTAAGGCTCCCAGTAGACGACTGGGTTGATAGGCCAGATGTGGAAGCCCGGTAACGGGTGGAGCTGACTGGTACTAATAGGCCGAGGGCTTGTCCTCAGTTGCTCGCGTCCACTGTGTT
>NZ_JBHUUV010000088.1:0-5299 GCF_042670885.1 Streptomyces sp. NPDC057136
GCCAACGCGACCGAGGAGCTGTTGGCGGGTGTCTGGGCGCAGGTGCTGGGAGTCGACCGGGTCGGAGCCCAGGACAACTTCTTCGAACTCGGCGGGCATTCGCTGATCGCCACCCAGGTCGTGTCCCGCATACGGACCGTGTTCGGAACCGAGATTGCCCTCTCCGCGATGTTCGACCATCCGACGGTCCGAGGCCTGGCCGCCGTGGTCGACAACTCGGCCCAGGGGATCGCAGCGCCGCCCATCACGGCGGTGAGCCGGGACCACGAGCTGCCGTTGTCGTTCGCGCAGCAGCGCCTGTGGTTTCTCGATCAACTCGAGCCGGAATCAACGGAGTACAACGTTCCCTTGCTGGTGCGATGGCCGGGCGACCTGGACGTCGCGGCACTGACCGCGGCACTGGGCGCTGTGGTGACGCGGCATGAGGTGCTGCGGACCAGACTGGTGCTGGGCGCGGACGGTGTCGCGTACCAGGTGATCGACGAGCCGGCACCCTTCGTGCTGCCGCTGGCGGACGTGTCCGGGGACGACGACCGGGTGGCGGCCGCGCGGAAGCTGGTGGCCGCAGAGGTGATGGCACCGTTCGACCTGGCCCGTGGGCCGCTGGTCCGGGCCACCCTGATCCGGGTGTCTCCCGACGAGCACGTACTGGCCTTGGCCGTGCACCACGTGGCCTTCGACGAGTGGTCGGTACGGATACTCCGCGAGGAGCTCTCCGCGCTCTACGAGTCGTTCCGCGCGGGCGAACCGGACCCGTTGCCGCCGCTGGCCGTGCAGTACGCCGATTTCGCGGTATGGCAACGGCAGTGGCTGGACGGCGACGTACTGGCGAGCCATCTGACCTACTGGCGCGAACAGTTGGCGGCTCTGCCCGTCCTGGAACTGCCGACGGACAGGATTCGCCCACCGGTGCGGTCCACCGACGGCGCGGTGACCGACTTCACTGTCCCCGCGCAGACCGCGGACGCCTTGCGGGCCCTGTCCCGCAAGAACGGCGTGACGATGTCCATGACGCTGCTGGCCGCGTTCAACGTGCTGCTCGGCTGGTATGCGGGCTCGGACGACGTGGTGGTGGGCACGCCGGTCGCCAACCGGAACCGCGCCGAGACGGAGGACCTGATCGGGTTCTTCGTGAATACGCTGGTGCTCCGAACCGACCTGTCCGGCGACCCGCCCTTCACCGAACTCCTCGGCCGCGTACGGAAGGTGGCGCTGGCCGCCTACGCGCATCAGGACCTGCCGTTCGAGCAGTTGGTGGACGACCTCGTCACGGAACGGGACCGGTCCCGTACTCCGCTCTTCCAGGTGTTCTTCAACTACACGCCCGAGGGGCCCGCGCGTCACGAAGACGACCAGGTTCACCCCGACGCGCGTGAGGACGCCGATGCGTCCTCGGTCGACGTACTGGCGGCGACCTCAGTGAACTTCGACCTGGCCGTCACGCTGGCGGACAGGGACGGTGACCTGGCGGGAGCCTTCGAGTACAGCACTGCGCTGTTCGACGCGGGGACCGTGGAGCGGATGGCCGGGCATTTGGTCGCGTTACTCCAGGCCGTCGCGGTGGACGCCAGACAGCGGGTGGGTGAGCTGTCGGTTCTTTCGGCGGGTGAGCGTGAGTTGGTCGTGGGGGAGTGGAATGCGTCTTCGGTGGTGTTGCCGTCGGTGGGTGGGGTGCATGAGCTGATTGCGCAGCGGGCGGCCGCGACCCCGGATGCGGTGGCGGTGGTGTCGGGTGATGTGTCGCTGACGTATGGCGGGTTGATGGCGCGGGCGAACCGGCTTGCGCGATACCTCCGTGGGTCTGGTGTGGGTGCGGAGTCGGTGGTGGGGCTGTGTCTGCCGCGTGGCGTCGAGATGGTTGTTGCGGTGTTGGCGGTGTGGCAGGCGGGTGGTGCGTATCTGCCGCTGGATCCGGAGTATCCGGCGGATCGGTTGGAGTTCATGCTCGCTGATGCGGGTGTGCAGGTGGTGGTGGGTAAGCGGTCGCTGGTCGAGACGCTGTCTGCGGAGCGTGTGGTGTTGCTTGATGATCCGGCCACGATGGGTGCGCTGAGGGAGTTGCCGTCGTCGGCGCCTGAAGTAGCCACCGATCCGGATCGGTTGGCGTATGTGATCTATACCTCGGGGTCGACGGGTCGGCCGAAGGGTGTGCAGGTCGCGCACGGCAGTGTGGTGGGCATGGTGTCGGCTCTGGGTCCGGTGTTGGGTGCGGGTCCGGGTGTGCGGGTGTTGCAGTTCGCGTCGTTCAGTTTTGATGCGGCGGTGCTGGATGTGGCAGTGACGTTGGCGTCGGGTGGTGTGCTGGTGGTGGCGACGTCCGCGGAGCGGACGGAGTCGGCGGAGTTGACTGCCTTGATCCGTGCCGGTGGTGTGGGGGCGGCGAGTGTGGTGCCGTCCCTGCTGGGTGTTCTGGATCCGGAGGACGTGCCTGGTATCGGGACGTTGTTGTTGGGTGCGGAGCGGTTGACGGAGCCGGTTGCCCGAGCGTGGGCGGCCGGTCGTCGGCTGGTGAACACTTATGGTCCGACCGAGGCGACGGTCATGGTGACCACCGGCGACGTCTCCGCCGACGTGCGCAGGATGCCCGCGATCGGCTCCCCGGTTGCCAACGCCAAGGTGTATGTGCTGGACGGGTCGATGAGGCCCGTTCCGGTGGGGGTCCCGGGTGAGGTGTATATCGCGGGCCCGCAGGTGGCTCGGGGATATCGGGGCCGGCCCGGTCTGACGGGCGAGCGGTTTGTGGCGGACCCGTTCGCGGCTGATGGCACGCGGATGTATCGGTCCGGTGACCGGGCGCGTTGGCTGGCAGACGGGCAGCTCGATTTCGTGGGTCGTGCGGATGGCCAGGTCAAGGTGCGCGGGTTCCGGATCGAGCCCGGCGAGATCGAAGCCGTCCTCGCCGGCCATCCGGAGATCCGGACCGCCGTGGTGGTCGCCTTCGGGGACGTGGAGGACCGTCGCCTGGTGGCCTACCTCGTCCCCGCCGACCAGGCGGACGGCATCCCACCGGTCAGTGAGGTGCGAGAGTTCGCGGCGGGGCGGCTACCGGCCTTCATGATCCCGGCGGCCTTCGTGGAGCTGGCGGCGCTGCCCCTGACCCCGAACGGCAAACTCGACCGTACGGCACTGCCGGAGCCGGACGGGGAGCGGCCGCAGCTGGAGGAGTTCGTGGCTGCGTCAGGTGACGCGGAGGAATCGTTGGCGAGGCTCTGGGCCGAGGTACTCGGGGTGGACCGGGTCGGCGCCACGGACAACTTCTTCGAGCTGGGTGGACATTCGCTGCTCGCCACGCAGGTGGCCTCCCGCATCCGGGACACCTTCGAGCTCGAGATCCCACTCTCCGCATTATTCGACCAACCGACCGTAAGGGGCTTGGCGGCTGTGGTCGAAGAGCGCATCTGGTACGAGATCGAGCACATGCCGGAAGACGATGTGCTTCAGAGCCTGAACAGTTACGCGCAGGGTGCAGAGTTCGACGAGAACGGGGTTTCCTGATGACCATCTCCCCTGTGGGGCTTCTGCAGACGCTCGAGGACAGTGGCGTCCGCTTCAGTGTCACCGACGGTCGGCTGCGGGTCTTCGCGCCCAAGGGTGTTCTGACTGAGGAACTCCGGATCCAGCTCCAAAGCTGCCGGGACGAGATCATCGAACTGCTGGCCGACCGCAAGCTCGAACGGCAGGCCGGCCAGGCCCCGCCGATGCTGGTCGCAGATCGCAACGAGCGGTTGCCGCTGTCCTTCGCCCAGCAGCGCCTGTGGTTCCTCGACCAGCTCGACCCCGGCTCGGTCGAGTACAACGTGCCCATGCCGATACGGCTCGGCGGAGCGCTGGACATGCCCGCGCTCAACGCCGCACTGAGCGCGATCGTCGCCCGGCACGAAGTCCTGCGAACCCGGCTCGTGGCCGGCGCCGACGGCGTGCCGCACCAGGTGATCGACCCTCCGGCGCCCCTCCCTCTGCCGGTGACCGACGTGTCCGGCGACGCGGACCGCGGATCGGCCGTGTGGGCATTGATGGCCGCGGACGCGGCGCTGCCCTTCGATCTGGCGGGTGGCCCGCTGATCCGGGCCCTGCTGATCCGGCTGGCTCCCGACGAGCACGTACTCGCACTGTCGATGCACCATGTCGCCTTCGACGAATGGTCGAAGCGGATCTTCCGCGACGAGCTGTCCCTTGCCTACGAAGCGTTCCGCGCCGGCCGGCCGGACCCGTTGCCGCCGCTTGCCGTGCAGTACGCCGATTTCGCCGTGTGGCAGAGGCAGTGGTTGGACGGGGAGGTACTGGAAGGACAACTGTCGTACTGGAGAAGGCAATTGGGCGGGACGCCGGTCCTGGAGCTGTCCACGGACCGGTCGCGACCGGCGGTATGGTCGCCTGCCGGCGCGATGGCGCAGTTCACGGTTCCGGCGCGGACTGCGGAGGCCCTGCGCGAGCTGTCCCGTCGCAGGGGCACGACGATGTTCATGACGCTGCTGTCGGCGTTCGACGTCCTCCTCAGCCGATACGCGGGCACCGACGACGTAGTGGTGGGCACACCCGTCGCGAACCGGAACCGCGCCGAGACCGAGAACCTGATCGGTTTCTTCATCAACACGCTGGTGATGCGCACCGATCTGTCCGGCGACCCGACGTTCGAGGAACTCCTTGGCCGCGTACGGGAGATGGCTCTCAACGCGTACGCGCATCAGGACCTGCCGTTCGAGCAGTTGGTGGACGAACTCGTCACGGAGCGGGACAGGTCGCGCAGCCCGTTGTTCCAGGTGCTGTTCAACTACTTCACCGAGGACGGGCAGCAGAGCCGCGAGTCACGGGACCCGTCTCATGACCGCCAGGGCGACTCCGAAGGCGGAGCGACCGGACTGGCGTTGGGGAGCGTCGAAGGCGATGTCGTTGCCAAGTACGATCTCCGGCTGATGCTGACGGACGGCGGTGGCGCGCTGTCGGGTGTGATCGAGTACAGCACCGCGCTGTTCGATGCGGTGACGGTCGAGCGGCTGGCCCGGCACATGGTGGCGGTGCTGGATGCGGTTGCCAGTAATGCGGGGCAGCGGGTGGGTGAGCTGCCGATGCTGGCCTCCGATGAGCGTGACGTGCTGGTGCACGAGTGGAATGAGACGGCTGAGCCGTTGCCTGTGGTGGGTGGTGTGCATGAGCTGGTCGCTGAGCGGGCTGCTGCGTCCCCGGGTGCGGTGGCGGTGGTGTGTGGTGACGATTCCGTCGATTACGGGGAGTTGATGGCACGGTCGAACCGTCTGGCGCACTATCTGCGTGGGGTGGGGGTGGGCTCGGAGTCGGTGGT
>NZ_JBHUUV010000089.1:0-4382 GCF_042670885.1 Streptomyces sp. NPDC057136
GCCAACTCCGGCGACACCGCCAACTCAGCCAGACGCTGAGCCCACGCCATGAACGACGACGTCTTCGAAGCCAACTCCACTACCGACGAACCTTGCTCGACCTGCAAATACGCCGAAGCCAGGTCTTCGAGCAGTACGGGCCAGGAGACCGCATCCACCACCAGGTGATGCACCACCACCAGAACCAACTGGCTGCGTTCACCGCGCTCAAAGAGGGCAACCCTCACCAGCGGCCCCTCGTGCAGGTCGAGACTGGCTTGCACCTCTGTGGCACGCGCCTCAAGGAACGCCGCCTCATCCGCACCAGCCACATCTGCGGCATCGATCACCGACACCAGATCGGCCGCCTCGGCAGCCACCAGACGCCCGACCCACTCCCCGCCCTCCTGCACAAAACGCGAACGCAGCGCGTCGTGCTGCTCAACCAGCGCACGCACCGCCACCCGCAGCAGATCAGGATCAACGCGCCCATCCACCTCCAGGACCGTCGACTGATTGAAATGCCACGCCTGCGGCATCTCCCGCCCAAGGAACCACCGCTGGATCGGAGCCAACGGGAAGTCCCCCACCACCAGACCCTGCTCGGCATCAGCCGCACTCTCACCCGCCGCCACCGACGCCAGACCCGCCACCGTCTGGTGATCGAACAGCTGCGCCACCGTCACATGAACACCCAGCTCCCGCGCCCGGGCCACCACACGGATACTCACAATCGAGTCACCGCCCAGCTCGAAGAAGTTGTCCTCGACCCCGACCCGCTCCACACCCAGAACCTGCGCCCACACCTCCGCCAACACCCGCTCAACCTCAGAACGCGGCGCAACAAACTCCCCCGCCGAGCCCACACGTGCCCCGTCCGGCTCGGGCAGCGCAGAACGGTCAACCTTGCCGTTCGGGGTCAGCGGCAGCGCCGCAAGCTCCACGAAGGCCGACGGGACCATGAAGGCAGGAAGGGACAGCTGCAAGTGATCCCGCAGATCGCCGACGGCAGGGATGCCCTCGGCCTGGTCCTCAGGAACCACATAGGCCACGAGACGCTGCTCGCTCCCGGCCCCAAAGGTGGTCACCACGGCAGTGCGCACGCCAGGGTGAGCGGCCAGCGCCGTTACGATCTCGCCCGGCTCGATCCGGAACCCACGCACCTTCACCTGGTCATCTGCGCGACCCAGGAACTCCAGATCCCCACCCGGCAGCGCGCGCACCCGGTCGCCGGAGCGGTACATGCGCGTGCTGCCCCCGGCGAAGGGGTCCGCGACGAATCGCTCGGCGCTCAGGGCCGGCCGGTCACGGTAGCCGCGTGCCACACCGGTACCGGCGATGTACAGCTCACCGGCCACACCGATCGGGACCGGGCGCAGCTGGTCGTCGAGGACGTAGACGCGGGTGTTGGCCATCGGGGTGCCGATCGAAGGAACACCCTGCCCATCCGGGTCGAGGACGGCGATGCTCGCGCAGACCGTGGCCTCGGTCGGGCCGTACGCGTTCAGCAGCCGGTACTCGCTCCGCCACGCGGCGGCCGTCGCCTCCTCCAGCCGCTCACCCGCCGTCACCAGCGTCCTCAGACCGGCAAGGTCAGCCGGGTCCAGCACAGCCAGGAGCGACGGCGGCAACGTCGCCACCCGCACCTCCCGCTCCCGCACCAACGCGGCAAGCGCCCGAGGCTCACCCCGCTCCTCCCCCGTCGCCACGACCAACCTGCCACCCGCCGCCAACGTCACCGCAACCTCGGAAACCGCCGCGTCGAAGCCGAACGGAGCGAACTGCAACACCCCATCACCCGCACCGACCCCAAACACCTGGGCCTGCGCCAACGCCAGGTTCACCACACCACCGTGCGCGACCTGCACACCCTTCGGCCGCCCGGTCGAACCCGACGTATAGATGACATACGCCAACTGGTCAGCTGTCGTCGTCACTTCAGGCGCTGTCGACGGCAGTTCCGCCAGGGCACGCACCACTGCCGGGGAGTCCAGCCGAATCACGGTGTCCGCCGACAGGCCCTCGGCCGCCGAGCCTTCGCACACCAGCACCTGCACACCGCTGTCGGCAAGCATGAACTCAAGCCGTTCGACAGGGTATTCGGCGTCGAGCGGCAGGTAGGCGGCACCCGCCTGCCACACCGCGAGCGCCGCCGCGACCATGTCGATACCGCGTGGCAGGCACAGGGCCACCACCGACTCCGAACCGACGCCGGCACCGCGTAGATAGTGCGCAAGACGGTTCGCACGCGCCTGCAGGTCCCCGTACTCCAGGGATGCTTCACCGCACACCACCGCTACCGCATCCGGGCGCTCGGCCGCCCGTGCCGCGATCAGCTCATGCACACCGCCTACCGCAGGCAGCGGCTCGGCGGTGCCATTCCGCTCGTGCACCATGTGGGCCTGCTCGGCCTCGGTCAGCACGGACAGGTCGTCGACGCGCCGGCCCGCGTTCTCGGCAATGGCGTCGAGGAGTGTGACAAGGTTGCCTGCCATCCGCTCGATCGTGGCAGGGTCGAACAGCTCACTGCTGTACTGGAACTCTCCCGAAAGTTCGTCGCCGAACGCTCCCAGCGTGACCACCAGGTCGAACCTCACGGGCAGCGCGTCCGGCTCGGGTTCCTGATGGTCGGCAGAGACCTCGGTTTCGCGGGCGGCGGCTTCGTCGGCGGCGCCGGACTGCCCATTGTCGTAGTCGAAGAGGACTTGGAACAGCGGGCTGCGTGAGCGGTCGCGTTCCGTGACGAGTTCGTCCACCAGCTGCTCGAACGGCAGGTCCTGGTGGGCGTAGGCGCCCAGCGCCATTTCTCGTACGCGCCCCAGCAGTTCGGTGAACGTAGGGCCGCCGGACAGGTCGGTTCGCATCACGAGTGTGTTGACGAAGAAGCCGATCAGGCCCTCGGTCTCGGCCCGGTTCCGGTTCGCCACCGGTGTTCCCACGACCACATCGTCGGAGCCTGCATACCGGCCAAGCAGAACATTGAACGCCGCCAGCAACGTCATCGACATCGTGGCGCCACCCTCGCGGGAGATGGCCCGCAGTCGCTGCGCCGTCTGTGCCGACACGCGGAAGTCGACAAATCCCCCCTCGGTGGACCGGACTGCGGGGCGCGGCCGGTCGGTGGGTAGTTCGAGCGTCGGTACCCCGCCCAGCTGGTCGCGCCAGTAGGTGAGTTGGGAGTCGAGGACGTCGCCGGTCAGCCATTCGCGCTGCCAGACGGCGAAGTCGGCGTACTGCACCTCCAGCGGCGACAGCGGGTCCGCCTCGCCGGTGCGGAATGCCTCGTAAAGGGCCGCAAGCTCGCGCCGCAGAATCCGGCCCGACCACTCGTCCGACACCACGTGATGCATGGACAACGCCAGCACATGCTCGTGCACGGCAACCTTGATCAGCGTGGCACGAAGCAGCGGCCCGCGCGCCAGATCGAACGGGACCTGCGCATCCGCCGCCACGACGGCCCGGACCGCCACCACCGGATCCACTCCGGCCGGCACATCCACCACCGGCAGGTCGAAGGGCGCCGGCTCGTCAATCACCTGATGAGCCACACCATCCGCACCCGCCACCAGACGCGTCCGCAGCACCTCGTGCCGCGCCACCACACCACCCAACGCCGCACGCAGAGCGGCCACATCCAAGTCCCCGTCCCAGCGCACGGATGTCGACAGGTTGTACTCGGACGATCCCGGCTCCAACTGGTCGAGGAACCACAGCCGTTGCTGGCCGAAGGACAGCGGCAGCGCGTGGTCCCGGTCGACCGCCACCACCGGAGGAGCCACGACGGCGGTACCGGCACCCTCGATCACCGCGGCGAGCTCCCGCACAGTCGGCTCGTCGAAGAGTGCCGACAGCGGCACCTCGACGCCGAACACCTCGCGGATACGAGAGATCACCTGGGTGGCAAGGAGGGAGTGCCCACCCAGTTCGAAGAAGTTGTCCTCGACACCTATCTGTTCGGCGTCGAGAACCTGCGCCCACACCTCGGCCAGAATCCGCTCCACCTCGGTACGCGGTGCAACAAATCCCGACTGGTCCTGAAGCACGCTGTCGGGAGCCGGCAGTGCGGCGTGGTTGAGTTTGCCGTTCGCGGTCAGCGGGAGCTCGCTCAGCTCGACGAACACCGACGGAACCATGTATTCCGGCAACCGCCCACCCAGGAACCCACGCAACTCCCCGACCGTGGGTATGCCCACGTCCTGACCATCCGGGACCAGATACGCCACCAGACGGCGCTCCGACCCATCCCCGCTCGCTGTCACCACCGCGGAGCGGACCTGCGCATGCCCGGTCAGAGCCGCCTCCACCTCGCCCGGCTCGATACGGAAACCACGCACCTTGATCTGCGTATCCACCCGCCCCACAAACTCCAGCCGGCCATCACCCAGCCACCGCACCCGGTCGCC
>NZ_JBHUUV010000090.1:0-4150 GCF_042670885.1 Streptomyces sp. NPDC057136
GACGCCATCCGGCTGTCGCGCCGGACGCTCGGCACGATCCGTACGAACCTGTTCTGGGCCTTCGCCTACAACGTGGGCGCGCTGCCGCTCGCCGCGGCGGGACTGCTCAACCCGATGATCGCGGGGGCCGCGATGGCCTTCTCCTCGGTCTTCGTGGTCGGCAACTCGCTTCGGCTGCGGGGCTTCAAGGCGGCGTAGGGGGCCGCGTCGGCTGCGGGCTGTTCGGGGGCTCCGCCCCCCGTACCCCCGAGCCGAGAACGCCGGCGGGGCTGCATGGTGCCCCCGCCGGCGTTCGAGGCACGAGCAGGGCGAGACATCTGCCTGTCCCTGATCCGAACGTGGCTCAGGCAGTGCTGTCCGAGGGTGTTTCGGGCTTCGTGTGGAGGATCTCGCGGGCCTGGTCCGCGGCGCGGGCGGTGGTCTCGCTGACGAAGTCGAGGAAGCGGGCGATGCTCTCGAGGCGGACGGCGGCCGGGGTACCGGGGCCGAGGATACTGACGCCCTGCCGTGCGGTCTCGACGATCTGGGCGGCGGCCCGGGCGCTGGCCATCATTGACTGGTACCAGACGTCGTTGTCGACGACGTAGTGCTCGCGGCGGCGTTCGTCGCGTTCCCGGCGGACAAGGCCCTGGCCGTCGAGGAACGTGATCGCTTTGGAGATGGACGCCGGGCTGACCTGGAGACGCTGGACGAGTTCGGACGCGGTGAGGCTGCCCGCGTCGCTGATGCAGAGGCAGGCCATCACCCGGGCCATCATCTTGGCTATGCCCGATTGCATGAAGACGGTGGTCAACGTCTCCTCGTACTCGCGCACCGCCTCGGCGTCGCGTCCGTAAGCCTGCGGGGGCGTCCGAGTATCCCGGGGCGCGGCCTGCCTGCGGTGGGCGCGCTGTTCGGTGGCGCGGTGGGCGAGTTCGGCGCGGTAGGCCGTGGGGCCGCCGTTGCGCATCACCTCGCGCGTGATCGTCGAGGTCGGACGGTCGAGGCGTCTGGCGATCTCCGCGTAGGCGTGGCCGTCGGCCAGTCCCAGCGCGATCTGCTGACGTTCCTGCTGGGTGAGCCTGCCTCCCGGCATCGCGGTCTCCTTCATGGTCCGTGGTGACTCCAGTATAGCGTTCACTCTCATTCCATTGCAACGAACAGGATGGGATGCGTTGCATTAGCCTCGAAACCATTGCAACGATCCTTCGGCTCTGACCTGCAATAACTGCATTGCTGCGCAACGATCTCGTTGCCAGATCCGTGAATGCAACGTAGCTTTTCCTTCATCGGAAACAGCGGGCCGAAAGAGCCCGCACCGCAGAAGAGGAGAGCACAATGCAGAAGTTCGACACCGCCACCCCGGTCTCCGCCGTCCTCGACATCCCCGCGGGACGCATCCGGTTCATCGCCGCCGACCGGGCCGACACCACGGTCGAGGTCCTGCCCGCGGACGCCTCGAAGAGCCGCGACGTGCAGGCGGCGGAGCAGACCACGGTCGAATACGGCGACGGTGTCCTGCGGATCGAGGCCTCACCGGCGAAGAACCGGATGCTCGGCGCTTCCGGATCCGTCGAGGTGACGGTCCAGCTGCCCGCCGGTTCCCGCATCGAGGCGAAGACGGCCAGCTCGGAGTTCCGGGGCGTCGGACGGCTCGGCGACGTCGCCTTCGAGGGCTCGCAGGGCTCGGTCAAGCTCGACGAGACCGCGAGCGCCCGCCTCACCCTCCTCGCCGGCGACGTCTCGGTCGGCCGCCTGGGCGGCCCCGCGGAGATCAGCACCCAGAAGGGCGACATCCGCATCGCCGAGGCCGTTCGCGGCACGGTCGTGCTGCGCACCGAGTCCGGCGAGGTGTCGGTCGACGCCGCCCGCGGAGTCTCCGCCTCCCTGGACGCCGGCACCACCTACGGCCGGATCCACAACGCGCTCAAGAACACCGACGGCGCCGCCGCCGACCTGAACATCCACGCGAGCACCTCCTACGGCGACATCACCGCCCGCAGCCTCTGACCGTCCGCAGCCTCTAAAAGGAGCACCCCTCATGACCAACTTGGCCATCGCGGCGAACGGGCTGCGCAAGTCCTACGGCGACAAGGTCGTGCTCGACGGCGTCGACCTGGCCGTCCCCGAAGGAACGGTCTTCGCACTGCTCGGTCCGAACGGCGCCGGCAAGACCACCGCCGTCAAGATCCTCTCCACCCTCATCTCCCCCGGCCCCGCCTCCGGCGAGATCCGCATCGGGGGCCACGACCTCGCCGCCGACCCGCAGGCGGTCCGCGCCGCGATCGGCGTCACGGGTCAGTTCTCCGCAGTCGACGGCCTGATCACCGGCGAGGAGAACATGCTCCTCATGGCGGACCTGCACCACCTGTCCCGCAGCGAGGGCCGCCGTACCGCCGCCGAACTCCTGGAGCGCTTCGACCTGGTCGAGGCCGCGAAGAAGCCCGCCTCCACCTACTCCGGCGGCATGAAGCGCCGCCTCGACATCGCCATGACGCTGGTCGGCAACCCGCGGATCATCTTCCTCGACGAGCCGACCACCGGCCTCGACCCGCGCAGCCGCCACACCATGTGGGGGATCATCCGCGAACTCGTCTCCGACGGCGTCACCGTCTTCCTCACCACCCAGTACCTGGAGGAGGCCGACGAACTCGCCGACCGCATCGCGGTGCTGAACGACGGCAGGATCGCCGCCGAGGGGAGCGCCGAGGAGCTGAAGCGGCTCATCCCCGGCGGCCACGTCCGGCTCCGCTTCACCGACCCGGCCGCCTACCAGTCCGCCGCGTCCGCCCTGCGCGAGAGCACCCGGGACGACGAGGCGCTGTCGCTGCAGATCCCCAGCGACGGCACCCAGCGCGAGCTGCGCTCCATCCTCGACTGGCTGGACTCCGCCGGCATCGAGGCGGACGAGCTGACCGTGCACACCCCCGACCTCGACGACGTGTTCTTCGCCCTGACCGGCGAAACCAACGTCCCCAACCAGCCGAACCAGCCGAACCAGCCCAAGGAGACTGTCCGATGAGCGCCCTCTCCCTCGCCGTCCGCGACTCGAACACGATGCTGCGCCGCAACCTGCTGCACGCCCGGCGCTACCCGTCGCTCACCCTGAACCTGCTGCTCACGCCGATCATGCTGCTGCTGCTCTTCGTCTACATCTTCGGTGACGCGATGAGCTCGGTCGTCGGCGGCGGCGGTCCGGACCGCTCCGCATATATCGCGTACGTCGTCCCTGGCCTACTGCTGATGACCATCGGCAGCACCGTGATCGGAACCGCGGTGTCCGTCTCCAACGACATGACCGAGGGCATCATCGCCCGCTTCCGCACGATGGCGATCCACCGCCCTTCGGTGCTCATCGGGCACGTCGTCGGCAGCGTGCTGCAGGTGCTCGCCAGCCTGGTCCTCGTCGGCGCCGTCGCCGTGGCCATCGGCTTCAGGTCCACGAACGCAACCGCTCTGGAGTGGCTGGCGGCGTTCGGGCTGCTCACACTGTTCTCCCTGGCGCTCACCTGGATCGCGGTCGGCATGGGCATGGCCAGCCCGAACCCCGAGGCCGCCAGCAACAACGCGATGCCGCTGATCCTGCTGCCGCTCCTCTCCAGCGCCTTCACCCCGGTCGATTCCATGCCCGGCTGGTTCCAGCCGATCGCCGAGTACCAGCCCTTCACCCCCGCCATCGAAACCCTGCGCGGACTCCTCCTCGGCACCGAGATCGGCCACAACGGATGGCTCGCCGTCGCCTGGTGCCTGGGCCTCGCGGTGCTCGGCTACTTCTGGTCGACCTCGAAGTTCAACGGCGACCCGAAGTAACCGCCATGACAGCGCGGGCCGCCTCCCGCAACTCGCCCCGCCCAAGGGCGGCGTCCCCCGACACCACGTCGGAGAACGCCGCCCCGTAGGCGTACTCGGCCACCCACCGGGCCCACTCCCAGCCCCCCACTTCCCCCCGAGCCCACCCCCAAGCCCCGCGGGCCCTTCCCAGCCCAGCCCAGCCCCGCCGAGCCCAGCCCAGCCCCGCCGAGCCCAGCCCACTCCCAGCCCAGCCCAGCCCACTCCCAGCCCAGCCCAGCCCAGCCCACTCCCAGCCCCCCCCGGGGTTTTGGCGCGGGGTCTGGGGCGGTGCCCCAGGTTAGGGAACGGGCGGGTAGGGGGACAGGGTCCCCCCCGGCGC
>NZ_JBHUUV010000091.1:0-4116 GCF_042670885.1 Streptomyces sp. NPDC057136
CTGCCAGGACTTCATCCGGAATCGCCACAACAGCCCAACTACATGGCGCCACCGAGGTGTCGGCCGAAACCGGCACTAGTTGAATTACGGGTCCTCACCAGCGCGTCTCCCCGGCGAAATACTTGGCCGCCTTCCGCAGGATCTCGCGTTCCTCCTCCAGCTCACGGACCTTCTTGCGCAGAGCGGTGTTCTCCGCCTCCAGCGGCGTGGGCGGCTCCGTCGGCGCCTCCGCCCGACGTCCCCGTGGCCGGCTCGCTCCGGCCGCCCGGACCCAGTTCCGCAACGTCTCCGGGTTGACCCCCAGATCAGCGGCGACCGACCTGATCGTCGCTTCCGGCCGCGACTCGTACAACGCGACCGCGTCCGCCTTGAACTCCGGCGGATAGTGCTTCATGACCACGGGACATCCGTTTCTCCTGGACCTTCAATCCAAGTGTCTCGGGTGTCCAGGATCCGGGGTCAAGGCCCGAACTGTCGGAGACGCTTGCCGGCTTCCGAACCCTTCTCGCTAAAAACCCCTAACGAAATGATCTTCAAGGTGTTGAGATCACTCACGGACTGATGATCTGGGTGGCTCGGCCGAAGCCGTGGGAGTCGATGACGAGTTTTGGCGGTGGTCGAACCGCTGTTGCCCAAGGTCGAGCGTCGGACCCGGTATAGAGCCGGTGCAGGCTCTGCAGCACCACCGTCGAGGCCAGGACCTGCGGCGGCAGCGACGGCCGCCCGTTCGCCGACGACAGGCGGGCATAAGTTCACCGGAACTGATGAGTCATCAGTTCTGGGGTCCCGGGCCATTGACTCCGCTACCAGCGGTCGCGATCCTCAACTCACCAGTAACCAAATGGACATGTCAATCAAGGTGAGTGATGGCCATGGTTCAACCTCCGCGCCGCAGACTCAGATCCCTCACGGTGGTGTCACTGCTCCTCACCGTGATGGCCCTGGTACTCGGTCCGATACCCAGCTCCGCGGCGGATCCCGGCTGGTGGACCCCCGCCGCGCGGCCCACGCCCGACTCGCAGATCAACGTCACGGGCGAGCCCTTCAAGGGCACCGACGCCCAGGGGCGCGTAAGGGGCTTCGTCGACGCCCACGACCACATCATGTCCAACGAGGGCTTCGGCGGCCGGCTGATCTGCGGCAAGCCGTTCTCGGAGCAGGGCGTCGCTGACGCGCTGAGGGACTGCCCCGAGCACTACCCCGACGGCACGCTCGCCATCTTCGACTTCATCACGAAGGGCGGCGACGGCAAGCACGACCCCAACGGGTGGCCGACGTTCAAGGACTGGCCCGCCCACGACTCGCTGACCCACCAGCAGAACTACTACGCCTGGATCGAGCGGGCCTGGCGCGGCGGCCAGCGGGTTCTGGTCAACGACCTGGTCACCAACGGGCTGATCTGCTCGGTCTACTTCTTCAAGGACCGCGGCTGCGACGAGATGACCGCCATCCGTCTCGAGGCGCAGAAGTCGTACGACATGCAGGCCTTCATCGACAAGATGTACGGCGGCCCCGGCAAGGGCTGGTTCCGCATCGTCACCGACAGCGCCCAGGCCCGCGAGGTCATCGAGCAGGGCAAGCTGGCCGTCGTCCTGGGCGTTGAGACTTCCGAGCCGTTCGGCTGCAAGCAGATCCTGGACATCGCGCAGTGCTCCAAGGAGGACATAGACCGGGGCCTGGACGAGCTGCACAAGCTGGGCGTGCGCAGCATGTTCCTGTGCCACAAGTTCGACAACGCCCTGTGCGGGGTGCGCTTCGACTCCGGCGCACTCGGTACGGCGATCAACGTGGGGCAGTTCCTGTCGACCGGCACCTTCTGGAAGACGGAGACCTGTCGCGGGCTGCAACACGACAACCCCATCGGCAATGCGGTGGCGGCGGAGGCGGAGAAGCAGCTGCCGACCGGGGTGGCCGTGCCCTCGTACGCTTCGGGCGCGCAGTGCAACACCCGCGGGCTGACCGACCTGGGTGAGTACGCGGTGCGCGGCATGATGAAGCGCAAGATGATGCTGGAGATCGACCACATGAGCGTCAAGGCCGCGGGTCAGGCCTTCGACATCCTCGAATCCGAGTCGTACCCGGGCATCATCTCCTCGCACAGCTGGATGGACCTGGGCTGGACCGAGCGGCTCTACAAGCTCGGCGGGTTCATCGGCCAGTACATGAGCGGCTCGGAGGCGTTCAGCGCGGAGGCCAAGCGCACGGACGAGCTACGCGAGAAGTACGGGGTCGGCTACGGTTACGGCACCGACATGAACGGTGTCGGCGGCTGGCCGGGCCCGCGGGGCGGGGACACTCCGAACCCGGTGAAGTACCCCTTCCGCAGCACGGACGGCGGCTCGGTGATCGATAAGCAGACCACCGGCGAGCGCACTTGGGACTTCAACACCAATGGCGCGGCGCACTACGGCATGGTCCCGGACTGGATTGAGGACATCCGGATCGTCGGCGGCCAGGATGTCGTGGACGACCTCTTCGCGGGCGCCGAGTCCTACCTCCGCACCTGGGGGAACTCCGAGAAACACAAGTCCGGGGTGAACCTGGCCTCGGGTGCGGCCGCCTCGGCGTCCACGTCGGAATGGTGGAACCCGTTCGTCAGCTTCGCGCCCGGCCTGGCCGTGGACGGCGACAAGGGCACCCGCTGGGCCAGCGAGTGGAACAACGACCAGTGGCTGCGGATCGACCTCGGATCCGCGAACCTGGTCAAGCGCGTCACCCTCGACTGGGAGGCGGCGTACGGGAAGTCGTACCGCGTCGAGCTGTCGGCCGACGGCACGAACTGGCAGACGGCGTGGTCCACGACCGCTGGTGACGGCGGCCTGGACACAGCGCGGTTCGCCGGAACTCCGGCACGCTACGTACGGGTCCAGGGGCTGGAGCGCGGCACCCAGTGGGGCTACTCACTCCACGAGGTCGGCGTCTACAGCGACTGACGGCACCGGAGGGCGGTGTCCAGGGCCGGGGCCGGCGGATCAGCTCTCCTGATCCGCCAGTCCCGGCTGACTTCCCGGCGCGTTCACCGGCGTGCCACGCAGAGCGAAGGGATGCCCAATGAGAATTGTTCATCCTGATTCTGTACGAGCGGCCCGCCTTCTTCCCGCTCAGGCGGCCACGAGTGCGCTGAAGTCGCCGTCGAGGTGGGCGCCGTAGTCGTCGATACTTGGGAGGCATGTCTGTCCCCAGCCGTAGCGGCGAGCCCGCTGACCTGCAAAGGAGCCCCATGCGTTCCCAAGATGCGAGAGGGGCGTTCCTGGGACTTACTGGGGCGGGCCGCTGACCTGCGGTTTCGGAGTTTTCCGCAAGGCCCGGTAGCGGGTGGACTCTGCGGCGCCCATCACGGTCAGTGGCAGGCCGATCTCGTTGTTGAACGGAGCCGGGGGTGGCGACGGTCTCGCCGTGGTGGCTGAGGACCTGGCGACAAGAAGGCTCACTACATCGCCGTGATCAAGGCGAATTAGCCGCTGCTGCACCAACACCTGAAACGGGCGGGACGTGCCGCTGCTGGGCAAGACCCGCGCCACCGCACACTTATACGTCATGTACCCGTCCGTGGCGGAACGTGGGACGCTGGGTGGTTCCGGGCCTTGGCACTTGGGAGCCCCGGATGAACAAGCCCAGGTATTTGAGGGCCTTGGGGAGTAGGAGGCTTGTCTCCACCGTGTAGTCATCCCAGACGGGGTGACCCGGCCACTGCATGACCATGTGCAGGAGGAGAAGCGAGCGAGAACGAGTCTCCTTGTATTCATCCGGCAGGAGCATGATCGCGCTGCTGACGGTTGTGATCCGGGTCTGCCGTTCCCGATTCCATACACCTCGGGACTGGACGGTGCCTCGCCCGTAAGCCGGCTCGGTCTCCAGGAACATCTTGAGCTGCGTGATGCTGTCGAAGGCGCACTGGGCATTGGCCCTGGCCAAGGCGAGGTTGGCGGCCTTGTTGCTGCTCTTGGCCTGGAGTCAGGAACCAAACATGGTGAAGAGGCCACCGGCCAGGGCGCCCAGCAGGGCGGCGCCGAACTCCGTTGGGTGTGGATCCTTTCGAGGGAGGGCTGACCAGGGAGGTCCTTGTAGCGACGTTCAACACTGTGTCCGCGCTTCCATGAAAGCTCAGCTCGCCGG
>NZ_JBHUUV010000092.1:0-3941 GCF_042670885.1 Streptomyces sp. NPDC057136
GGCATCCAGACCTTGTACGCCGAGGGCGTCCGTACCTTCCTGGAGCTGGGCCCCGACGCGGTGCTCACCGCGATGGCGCAGGACTGCCTGCCCGATGCCGACGAGGTCACCTTCGTGCCCGCGCTGCGCCGCAGCCGACCGGAGATCCAGACGGCCGGTGCGGCCCTGGGCCGGCTGCACGTCCAGGGCAGTGCGGTGGACTGGCCGGCGTTCTTCGCGGGGACCGGCGCCCGGCGCGTCGACCTGCCCACCTATGCCTTCCAGCGGCGCCGCTACTGGCCGAGCCGCTCGGCGTC
The DNA here is from genome assembly GCF_042670885.1 of Streptomyces sp. NPDC057136. Taxonomy (NCBI): domain Bacteria; kingdom Bacillati; phylum Actinomycetota; class Actinomycetes; order Kitasatosporales; family Streptomycetaceae; genus Streptomyces; species Streptomyces sp. NPDC057136. The sequence continues at coordinate 297 of NZ_JBHUUV010000092.1, forward strand.
ACCGGGCGATGTCTCCTCCGCGGGACTTGTCGGCACCGACCATCCGCTGCTGGGCGCTGCGGTCGCACTGCCGGACGGCTGGGTCCTCACCGGCCGGCTGTCCCTCCAGTCGCACGGCTGGTTGGCCGACCACGCGGTCCTGGGCACCGTCCTGCTGCCCGCGACGGCCTTCGTCGACCTCGCGATCGAGGCCGCCGACCAGGTCGGTTGCGATGTGCTCGACGAGCTGACGCTGGAGGCCCCGCTGGTCCTGCCGCAGCGCGGCGCGGTGCAGCTGCGGGTCACTGTCGGCGAGGCCGACGACGCGGGCAGGCGCAGCCTGACCGTGCACTCCCGCCCGGAGGACGCGGCGCAGGACATGCCGTGGTCCCGGCACGCCGCCGGGGTGCTGGCCTCGGGCGCCAAGGCGGCCAGGGAGCCGATGTCGGCCGAGTGGCCGCCCGCCGGGGCGGAGCCCGTGCCGGTCGACGGGCTCTACGACGACTTCGCCGAGCGGGGACTGGAGTACGGGCCGTCCTTCCAGGGGCTGACCGCCGCCTGGCGCAAGGGCGAGGAGATCTACGCCGACGTCTCCCTGCCGGAGGGCATGGAGGCCGGGCGGTTCGGCCTCAACCCCGCGCTGCTGGACGCCGCCCTGCACGCGATCGAGCTGGCCGACCCCGACGCCGAACAGGCCGAACTCCCCTTCGCCTGGAGCGGGGTGACGCTGTACGCCTCCGGCGCCACGGCGCTGCGGGTCACGGTCCGGGCCATCGCCGACGGCAACGGGATGTCCCTCGACATCGCCGACGCCGCCGGAGCCCCGGTCGCCTCCGTCGACTCGCTGTTGTTGCGGCAGGTCACGCGCGACCAGCTCGGTGGCGCACGGGTGGGCGACTCGTTGTTCCGGCTGGAGTGGGCTGCGCTGGATACGGCTGCGCTGGATACGGCCGCGGTGGCCGCGGGCGGGACGGACGGCATCGCGCGCTGGGTCGTGCTGGGCGCCGACGACGCACCCCTTCCGGCGCGGCTCCGCCAGGCCGACGCGCACGTCGAGACCTACGCCGACCTCGCTGCGCTCAGCGCGCGCGGCGGCGAGATGCCGGGCCTCGTCCTGGCGGCCTGCCTGCCCGTCGCCGACGGGACCGCCCCGGTGCACACCGAGACGCACAGGATGCTGACACTGATTCAGGCATGGCTGGGTGCACAGGAGTTCGCCTCCTCCCAGCTGGCGTTGGTGACCGACGCCGCGACCCTCGGGCACGCCGCCATCGGTGGCCTGGTGCGCTCCGTACAGTCGGAGTACCCGGGCCGCTTCCTGCTGATCGAGCTGGACGAATCGGCCGAGTCCTGCCGGGCACTTCCGGCTGCGGTGGCCTCCGGTGAGCCGCAGCTCGCGGTGCGCCACGGCGTCGTATCCGTCCCCCGGCTCACGCGGGCGACCGCCGCAGCAGGTGCGGGCCACGCCCAGCCCTGGGGCGCCGACGGCACGGTGCTGATCACCGGTGGCACTGGTTCGCTGGGTGCGCTGGTGGCCCGGCATCTGGTGGCTGAGCACGGGGTGCGGCAGCTGGTGCTGACCAGTCGTCGTGGCCTGGACGCCCCGGGTGCCGTCGAGTTGCGGGCCGAACTGGCCGGGCTGGGCGCCGAGGTGACCGTGGCTGCCTGCGATGTGTCGGACCGGGAGGCACTGGCCGCGCTGCTGGCCTCGGTGCCGGTCGAGCACCCGCTGACCGGCGTGGTGCACGCGGCCGGTGTGCTGGACGACAGCCTGCTGGTCTCGCTGACGCCCGAGCGGGTGGACGCGGTCTTCCGGCCCAAGGCGGACGCGGCGTGGCATCTGCACGAGCTCACCCGTGACCTCGGCCTCCGGGCCTTCGTCCTCTTCTCGTCCGCCGCCGGGGTGCTGGGCAACCTGGGCCAGGCCAACTACGCGGCAGCCAACGCCTTCCTGGACGCCCTGGCGCAGCACCGCCGGGCCGCCGGACTGGCCGGCGTCTCGCTGGCCTGGGGCCTGTGGCAGCGGGACGGCGGAATGGCCGGCGCGCTGGGCCAGGCGGACATCGACCGGATGACGCGGGAAGGATTCGCACCGCTGTCCGACGACGAGGGCCTGGCCCTGCTCGATGCCGCCGTCCGGATCAGCGGCCCCGGAGCCGCCGACGCCGCCCAGGCGCCCGAGGCCGGCGGGGAGCCCGGCGCCGTGCTCGTACCGATCCATCTGAACACCCGGACCCTGGCCGCCCAGGGCGACGTGCCCCCGATGCTGCGAGGCCTGGTGCGGGCCCCGGCGCGGCGTGCCGCGGCGGCAGGCTCCGGCACCGGATCCGGTGCGGCCGGCTCGGCCGCACTGCGGCAGATGCTGCTCCCGCTGCCGGAGGCGGAGCGCAAGGCGGCCCTGGTGGACCTGGTGCGCGCACACGTCGCCGCCGTGCTCGACTACGAGTCGGCCGCCGACGTGGACCCGCTGCGGTCGTTCAGCGAGATCGGCTTCGACTCGCTCACCGGCGTCGAGCTCCGCAACCGGCTCAGCGCGGCCACCGAGCTGCGGCTGTCCGCGGCGCTGGTGTTCGACTACCCGACTGCGGACGCGCTCGCCCACCATCTGCGTGGTGAGATCCTGGGCGACGTGCAGGCGGTGGCCGAGGCCGCGGTGCCGGTCCGGTCCATTGAGGACGACCCGATCGTCATCGTGGGCATGAGCTGTCGCTACCCGGGCGGGGTGTCCTCACCCGGTGAGCTGTGGCAGCTGCTGCTCTCGGGCGGCGACGCGATCTCGGACTTCCCCCAGGACCGCGGCTGGGACATCGAGTCGCTGTACCACCCGGACCCGGACCACCGCGGCACGACCTACACCCGGTCGGGCGGGTTCCTCCACCAGGCGGCAGGGTTCGACCCGGGGTTCTTCGGGATCTCGCCGCGTGAGGCGGCGGCGATGGACCCGCAGCACCGTCTGCTGCTCGAGGCGTCCTGGGAGGCTTTCGAGCGGGCCGGGATCGACCCGGTGTCGGTGCGCGGCAGCCGGACCGGCGTGTTCGCCGGTGTGATGTACAACGACTACGACTTCCTGGTGCAGCAGGCCGACGACCGGGTGGACGGCTTCCTTGGGACCGGCGGCAGTATCGCGTCCGGCCGGGTCGCCTACACCCTGGGTCTTGAAGGCCCGGCGGTGACGGTGGACACGGCGTGTTCGTCGTCGCTGGTCGCCCTGCACTGGGCGATCCAGGCGCTGCGCCAGGGCGAGTGCGAGATGGCGCTCGTCGGCGGCGTCACCGTCATGGCTACCCCGGAGACGTTCGTCGACTTCTCCCGGCAGCGGGGGCTCTCGGCGGACGGCCGCTGCAAGGCTTTCGCCGGTGCGGCGGACGGCACGGGCTGGGGCGAGGGTGTCGGCATGCTGCTGGTGGAGCGGCTGTCGGACGCGCGGCGCAACGGTCACCAGGTGCTGGCGGTGGTGCGTGGGTCGGCGGTGAACCAGGATGGTGCGAGTAACGGTCTGACGGCGCCGAACGGTCCCTCGCAGCAGCGGGTGATCCGTCAGGCGCTGGCCGGGGCCGGTCTGGCGACCACCGATGTGGACGCGGTGGAGGCGCATGGCACGGGTACCCGGCTGGGTGACCCGATCGAGGCGCAGGCGCTGCTGGCCACCTATGGCCAGGACCGGGC
>NZ_JBHUUV010000093.1:0-3615 GCF_042670885.1 Streptomyces sp. NPDC057136
TTGAGGGCCGCTTCCAGGGCCTGGTCCGCCGGGACCTGGATGTCGGGGACGACGCCCACGCCCTCCCAGTTGGTGCCCGTCACCGCGCTGATGGTCCGCGCCGTCGGCACCGTCACGAGGATGTGCTCGGCGACGGGGTGGCGGGCCGTCGGATGGAGGCTGCCTCCGAACTCATCGGCTCTGCCTGGCGGATGGACCGGTGCCTGGTGCCAGCCCCACCGGGTTCCGCAGGACCGGGCCGGCGGCTGATGCCGCCGGCCCGGTCCCTGGGGCGGCCATGGGTACGGGCCGACGCCGCGGTGGTGAACGAACGCGCCCTACGGCACGACCGTGACCCTGTCGCAGCCGTAGAAGCTGAGCGGTCCGCTCGGGCCGGCGAACCGCCCGAGGACGCAGGCGCTCGTATCGGCCGGGGTCAGGGCCTGGCTCCGTGGCTGGAAGTGCAGGACGGCGTCCAGGTCGCGGTCACGGGTCACCTCGTCCAGTTCCAGAGAGTTCTCCGGATGGATCCGGCCGTGGGCCTCGGGTACCCCACCGCCGAGGAGTAGCACGCTCGGGGACCCGAAGTGCAGCGAGGCGGCGTCGATCGTGGTCGCGTCGAAAGCGAGGGGATTTCCGTACTCGCCCGCCCGGGTGGTCAGCGCGGCCACCGGAAGGACGCCGCCGTTGAGGTTGACCGGATTGCGCGTGCTGCCCGGCTGGATGTTGATGGTCACCGGGATGGCGCAGTCCACGGTCAGTCGCGTGGTGCGCCGGTTGTTGGCCTCCTGGGGGTCGATCACGGAGGCGCGCTCGGGCGCCACCGCTGTGGTGAAGTCCAGGGTCCGCGCCCCGGGCTGGGTACAGGTGACGGTGTACGTCTTCTCCAGCCGCTGGGGCGTGCCCACGGCCAGACCGACCTCGGTCGTCTCGGGCGCGGCGGGGGTGGCGGTCACGCCGGTTCCGGCGGTGACCGTACGTTCCACACGCGCGTCGGTGGGGCCGTCCGGACCGGCGTTGGAGACGGTGCTGGCAACGGTCACAGTGACGGGCTTGCCCAGGACGGCGAAGAGCGGGGCCCGCGGCTCCACGGAGTCGACCGACAGGTCGCTCTCCAGGCAGTCGGGATCAGCGGGGTGCGACACGCAGAATTCGCGGATGGCGGGTTTGACGTCGACGGTGACGACATCCCTGTTCAGCGCCGTGTCGGTGATCGTCATGGTGGAGAGGGCGGGCGAGAAGGGCACGATGAAGCTGCCCGACCCGCCGCTCTTGACGTCCATCCGCTCCCGGTCTCCGTGCGAGTAGACCCACAGGGGACTCCAGGCGTTCATACGGTCGATGACCTGTCCGTCCACGTCCGTGAGACTCAGCTTCAGGATCGGCGGATCGCCGATGTGCGTGTGTGCGCGCTGGAGGCTGACCGACGTGCGGTCGACGGTGGCTTGGGTGCGACTGCTGAACGTGACCCGGGCGACGACCGCCTTCGCCGGGTCGTCGTCGTCGAGGACGGGCAGCGGGATGCTCGCCGGATCGGGGTCGTCGAGCCGGGAGGAGGAGTCGGCGGAGCCGTGCAGCGGGGCGATCAGCAGGGTGAGGACGACCATGGTGATCACCGAGAGCAGTGAACGGTAGCGGTGACGGCGGAGGTGATGGCGAAGGTGATGGAGACGGTTCATCGTGGGCCCCCTCAGCATTTCGCCGACGCGCAGTCGCCGAAGATCAGGACGTATCTCCTGATGTCGGCGGCGTTCGCCGGGCCGGTGTTGTTGTACATCACGTCGTTGGGGGCGGGTTCGGAACTGAACCAGTCCGGGTCGGGCCACCAGTCGGTGGGCCGCTCCCACCTGCGGCAGGCGGTTGCCTCACGGTTCAGGGCGGGCGCGTCGGCGATGCAGCCCGCCATGTCCTCGTAGACGTTCGGCGCGACGTCCTGCTGGAAGTAGCCGCCGTCCGGGGGGTACTCGTCGGCGAGTCCGAAGGGCTGGTGTCCGGACTCGTGGGTGACCACCTGCAGGGCGTCCGATCGCACCGCCGTGTCGACCACACCGGAGAAGATGCGGTCGCCCCGAAGGGCACAGTCGCGCTGGTTCTTGCGGTGCAGGATGGCGCCGGCGTCCGCGAAGGCGAAGGCGTCGTCCCAGCCGGCGGGCAGGTCGTGGTCGCAGTCGCCGTCGTTGGCGTCGTCGGCCCGTCCCTGCGCACGAGCGATCCAGAAGTTGAACTTGTCCTGGTTGGCCAGGAAGTCGTTGAACCCGTAGTAGGAGGTCTCGACGACCCGGCGGACATCGTCCAGGAACCGCGGGTCGCGGGAGCTCGTGTACGTGTCGCGGTCCGCGACGAACACGATGTCGATCCTGCTGCCGCGGGGGCCGGTATAGGAGACCGGCCGTGGCTCCGCCGAGGTGCCGGGGTTGGTGTCCACGCGGCGCCAGCCGGTGAAGAGGCCCGTGGTTCCCTCGCGCAGGCGGCAGCCGTAGACGAGGTCCCCGCCCTCGGTGGGGGTGAACGTGACGGACGTACTGTTCACCCCGGAGACCTTGTGGTCGGCGAGCGGATACCTGACGGAGTCGGTCGACCTGTTCCGTGCGGCCACGATCTGCAGCTCATCGGCGACGATGGTGGGCATCATGGCGCCGTCGAGCGCGGTGGCCGTGACCGTCACGGGGGTGCCGATGGTGGGTGCGACGGGGTCGGACGTGCACCTGATGCGCAGGCCCGGGGCGCTGGCGGGGTCGTCCACGGCCACCGAGTACGTCACTTCGGCCCGGTCCTCCGCGGTGCCGGAGTCGATGTACCCGGACCCGCACGGGGCGCCGGTGGACGAGCCGCGGAACACCCGGCAAGGGGAGGCGGCCACCTGGAAGTTGATGCCCCTCCCGACCGCTTGCGACGCGTCGTACTGGTCGTCGCCGAGGCAGAAACCGCCGTCCTCGTCCCAGACCTCGATGGTCACGGGGATCTTCGCGACGCCGCTGCTCTGATCGAGGGTGGCGACATCGACTTCCGTGGAGAACTCCCAGCCGGGGCTGATGTCCCCCTGCCCCTCCAGCTCGTCCTGGCTCGGGGAGTCCTCGTTGTTGAACGGCACGCCGTTGATGAAGACCTTGGCATACCAGTCGATCGAGCCGCACGCTCCTTCCTCGGAGCTGTACAGCACCTTGATGCGGTCGAGCGTGACCGTCACCTTCACGTTGGGCGCGGCGCTGGCCATCGGTGTCATGACGCCGAGCATCGCCGCGCAGGCGGCGAGGATCATGGCCAGACTCAGGCACCGCTGCCGCGCCGCCGCTCCCCTTCGTGGTGGCCTCTGTGGCCTTGCCAGGCCGCCGACCGTGTTTTCCACCCTGTTCCCCTTTGCGTTCGCCGATATCAGGGGTAACGGAGCGTAACTTGATGTCCGGCGTGGCGTTGAACTGACGCGCGCAGCATGGGCCTTGTGGGGGTAAGTGGGATCGCATGATGAACTTCTTGGCGTGTATGTTTGCAATCTTTTCGGGCGGTGGCGTTCCTGTTCAGCGTGTTCCTCGCGGCCGGTGACGACGATGCGGCCATTGCCGTCCCCGTCGGCCCTGCCGGAGCTCTCGGCCCATCTGAAACCGGCTCCGCAGCAGCTCCGGCTGGAGCCCGTACGGG
>NZ_JBHUUV010000094.1:0-3096 GCF_042670885.1 Streptomyces sp. NPDC057136
AAGAGACTGGGCCGGGTATCCCCGGGGCCGGCCGTTCTGCGCGGGGGGTTGGGGGGGGGCCCGGCCAGGGCCCCCACCGAACCGCTATGACGTCTCCAGCTCGTCGTCGAGGATGTCGAACAGCTCGTCCGCGCTCACCGAGTCCAGTTCCGGCCCCTCGGCGTCCTCATCGCCCCGGCCCCGCTCCAGCCATGCCGAGGTCAGGGCGCGCAGTCGTGCCGAGATCCGGGCGTGCTCGTCGGCATCCGGCCTCGCGGCCGTCACCACCGCCTCCAGCTCCACCAGTTGCTCATCCAGCGACAGCACCCGCGCCACGCCCACGGGCGCGACCTTCGTGGCGAGGAAACCGGCGACGGCGTCCGACGTCGGATAGTCGAAGATCAGCGTGGCGGGCAGCCGCAGGCCGATCGCTGCGCCCAGCCGGTTGCGCAGCTCGACTGCCGCCAGCGAGTCGACCCCCAACTCCCCGAAGCCACGCCCTGGTTCGACCGCCTCGGGCTCAGGGTGCCCCAGCACGACGGCGACATGGGTCCGCACCAGATGAAGCAGCGCATCGACCCGTCCGGCCTCCGGCAGCGCGGCCATCCGTGACGCGAAGGACTCGGCCGGTTCCGGCACCGTGCCAGGACGCGCGGCCCGTCGGGCGGGCAGCCGCACCAGCCCCCGCAGCAGCGCAGCCACCCCTTCCTCCCTGGCAGCGGTCCGCACGGCGGCCAGATCGAGCCGCATCGGGACCAGCCGGGCCAGGCCGGTCCGGTGCACTGCCGCATCGAAGAGCGCCATGCCCTCCGACTCGGACAGCGGAAGCATCCCGGACCGGGACAGGCGCCGCAGGTCGGCGGCGCCGAGCTGCGCCCCCATCCCGCTCTCCCCGCCCCACAGGCCCCAGGCGAGCGAGACCGCCGGCCGGCCCTGCGCCCGGCGGTGCTGGGCCAGCGCGTCCAGGAACACGTTCGCCGCCGCGTAGTTGCCCTGCCCTGCGCCGTCGAAGGTGCCGGCAGCCGAGGAGAACAGCACGAACGCATCGAGGGGCAGGTTCAGCTCGACGGCGAGCGTGTGCAGGTTCCACGCGGCGTCGACCTTCGGCCGGAAGACGGCGTCGAGCCGTTCCGGAGTCAGTGCATCGATCACCCCGTCGTCCAGCGCCCCGGCCGTGTGCACGATGCCGGTCAGCGGATGCGCCGCGGGCACCGAGGCCAGCAGCGCTGCCAGCGCGTCCCGGTCGGCCGCGTCACAGGCCGCCACGGTCACCTCGGCACCCAGCGCGGAGAGTTCGTCCCGCAACTCGTCCGCACCAGGGGCCGCCGCGCCCCGGCGGCTGGCGAGCAGCAGCCTGCGTATCCCGTGTCCGACGACCAGATGGCGGGCGACACGGGCGCCGAGACCACCGGTGCCCCCGGTGATGAGCACCGTGCCCTCGGGGTTCCACCCGGCTGCCGTGCCCTCCGTCGCCACTGCAGCCATGGCCAGCCTGGGCACCAGCGCCGCCCCGTTCCGCAGCGCCACCTCGGGCTCCTTCGCGCCGAGCGCGGAGATCAGCGTGCCGCCGAAGTCCGCGTCGCCACCGGGCTCCACATCGACCAGCACGAACCTTCCGGGATGCTCGGCCTGCGCTGCCCGCAGCAAACCCCACACCGGGGCGGACGCCAGGTCGTCCACGTCGTCGTCGGTGGCCGTGGCCACCGCGCCGCGCGTCAGCAGCACCAGGCGTGAGGCGGCGAACCGGTCGTCGGCCAGCCAGGACCGGACGAGGTCCAGCGCCCGGTACGCGACCGCCCGGACCCCGGTCACCAGCTCGCGGTCCACACCACCGTGACCGCGCTCGGCCGGGCAGGCAGCCAGGACGACCTCCGGGACACTGCCGGAGGCGGCCAGCGCCGCCAGGTCCGGATACTGGTCGATCTGCACGCCGGACGCCTTCAGCGGCTCGCTCGTACCCAGTTCGTCGCGGCCCAGGAGCGCCCAGACCTGCCCGGCCCCGGCGGCCGACTCGGCGACCGGCAACGCAGTCCACTCGACGTGGAACAGCGCATCGTGAGTGGCCTTGCGGGCGCCCACGATTCCTTCGGCCGCCACGGGACGCAGCACGAGGGAGGCGACGGAGGCGACCGGGGCGCCGGTGGCGTCCGCGAGCGAGAGCGAAGCTCCGTTGTCCGTCGGTGAAACCGTCACCCGGAGTGCCGCGGCTCCTGTCGCGTGCAGCGAGACCCCGTTCCAGGCGAACGGCAGCTCGGCCTGTTCGGTGTCCGCACCGCCGGCCAGCGCGATGGCGTGCAGGGCGGAGTCCAGCAGCGCCGGATGCAGCCCGAACGCCTCGCTGTCCGCATCCTCGGGCAGAGCGACCTCGGCGAAAACCTCATCACCCCTGCGCCAGGCAGCCGTCAGCCCCTGGAACACCGGCCCGTACTCCAGCCCCACCGCAGCAAGCCCCTCGTACAGACCGTCCACCGGCACCGGCTGCGCACCCGCCGGCGGCCACTCCACCGGCCCGGATCCCGGCGCCGGGGCGCCTACGGCCAGCACACCGGAGGCGTGCCGCGTCCACGCCTCGTCCCCCAACCGCGCGTGCACGCTCACCGCGCGCCGACCGGTCTCGTCCGATTCGGCGACCAGAACCCGCAGCTCAACCGCGCCCTGCTCAGGCAGCACCAGCGGCGCCTCCAACGTCAACTCGTCGAGCAGATCACAACCAACCTCGTCACCCGCCCGGATCACCAACTCCACGAACGCGGCGCCAGGCAGCAGAACGACACCCGCGACAACGTGATCAGCCAGCCAGGGGTGACTCTGCAACGACACCCGGCCGGTGAACAGATACCCCTCCGGCACCGCGATCGCGTCACCCAGCAACTCACCGTCTGCGTCGGGAGTGGCGCTCAGCCAGTAGTGCCGACGCTGGAAGGGGTACGTGGGCAGGTCTACGCGCTGAGCACCGGTCCCGGCGTAGAACACCGGCCAGTCGACCGTGTTCCCGGTGATGTGGACCCGGCCCAGAGCGGAGACCACGGCCTCCGGCTCGGGACGGTTCTTGCGCAGCGCGGGGATGAAGGCAACCGTGTCCGGGTCGATGTCGGGCAGGCAGTCCTGCGCCATCGC
>NZ_JBHUUV010000095.1:0-3095 GCF_042670885.1 Streptomyces sp. NPDC057136
GCCAACGCGACCGAGGAGCTGTTGGCGGGTGTCTGGGCGCAGGTGCTGGGAGTCGACCGGGTCGGAGCCCAGGACAACTTCTTCGAACTCGGCGGCGACTCCATCATAAGTATCCAAGTGGTCGCGCGTGCCCGGGAGTTCGGCATCCATGTCACCGTTGCCCAGCTGTTCGACCACCAGACCGTTGCGGGTCTCGCCACGGTGGCCGAGGGGCAGAGCGCGGCGGAGGCCGAACAAGGCTTGGTGATGGGCGACTTCCCGCTGACTCCGATCCAGCGCTGGTTCTTCGAACAGGACCTGAACGAGCCCGGACACTTCAATCAGTCGATGCTTCTCGACGTCACCCAGCGGGTGGATCCCGAGCTGATGCGCTCTGCCGTGGCAGCGGTGCTCGAACAGCATGACGCGCTGCGGTCGAGGTTCGTCCGGGAGGGTGAGGTTTGGGTCGGCCGCGTACTGGCTGCCGAGCCGGCCGATTCCGTACAGGTGATCCGGAGCACGGGCCTGGACGACGACGAGGAGTGGGCGTTCCTGAACGCTCGGGGCAACGAGGTGCAGGCCGGCCTCGACCTGGCGAACGGTCCGCTGGTACGGATTGTGGTGATCGACCGCGGCGACCGGGGCCAGCTGCTGCTCGTCGTGGCTCATCACCTGGTGGTGGACGCCGTCTCCTGGCCCGTGATTCTCGAGGACCTGACGGCCGCCTACGGACAGGTCGAGCGCGGGCTCCCGGTGAAGCTGCCGGCGAAGACAACATCGTTCATGGGCTGGTCGCAGCGGCTGACGGAGCTGGCGGCATCACCCGCACTCGCAGCGGAGACCGCGTACTGGCGGACGGCGGAGACCGCGGGCGGCGCAGTGCCCCGCGATCACGACGGGTCGAACACCATCGCATCGGCACAGGAGCTGTCGGTCACGCTCGACGCCGAGCAGACCGAGCGGCTGCTGCGGGAAGTGCCGGGAGCGTTCGGGACACAGATCAACGACGTGCTGCTGAGCGTGCTCGGGACAGTGTTCACGGAATGGTGCCAGGCGCCGTCGGTGGTCGTGGACCTGGAGGGGCACGGCCGCGAGGACGTGGGATCCGACATCGACGTCTCACGAACCGTGGGCTGGTTCACCAGCGTGTACCCGGTGGTGCTCGGCGGCGCCTCCGGCAGAGACCCGGGTGAGGCACTTCGCCGTACGAAGGAGTACCTGCGAGCGATTCCGCGGAAGGGGCAGGGCTACGGCCTCCTGCGCTACCTGGCCGACTGGACACCGGGCGGGGGCGCGGAACTGGCCTTCAACTACCTGGGTCAGACGACCCAGGCGGTCGGCCCGGCAAGTGGCTCCGGGGGACGGTTCACGCCGACCGGCCGGGCGCTCGGCGACTCACAGTCGACGCAGGGGCCGCGCACCCACCTCATCGAGATCAACAGCCAGATCGCGCTGGGCCGCCTGGAGCTGGTCTGGATGTACAGCAGCCAGGTGCACGACCGGGCGACGGTGCTCCGCCTCGCGCAGCGCTACATCACGGTTCTCGAGGACCTCATCGAATACTGCTGCCGCCCCGAGGCGGGCGGATACACGCCGTCCGACTTCCCCCTGGCCGGAGTGGACCAGGACATGCTCGACCTCATTCAACAGCGCTTCGACTCACCCGACCACACCGGTGAGATCGCCGATTCCGGAGGTGCGATATGACGGCATTCGACTCGGCAGCAGGCCGACGGGGTCGGGCGATCGAGAACATCTACCCGCTGACCGCTCTGCAGCAGGGAATGTTGTTCCACACCGAGCTGGCCGACGAGCCCGGGATGTACTGGGTGCAGGACGGGCTGCTGCTGGAGGGCGCGCTCGATCTGGACGCCCTGCGCCGGGCGTGGGAGCTGATGTTCTCCCGGCACGAGGTACTGCGCACCACTGTCGTGCGGGAGGGCGTCGCCACGCCGCTGTCGGTGGTGTCCCGGTCGGTTCCCCTGCCGCTCCAGGTCCTCGACGTATCGCACCTGGACGAGACGGGCCGGCAGGAGGCGGTCGACGCGTATCTCGCCTCCGACTGGGAGCGCGGCGCCGACTTCGCCTCCCAGACATTGGTGCGGATCGCAGTGATAGGCCTGGCGGCGGACCGCCACCAGCTGGTGTGGAGCTACCACCACATGCTCCTCGACGGCTGGAGCGCCCCGATCGTCGTGGCCGAACTGATGGATGCCTACCAGGCGTTCCGTGCGGGAGGCGAGCCGCGACTTCCAGTACGCAGGCCCTTCCGGGACTTCGTCGGATGGGTGTCCGGGCAGGATCTGGACGCGGCACGAAGCTATTGGCGTGAGCGCCTCGCCGGAATCACCGAGGCGACTTCACTGGGCATCGAGCGCGCCACCGGCGACCAGGGGCCGGGCGAGGCCCGGGTGCCGCTGTCCGCGGAGGTGGCCGGCACCGGACTGACCGAGTTCGCGCGCCGTCATCGCCTGACGCCGAACACGGTGGTGCAGGCCGCTTGGGCCATCGTCATGTCCGTGTACTCCGGCAGCGACGACGTGATGTTCGGCGTGACCACGTCGGGCCGCGACGGCCAGCTCGACGGCATGGAGTCGATGGTCGGGATGCTGCTCAACACGACACCGGTCAGGATCGGCGTCGACCGTGACGTGCCGCTCACGGACTGGCTGACACGCCTGCAGGACGAGCAGGTGAGGGCCCGGCAGTACGAGCACACGCCGCTGGTGACGATTGCGGCCTGCAGTGACCTGCCGCCCGGGAAGCCCCTGTTCAACAGCCTCTTCGTGTTCGAGAACTTCCCGGTCCAGGACCTGGAGGAGGAGCAGCGGAACGCGACGGCGAGCGGGCTGCGGGCCGGAATCAACTTCGGGCGCGAACAGGCGAATTACCCGTTGAGCGTGACTGCGAGCTCCGGCCGTGAACTCCTGATCAAGCTGTCCTACGACCGTGCCCAGATCGATGCCGACGCGATGGACCGGATGGCCGGGCACATGGCTCGCGTGCTGGAGTCGATCGTCAGCGATGCGGGGGTGCGGGTGGGTGATGTGTCGGTGTTGTCGGTGGGTGAGCGTGAGTTGGTGGTGGAGGGGTGGAATGCGTCGTCGGTGGTGTTG
>NZ_JBHUUV010000096.1:0-3091 GCF_042670885.1 Streptomyces sp. NPDC057136
CGTCCCCGCCCGCGGACAGCAGGTCCCACAGCTCCTCCGGCGACGACACCCCGCCCGGGAACCGACAGCTCATCCCCACAATCGCGATCGGATCGCGCGATTCTGCGGTGAGCTTCCGGTTCTGCTCACGGAGCCGCTCGGTCTCCTTGAGTGACGCGCGAAGTGCCTCAACGAGTCGTTCGTCAGGTGCGCTCATCGTTGCGTTCTTGCCTCTCGCGTCTTCAGAAGTCGGACTCTCCGAGCGCCATACGCATCAGGCGCTCGGTGTCCATCGAATCGATCGAGTCCGGCTCGTCCGCCTGGTCGGCGGCGGCCGGGTCCGGGCCCTGGATACGGATCCCTGCCAGCTCCAGCAGGGCGTCCATCAGGCCCGCGTCCCGCAGGCGGGTCAGCGGAATGGCGGCCAGTGCCCGGCGGATCTCGTCCTCGTCCGCCGTGCCGCCCACGTCCTTCGCCGGCGCCAGTTCGGCGCGTACGTACTCGGCGAGGGCGCGCGACGTGGCGTAGTCGAAGATCAGTGTGGCGGGCAGCCGCAGCCCGGTCGCGGTCTGTAGTCCGTTACGGAACTCGACCGCCGTCAGCGAGTCGAAACCGAGCTCACTGAAGGAGCGGTCGGATTCGACGGCCGTCAGGCCGGCGTGGCCGAGCACCGATGCGGCGTGCCCGCGCACCAGGTCGAGCAGCATCCGGTCCTGCTCCATTGCAGGCAGGGCCGCCAGCCGCTGCTTCAGTTGCTCGCCGGTCGTCCTGGTTCCGGCCTGCGCGGCCCGGCGCACGGTCGTACGCACCAGCCCGCGGAACAACGGCGCCACGGACCCGGCACCGGCCAGGGCCCGGGTGTCCAGCGGCACCGGGACGACGACACCACGCGCCCCCGCAGTCCGGTCGAACAGCGCCAGCCCATCCTCCGCGGACACCGGCAGCACCCCCGAGCGGGACATGCGGCGCAGGTCGGTGTCGGCGAGCGCGTCGGCCATGCCGCCGCCGTCCTGCCGCACCCACGGGCCCCAGGCGAGGGAGACGCCCGGGAGTCCAGCTGCGTTGCGGTGCTGGACGAGCGCGTCCAGGAAGGCGTTGGCCGCGGCGTAGTTGGCCTGCCCCGGCGTACCGAACACACCGGCCGCCGAGGAGAACAGGACGAACGCCGACAGGCCCAGGTCCCGGGTCAGCTCGTGCAGGTGCAGTGCGGCATCCACCTTGGGCTTGAAGACCGTGTCGAGCCGCTCGGGGGTCAGAGCGCCGATGACGCCGTCGTCCAGCACACCGGCCGCATGGACGACACCGGTCAGCGGGCGTTCGGCGGGCACGGATGCCAGCAGCGCGGCGAGCGCGTCGCGGTCCGACACATCACAGGCGGCGACGGTCACCTCGGCGCCCAGCCCGGCCAGTTCGGCGCACAGCTCGGTGGTACCGGAGGCATCCGGGCCGCGACGGCTGGTCAGCAGCAGATGCCGCACCCCGTGCTCGGCCACCAGATGCCGGGCTACGATCCCTCCGAGTCCGCCGGTCCCTCCGGTGACCAGAACCGTTCCGGCCGTGTCCCAGACGGTCTTCTGGCCCTCCCCGCCTTCCTGGCCTTCCTGGCTACGGTCCGCGGCGGGCAGCTGTGCCCTGACCAGGCGCGGTGCCAGGACGGCGCCGTCCCGCAGCGCCAGCTCACGCTCCCCGGCGTCGGCAGCAGCGGCGAGCGCACCGAGCACGCCCTCCGGCAGCCGGCCTTCCGTGTCCAGGTCGACCAGCACGAATCGGTCCGGGTGCTCCTCCTGAGCCGAGCGCAGCAAACCCTGGACAGCCGCGTGGGCCGGATTCGCGACGTCGGTTCCGGCGCTTGTCGCAACGGCTCCCCGAGTAGCCACGACCAGCCGGGATGCCTCGAATCGCTCGTCGGCCAGCCACTGTTGGGCCAGGCCGAGTGCCTGTCCCGAAGCGAGGCGGGTTGCCGCGGCCAGGTCGAGGGCCGGGTCCGGAACGGACAGCGGCAGCAGCACCAGCTCCGGGACGGAGGCCGCCCCGGTCAGCGCCGAGAGATCGTCGCCGTCCAGAACGGACCACCTGTCGGTGACGGGTGCGCCGGCCGGAGACCGGTCCTGCGACGCCGGCTGCCACTCGGCCCGGAACAGCGCGTCGCGCAGGGCGTCCCCGGCCGTGCCGAGCTGATCATCTGCGAGGGGCCGCAGCACCAGGGTCTCGACGACAGCGACCGGCGCGCCCGTCCCATCGGCGATCGCGAGCGACACACCGCCGGAAGCGGGTGAGACCTTGACGCGGGCCGTTTCGGCTCCTGTCGCGTGCAGCGAGACCCCGCTCCAGGCGAACGGCAGCTCGGCCTGTTGGGGGTCCGCACCGCCGGCCAGCGCGATGGCGTGCAGGGCGGAGTCCAGCAGCGCCGGATGCAGCCCGAACGCCTCGCTGTCCGCGTCCTCGGGTAGAGCGACCTCGGCGAAAACCTCATCACCCCTGCGCCAGGCAGCCGTCAGCCCCTGGAACACCGGCCCGTACTCCAGCCCCACCGCAGCAAGCCCCTCGTACAGACCGTCCACCGGCACCGGCTGCGCACCGGCCGGCGGCCAGGCGGTGAAGTCGAAGTCCGGGACCGGGACACCGACAGCCAGCACACCGGAGGCGTGCCGCGTCCACGCCTCGTCCCCGAACCGCGCGTGCACGCTCACCGCGCACCGGCCATCGTCGTCGGCCTCCGCGACCGACACCCGCAGCTCCACCGCGCCCTGCTCAGGCAGCACCAGCGGCGCCTCCAACGTCAACTCCTCGACCGTGCCACAGCCGACCTCGTCGGCAGCCCGGAACGCCAGCTCCACGAACGCGGCGCCGGGCAGCAGGACGACACCCGCGACAACGTGATCAGCCAGCCAGGGGTGACTCTGCAACGACACTCGGCCGGTGAAGAGGTAACCCTCCGGCACCGCGATCGCAGCACCGATCAGCCCACCACCCGCAGCGGGTGACGCGTCGAGCCAGTAGCGGTTGTGCTGGAAGGCGTACGTGGGCAGGTCTACGCGCTGAGCACCGGTCCCGGCGTAGAACGCCGGCCAGTCGACCGTGTTCCCGGTGATGTGGACCCGGCCCAGAGCGG
>NZ_JBHUUV010000097.1:0-3002 GCF_042670885.1 Streptomyces sp. NPDC057136
CGTACTAAGGACAGCTCCTCTCAAATTTCCTACGCCCACGACGGATAGGGACCGAACTGTCTCACGACGTTCTGAACCCAGCTCGCGTACCGCTTTAATGGGCGAACAGCCCAACCCTTGGGACCGACTACAGCCCCAGGATGCGATGAGCCGACATCGAGGTGCCAAACCTCCCCGTCGATGTGGACTCTTGGGGGAGATAAGCCTGTTATCCCCGGGGTAGCTTTTATCCGTTGAGCGATGGCCCTTCCATGCGGAACCACCGGATCACTAAGCCCGACTTTCGTCCCTGCTCGACTTGTAGGTCTCGCAGTCAAGCTCCCTTGTGCCTTTACACTCTGCGAATGATTTCCAACCATTCTGAGGGAACCTTTGGGCGCCTCCGTTACCTTTTAGGAGGCGACCGCCCCAGTCAAACTGCCTGCCTGACACTGTCTCCCACCCCGATTCAGGGGTGCGGGTTAGAATTTCAATACAGCCAGGGTAGTATCCCACCGACGCCTCCACCGAAGCTGGCGCTCCGGCTTCAAAGGCTCCTACCTATCCTGTACAAGCTGTACCAAAATTCAATATCAGGCTGCAGTAAAGCTCCACGGGGTCTTTCCGTCCTGTCGCGGGTAACCTGCATCTTCACAGGTACTATAATTTCACCGAGTCTCTCGTTGAGACAGTGCCCAGATCGTTGCGCCTTTCGTGCGGGTCGGAACTTACCTGACAAGGAATTTCGCTACCTTAGGACCGTTATAGTTACGGCCGCCGTTTACTGGGGCTTCAATTCGCACCTTCGCTTACGCTAAGCGCTCCTCTTAACCTTCCAGCACCGGGCAGGCGTCAGCCCCTATACTTCGCCTTACGGCTTCGCAGAGACCTGTGTTTTTGCTAAACAGTCGCCTGGGCCTATTCACTGCGGCTCTCTCGGGCTTGCACCCTAACAGAGCACCCCTTCTCCCGAAGTTACGGGGTCATTTTGCCGAGTTCCTTAACGAGAGTTCTCTCGCTCACCTTAGGATTCTCTCCTCGCCTACCTGTGTCGGTTTGCGGTACGGGCACCTTTCACCTCACTAGAGGATTTTCTAGGCAGTGTGGAATCAGGAACTTCGCTACTATATTTCCCTCGCCATCACAGCTCAAGGTACATGGTGACGGGATTTGCCTCGTCACCCCTCTAACTGCTTGGACGCGCTATTCCAGCAGCGCGCTTACCCTATCCTCCTGCGTCCCCCCATCGTTCAAACGGTGAAGAGGTGGTACAGGAATATCAACCTGTTGTCCATCGCCTACGCCTTTCGGCCTCGGCTTAGGTCCCGACTAACCCTGAGCGGACGAGCCTTCCTCAGGAAACCTTAGGCATTCGGTGGAAGGGATTCTCACCCTTCTTTCGCTACTCATACCGGCATTCTCACTTCTAAGCGCTCCACCAGTCCTTACGGTCTAGCTTCTCAGCCCTTAGAACGCTCTCCTACCACGGACACCAACGGTGTCCATCCACAGCTTCGGTGATACGTTTAGCCCCGGTACATTTTCGGCGCAGAGTCACTCGACCAGTGAGCTATTACGCACTCTTTAAATGGTGGCTGCTTCTAAGCCAACATCCTGGTTGTCTAAGCAACTCCACATCCTTTTCCACTTAACGTATACTTTGGGACCTTAGCTGGTGGTCTGGGCTGTTTCCCTTTTGACTACGGATCTTATCACTCGCAGTCTGACTCCTAAGGATAAGTCATTGGCATTCGGAGTTTGTCTGAATTCGGTAACCCGATGAGGGCCCCTAGTCCAAACAGTGCTCTACCTCCAAGACTCTTATCTTAAGGCTAGCCCTAAAGCTATTTCGGAGAGAACCAGCTATCTCCAAGTTCGATTGGAATTTCTCCGCTACCCACACCTCATCCCCGCACTTTTCAACGTGCGTGGGTTCGGGCCTCCATTCAGTGTTACCTGAACTTCACCCTGGACATGGGTAGATCACCTGGTTTCGGGTCTACGACCACGTACTCATTCGCCCTATTCAGACTCGCTTTCGCTGCGGCTCCGCCTCTTCAGCTTAACCTTGCTTGAAATCGTAACTCGCCGGTTCATTCTACAAAAGGCACGCTATCACTCGGCGTCTTTCCGAAGGAAATACGCACAGAGCTCTAACTACTTGTAGGCACACGGTTTCAGGTTCTCTTTCACTCCCCTCCCGGGGTGCTTTTCACCTTTCCCTCACGGTACTGGTTCACTATCGGTCACTAGGGAGTATTTAGCCTTGGGAGATGGTCCTCCCTGCTTCCGACGGGATTTCACGTGTCCCGCCGTACTCAGGATCCACTCAGGAGGGAACGAAGTTTCAACTACAGGGTTGTTACCTTCTTTGACGGGCCTTTCCAGACCTCTTCATTTACTTCGTTCCTTTGTAACTCCGTATAGAGTGTCCTACAACCCCAAGAGGCAAGCCTCTTGGTTTGGGCTTCTTCCGTTTCGCTCGCCGCTACTCAGGAAATCGCGTTTGCTTTCTCTTCCTCCGGGTACTTAGATGTTTCAGTTCCCCGGGTCTGCCTTCCTTACTCTATGTATTCAAGTAAGGATACTACCCCATTACGGGCAGTGGGTTCCCCCATTCGGAAATCTCCGGATCAAAGCTTGCTTACAGCTCCCCGAAGCATATCGGTGTTAGTCCCGTCCTTCATCGGCTCCTAGTGCCAAGGCATTCACCGTGCGCCCTTACTAACTTAACCTAAAAAGGTTGTTTATTACTTACTTAATGGATTCATCCATAAAGTGGCGATTCTCGGTTATTACTTGGTTATTTCTCATATTATCTAGTTTTCAAGGAACAAGATTACATTGACTTTATCTTTTGGTGGAGCCTAGCGGGATCGAACCGCTGACCTCCTGCGTGCAAAGCAGGCGCTCTCCCAGCTGAGCTAAGGCCCCAAATTAGCATGAATGGTCGGGAAGACAGGATTCGAACCTGCGACCCCTTGGTCCCAAACCTGCCGCCACCCCGACCACGCCCGCCACCG
>NZ_JBHUUV010000098.1:0-2587 GCF_042670885.1 Streptomyces sp. NPDC057136
ACACCAACGCCAGATTCACCACACCACCATGAGCAACCTGCACACCCTTCGGCCGCCCCGTCGAACCCGACGTATAAATCACATACGCCAACTGATCAGAGCTCGTGGTGACTTCGGGTGCCATCGACAACAGGTCCGCCAGGGCACCCACCACGGCCGGATCATCCAGCCGAATCACCGTGTCCGCCGACAGGCCCTCGGCCACCGAGCGCTCTCCCACCAATACCGACACCCCGCCGTCAGCGACCATGAACTCCAGCCTGTCGGCCGGGTATTCAGGGTCCAGCGGCAGATATGCACCACCCGCCTGCCAAACCGCCAGCACCGCCACCACCATGTCCACCCCACGCGGCAGACACAGCCCCACCACCGACTCCGCACCCACACCAACCCCGCGGAGATAGTGCGCCAGACGGTTCGCCCGTGCCATCAACCCCCCATACGTCAGCGATTCCCCGCCCGACACCACGGCCACCGCATCCGGGGTCGCAGCAGCACACCCTGCAATCAGCTCATGCACCCCACCCACCGACGGCAACACCACCGAAGAGGCATTCCACCCCTCCACCAGCTGCTCACGTTCACCCGCCGACAGGACGGGCAGATCACCCACCCGCTGCCCCGCGTCCGCAGCCACGGCCTCCAGCAACGTGACCAAATGCCCCGCCAGACGCTCCATCGTCGCCGCATCGAACAAGGCGGTGCTGTACTGAACCTCGCCAACCAAACCCTCGCCGTTGTCCCCGATCCGGACCGCGAGATCGACACTCACCAGCATCGGACGGTCAGCCGAGAATTCGGCTGTCAGATCAGCGCCGCCTTCCCAGAGGAGGTCAGCGTTCCGATGGATCGTGTCGGCCCCTGTCTCCGCTGTGTCGAAATTGAAGAGGACCTGGAAGAGCGGGCTACGGGAGCGATCGCGCTCGACAGCGAGGTCGTCCACCAGTTGCTCGAACGGCAGGTCCTGGTGTGCGTACGCACCCAGCGCCATCTGCCTTACCCGGCCCAGGAGTTCGGTGAAGGTCGGGTCGCCGGACAGGTCGGTTCGCATCACGAGTGTGTTGACGAAGAAGCCGATCAGGCCCTCGGTCTCGGCCCGGTTCCGGTTCGCGACCGGTGTTCCCACGACCACATCGTCGGAGCCCGCGTACCGGCCAAGCAGCACGTTGAAGGCCGCCAGCGACGTCATCGACATGGTCACCCCGTGCGCACGGGAGAGTGCCCGCAATTGCCTTGCCGACTCCGCCGGCACAGCGAACTCGACGACTCCACCGTCCGTCGAGCGGACTGCGGGGCGCGGCCGGTCGGTGGGTAGTTCGAGCGTCGGTACCCCGCCCAGCTGGTCGCGCCAGTAGGTGAGTTGGGAGTCGAGGACGTCGCCGGTCAGCCATTCACGCTGCCAGACGGCGAAGTCGGCGTACTGCACCTCCAGCGGCGGCAGCGGGTCCGCCTCGCCGGTGCGGAATGCCTCGTAAAGGGCCGCAAGCTCGCGCCGCAGAATCCGGCCCGACCACTCGTCCGACACCACGTGATGCATGGACAACGCCAGCACATGCTCGTGCACGGCAACCTTGATCAGCGTGGCACGAAGCAGCGGCCCGCGCGCCAGATCGAACGGGACCTGCGCATCCGCCGCCACGACGGCCCGGACCGCGACCACCGGATCCACTCCGGCCGGCACATCCACCACCGGCAGGTCGAAGGGCGCCGGCTCGTCAATCACCTGATGAGCCACACCATCCGCACCCGCCACCAGACGCGTCCGCAGCACCTCGTGCCGCGCCACCACACCACCCAACGCCGCACGCAGAGCGGCCACATTCAAGGCCCCTCGCAAGCGCAGGTGCAACGGCGCGACGTACTCGGCCGAGCCTGGGTCGAACTGGTCGAGGAACCATAGGCGTTGCTGCGCGAAGGACGTCGGGAGGGTTTGGTCCCGGTCGATCGGCGTCACCGGGGGCGCAAGGTCACGGGCAGAGCCCTCGACGACTGACGCCAGACCCCGGAGCGTCGGCTCGTTGAAGAGTGCCGACAGCGGCACCTTGACTCCGAACACCTCGCGGATGCGGGAGACCGCCTGCGTGGCAACCAGCGAGTGCCCGCCCAGGTCGAAGAAGTTGTCGTCGACACCGACCCGGTCCACGCCGAGCACCTCGGCCCAAACGTCGGCCAGCAGTTCCTCGGTTGTGGTGACCGGGGACATGAATCCTTCGACATCGGGCTGGTGGACATGCGGTTCGGGCAGTGCGGCGTGGTTGAGTTTGCCGTTCGCGGTCAGCGGGAGCTCGCTCAGCTCGACGAACACCGACGGAACCATGTACTCCGGCAACCGCCCACCCAGGAACCCACGCAACTCCCCGACCGTGGGTATACCCACGTCCTGACCATCCGGGACCAGATACGCCACCAGACGGCGCTCCGCCCCATCCCCGCTCGCTGTCACCACCGCGGAGCGGACCTGCGCATGCCCGGCCAGAGCCGCCTCCACCTCACCCGGCTCGATACGGAAACCACGCACCTTGATCTGCGTATCCACCCGCCCCACAAACTCCAGCCGGCCATCACCCAGCCACCGCACCCGGTCGCC
>NZ_JBHUUV010000099.1:0-2580 GCF_042670885.1 Streptomyces sp. NPDC057136
GTGACGTCCAGGGCGGTGGTCGGTTCGTCGGCGATCAGCAGCCGCGGTTCGCAGGCCAGGGCCATCGCGATCAGGCCCCGAGAACGGCGCGCTCGAGCTGGCAGAGGCAGACATGATGAGGATCTCTGCTCCCAGTCGCCTATGGCGACGGCGAGAGAGCGAGCCGCGGCCCACCGTTCGCGGCGCGCGGCCGGCGGGTGACCACCGGCCAAAAGTGTCACCGTGCTGACCACTGAGGTTTTCTCAACGAAGGTCATTACCAGGCGTTGTTGAGGACGAGGGCGGCTTTGACGATGGCGCCGATCCGACCGGGGCTGAGCGTGACGCGCTTCAGGGTGCGCCAGCGTTCCTTCAGCTCGGCCGCAGCTCGTTCGCCCAGCGCCCGAACTCCTCGCAGGAGTGCGTTGTAGGTGCGGGTGTCGGAGTGAAGTTGCAGGTGGGAGCGGCCAGGGGGCTTCTTGAACGGGTGGTGGATGCCGATCCCGGCGCCTTGATAGCCGGCGTCGGCGAGGGTGGGCAGGCCGTCGGCGGCCGCCTTGTACAGGGCTGACAGGCAGTGCATTCGGGCGGCGGTGATGTCGGGCACCGAGCCGGGCTCGGCTTCGGACACCCATAACGGGGTGCCGTTCGGGGCGGACAGGAACTGCACGTTCGCCCCGAATGCCTTGTGTTTCGCCGAATACCAGGTGTCCACCTCCTTGCCCGCGGCGCTCATGTGGGTACCGGCGACGCGGTCGGACTCGATCAGCGTGCCGTCCAGGACCAGGTGGTTCATGCCCCGCTTTCGGCACTCTGCAAGGACCCGGTGCAGATCCGGGGCCTGCTCGGCCAGGACGTCTATGCCTTCGTGCAGGTACTACAGCCGTGAGTCGCGGTTGCGGTCTCTGCGGTCGCGGGTGTCGTGATGGCTTTGGCGGGCGCGGGTCTGGTGGGTGCGGCGCCAGAGGGACTGGGTGATGACGAGGGCGGCGGGGAGTGGTGGCGGGGGCCAGACGAGGCGGTTGAGGAGACGGCGGATCTCTTCGGCGCTGTAGCGGATCAGCTTGCCCATGAGCCGGTCACCGCCCCCTTTTCAGGTATCTCGGGTTCCTCGTCCTGACCGGCAGGGGCCGGGGGCGGTAGTTCCCCGCTGGTGTCGGTGCGGGTGGCGGTGACGGTCAGGAAGGCGAGGGCCGCCATCGCGAGGGTGATGTGGCGGTGCCAGGCGTCCCAGGTGCGGACTTCGTAGTGGTCGAGTCCGCAGTCGGACTTCGCGGTCTCGAAGCAGTCCTCGACCGCCCAGCGCAGACCCATCACCCGGATGATCTCGGCGACCGGGGTGCCGGTGCGGGCGTGGACGGCGAAGTAGGCGGTCTGGGACGGATCGCTGATGGAGCGGCGGACCAGCAGCAGGTGGACGAAGCCGCGGCGGGGGCCGTCGTTCTCGGTGCCGCCGGGCCAGGTGACCTCGGCCAGGGCCCAGTCGTAGCGGCGCCCGCCCTTGGTCCCGGTGCCGCACGAGCGGCGCTCGAAGCGCAGCGGGACACGCTTGGCCAGGGCATCGGCCCGCAGCGGTCCGGTCCCGTGTGTCACCACGGTCTCGTCCGCCGGTACCGCCATCACATACGGGATGCGGCGGCGCTCCAGTGCCGCGCGGAGCTTGCGGTCCTGGCCGTAGAGGCTGTCGGCGGCCACCCAGCCGAAGGGCACCCCCGCCCGCCGGCAGCGCTCCACCATCCGCCGGCCCAGTTCCGGCTTGGTCACCACCTCCCTGGCCCGGGGCCGGGGGATCTTCGCGTCCCGGCACCGTTCGGCGTCCTTGGTCCAGACGGCCGGAACGTACGCCTCCCGGTCGATCAACGCACGTCCGGTGTCGGTGGCGTACGCGCAGAACACCATGACCTGGCAGTTCTCAACCTGTCCGGTGATTCCGGCGTACTGCCGGGCCACCCCGGCCGACTTGGTGCCCTTCTTCAAAAACGCCGTCTCGTCCAGCACCAGCACTCCGTCCGGCCGCCCCAGATGAGCAGCGACGAACGAGCGCACGCAGTCCCGGAGCTGGTCGGCAAGCCACGTCGAGCGGGACAGGAACCACTGCACCCGGTCCGGACTCGCGTGCCCGACATGCTCCGCGATCTGCCAGCCGTTCTTCCGCTCGATGGGCGCGATGAGCGCCTTCAGATACGCCACCGCCGTCCGCCGCCGGTCCACCCGGCCGAACACCCGGGCCATCGAGGCGAAGAACTCCTCGAACCAGCCCGACCACACCTGCACCGCACGCTCCGTCTCCATGAACAGACCAACGCGTCACACGCTCAACAGACACTCACGGCTGTAGTACAAGCAAGCAACCCGCCCGGCTTCACGGACGCCTGGCAGTACAGCACCCCCCGCCAGTCCGTCGGGTATCTGCACGCAGCCGGTGTACCATTGCTGGCCGGTAGCGATGCACCGGTGCCGAAGACCACCCTGGGGGCCACTCTGCTGCGGGACCTGCAGCTTCTCGTGGATGCGGGCATGACCCCGCTCGAAGCATTGCGGGCGGCCACATCGAAGCCGGCCCACTACTGGCAGCTTCCTGGCCGCGGGACCATCGCAACG
>NZ_JBHUUV010000100.1:0-2217 GCF_042670885.1 Streptomyces sp. NPDC057136
TGCGGTGGGTGAGTTGCGTTCCTTCGCGGGGGAGCGGCTGCCCGGGTTCATGGTTCCGTCGGTGTTCGTGGAGCTGGCCGCGCTGCCCCTCACCCCGAACGGAAAGATCGACCGGGCCGCACTCCCGGCACCGGATGCTGTCCGCCAGGGTCTGACGGGCTTCGTTGCACCGTCGAGCGTGACGGAGGAGCTGCTGGCCGGCGTCTGGGTCACGGTTCTGGGTGTGGACCGGGTCGGCGCAGTCGACGACTTCTTCGAGCTGGGCGGCCACTCGCTGCTTGCCACCCAGGTGGTCTCACGCATCAGGGATGTGTTCGGGGCCGAGGTACCCCTGGCCGCGCTGTTCGACCATCCGACGGTGCGGGAGCTCGCCGCCGTGGTCGACGAAGCCCGCACCGGGGCGCCGGTGCCGCCCATGGCGGCGGCCGACAGGGACGAGCCGCTGGCATTGTCGTTCGCGCAGCAGCGCCTGTGGTTCCTCGACCAGATGGAACCCGGATCTGCCGAGTACAACGTGCCCCAACCGGTCGTCTGGCCCGGCGGCCTGGACATCGCAGCGCTCGGTGAGGCGTTGAGCGCCGTGGTGGCCCGGCACGAGGTGCTGCGGACCAGGCTGGTCGCGGGACCTGACGGCGTACCGCATCAGGTGATCGACTCGCCTGAGCCGTTCCCGCTCGTGGTGGCGGATGTGTCCGGCGACGCCGAACCCTTGGCCTCTGCGCGAGACCTGATGCTCGCTGACGCGGTTACGCCGTTTGACCTGGCCGACGGGCCGCTGATCCGCGCCACTCTGATCCGCGTGCGGCCCGACGAGCACCTTCTTGCACTGGCAATGCACCACATCGTCTCCGACGAGTGGTCAGGACAGATCCTGCGCCGTGAACTGACCGCCCTCTACGAGTCGTTCCGTGCGGGCGAGCCGGACCCGTTGCCGCCGCTGGCCGTGCAGTACGCGGACTTCGCGGTGTGGCAACGTGAGTGGCTCACGGGCCATGTCCTCGACGGTCAACTGTCGTACTGGCGTGCAATGTTGTCTGACGCTCCGGCGCTTGAGCTGCCCACCGACCGCCCGCGTCCCGCTGTCCGCTCCTCCGCCGGCGCGGTGCAGAAGTTCAGTGTGTCGGCACGGACAGCACAGGCGCTGCGAGCGCTGTCCCAGGAGAGCGGTGCGTCGATGTTCATGACGCTGCTGGCTGCCTTCAACGTGCTGCTGGGTCGGTATGCGGGTTCGGAGGATGTGGTGGTGGGCACGCCGGTGGCGAACCGGAACCGTGCCGAGACGGAGGACCTGATCGGGTTCTTCGTGAATACGTTGGTGCTGCGAACCGACCTGTCCGGCGACCCGTCGTTCCGCGAGCTGCTCGAGCGGGTGCGGGAGACGGCACTGGGCGCGTACGCGCACCAGGACGTACCGTTCGAGCAGCTGGTGGACGAACTCGTCACGGAACGGGACCGCTCTCGCAACCCGCTGTTCCAGGTCCTGTTCAGCTATGTCGCCGGAGAGTCCGAGGGCGCCTCCGGGGAGGGGGCGGGCGAGGGCTCAAGAGACAGGGCTGAAGCGGATGGTGAACCGGGACCGAGCGCTCTGCCGGTCAAGTTCGACCTGGCAGTGACGATGGGTGATGCCGACGGGTCCCTGACAGGCACGATCGAGTACAGCACTGCGCTGTTCGACACCTCGACGGTGGAGCGGCTGGCTGGTCACTTGATCTCTGTGCTGGAGGCGGTAGCGGAGGAAGCTGACTGTCGGGTGGGTGAGCTGTCAGTTCTTTCGGCGGGTGAGCGTGAGTTGGTGGTGGAGGGGTGGAATGCCTCTTCGGTGGTGTTGCCGTCGGTGGGTGGGGTCCATGAGCTGATTGCGGGGTGTGCTGCTGCTTCACCGGATGCGATGGCCGTGGTGTCGGGTGATGAGTGGTTGACGTATGGCGGGTTGATGGCGCGGGCGAACCGGCTTGCGTATTACCTCCGTGGGGCCGGTGTGGGTGCGGAGTCGGTGGTGGGTCTGTGTCTGCCGCGTGGCGTCGAGATGGTCGTGGCGATGGTGGCCGTGTGGCAGGCGGGTGGTGCGTATCTGCCGCTGGACCCGGAATACCCTGCTGACCGGTTGGAGTTCATGCTTGCCGATGCGGGTGTGCAGGTGGTGGTGGGTGAGCGGTCGCTGGTTGAGACGCTGTCTGCGGAGCGTGTGGTGTTGCTTGATGATCCGGCCACGATGGG
>NZ_JBHUUV010000101.1:0-2053 GCF_042670885.1 Streptomyces sp. NPDC057136
TCGGGTGACCGGGCGCGTTGGCTGGCGGACGGGCAGCTCGACTTTGTTGGTCGTGCGGATGGCCAGGTCAAGGTGCGTGGGTTCCGGATCGAGCCTGGCGAGATCGAAGCCGTCCTCGCCGGCCATCCGGAGATCCGGACCGCCGTCGTGGTGGCCTTCGGGGACGTCGAGGACCGTCGTCTGGTGGCCTACCTCGTCCCGGCTGATCAGGCGGACGGCATTCCGTCCATCACGGAGATTCGGGAGTTCGCGAGCAGCAGGCTGCCCGGCTTCATGATCCCGTCGGCCTTCGTGGAGCTCGCGGCGCTGCCGCTGACCCCGAACGGAAAGCTCGACCGCTCCGCGCTGCCCGAACCGGACGGTGAGCGTTCGCAGGACGGTCTCATGGCTCCGGGGACTGCCGCCGAGGAGCTGCTTGCGGGCATCTGGGCTCAGCTCCTGGGCGTGGACCGAGTCGGTGCAACGGACAACTTCTTCGAGCTGGGCGGGCATTCACTGCTCGCGACTCAGGTGATCTCTCGCATCCGGGACGTGTTCGGAGCCGACGTCCCCGTAGCGGCGCTGTTCGATCACCCCACGGTCGCCGGGCTGGCCGCGGTTCTCGCCGCCTCCACGCCCGGTGCGGTGGCGCCGGAGTGGACGGTCGTCACCAGGGACCAGGCGTTGCCGCTGTCGTTCGCGCAGCAGCGCCTGTGGTTCCTGGACCAACTGGAGCCCGGATCGGTCGAGTACAACCTCCCGATGTACCTGCCGTGGGACGGGGACCTGGACGTCGCGGTCCTTGGTGAGGCGCTCGCTGCTGTGGCGGCGCGCCACGAGGTGCTGCGGACCCGTCTGGTGGCTGGTGCGGACGGTGTGGCGCATCAGGTGATCGACCCGCCGTCCGAGTTCCTGCTGCCCGTTGTGGATCTCTCCGGGAGCGCGGAGCCATTGCGCGAGGCCGAGCGGCTGGCATTCCAGGATGCGATGGCGCCATTCCATCTGGCCGACGGTCCGCTCGTCCGAGCCACCCTGATCCGGCTGGGCGATGGACAGCATCTGCTGGCACTGTTGATGCACCACGTGGTGTCCGACGAGTGGTCGTCGCGGATCCTGCGACGTGAGCTCGTGTCGCTGTACGAGGCGTTCCATGCCGGTGAGCCGAACCCGCTGCCGCCGCTGGCCGTGCAGTACGCGGACTTTGCGGCCTGGCAGCGCCAATGGCTTGACGGCGAGGTCCTGGAAGGTCAACTGGACTACTGGCGGCAGCAGTTGGCTGACGCCCCCGTGCTGGACCTGCCCACCGACCGTCCACGCCCGCCGGTGCGGTCCACCGAGGGGGCGATGGCCCCGTTCACCGTGTCGGCGGAGACGGTGGAGGCGCTGCGCGCGCTGTCGCGTACGAACGGCACCACGATGTTCATGACGCTGCTGGCAGCCTTCAACGTTCTGCTGGGTCGGTACGCGGACTCGGACGACGTGGTGGTGGGCACGCCGGTGGCGAACCGGAACCGCGCCGAGACCGAGGACCTGATCGGATTCTTCGTCAACACCCTGGTTCTCCGTGGCGACTTGTCGGGCAACCCGTCGTTCTCGCAGCTCCTGAGCCGTGTGCGGGCAGCGGCCCTCGGTGCGTACGCGCATCAGGACGTGCCGTTCGAGCAGTTGGTGGACGAACTCGTCACGGAGCGGGACAGGTCGCGCAGCCCGCTCTTCCAGGTGTTCTTCAGCTACGGAGCCGGCGAGGGCGAAGAGGTCCGTGGCACGGCCGAGGCCGAGGAAGGCCCCGGAGGCCGCGCCGGCCAGGTAGCAGCCGTTTTCGACCTGTGGCTGATGGTGGAGGAATCCGGCGACGGCGCACTCAAGGCGGGAATTCAGTACAGCACCGCGCTCTTCGATGCGGCGACCGCGCAACGGATGACTGGACACCTGGTCACGCTGCTGGACGCCGTCGCTGCCAACGCCGACCAAGAGGTCGATGATCTGCCGGTGTTGACGGCGGGTGAGCGTGAGGTGGTGGTGTGTGGGTGGAATGACACGGCTGTGGAGGTTTCTGCGGTTGGTGGGGTGCATG
>NZ_JBHUUV010000102.1:0-1869 GCF_042670885.1 Streptomyces sp. NPDC057136
ACAGGACCCACCCTCCCCGCACACTCGAAGCCCTCAAGCGCCTGATCGAGCACCACGACGAGATCAACTCAAGCAGTAGTTAAATTACGGGTCCTGAACCGCTTCCAGTTCGTCGCCGACCACCAGCGCCGCTACGGCGTGAAGCGGCTGTGCACCATCTTGGGCATCTCCCGCTCCAGCTTCTACTACTGGCGCACGACGGCTGCGGACCGGGCCGCCCGGCAGGCGGCCGACGCTCGGCTCGCCGCCCGGATACGTGCCGTGCACCAGGAAATCGGACGGCACCTACGGCGTCCCCAGGATCACTGCCGAACTCCGCGAGGGCGGCAAGCGCGTCAACCGCAAGCGGATCGCGCGGGTGATGCGGAGCATCGGCCTGGCGGGCGTGCGGCTGCGTCGCAGGCACCGCACCACGATCGCGGACCGGCCGCGGCGAAGGCCCCGGACCTGATCGGCCGCGACTTCACCGCGAGTGAGCCGAACACGAAGTACGTCGGCGACATCACGTATCTCCCCGTGGACGCCGGAAAGTTCCTCTACTTGGCCACCGTGATCGACCTCGCCTCACACCGCCTGGCCGGCTGGGCGATCGCGGATCACATGCGCACCGAACTCGTCACCGACGCCCTGGCCGCCGCGGAGCAGTGCCGCGGCAGCCTCGCCGGAGCGGATATGCACACCGACCACGGCGCCCAGTACTCCAGCCGGGCGTTCGCTGACGCCTGCCGCCAAGCCGGCGTCCGCCAGTCCATGAGCGCGGTCGGCAGCTCGGCGGACAACGCGCCCGCCGAGTCCTGCAACGCGACGTTCAAACGCGAGACGCTCCAGGGCCGCAAGCACTGGTCCAGCGACCGTGAGGCCCGCCTCGACGCATTCCACTGGCTGCACCGCTACAACACCCGACGCCGTCACTCCCGCCTCGGACACCGCCCTCCGATCGCCTACGAGACAGCGTCCGGAACACCATCAACTACGCTGACACCAGCCGCATAACCCGTGTCCAGGATTCGGGGTCAAGCCCCTACAAGGCTCCTTCTGGTCACTACCGCATCGTGCCCGCCCACTACGACGGCAGCATGTACGGCGGCTGCTGGATGGATTACGGAAGCACTGGAACGGTGTCAAGGCTCTCCAAAGAGCCCTCAACCGCTGCTACGGGGGCAACTTGGTGGTGGATGGCTCTTTCGGTAACGCCACCCGCAATACCCTCGTCTACGCACAGGGCCGGGAGGGGATCGCGGCCGACGGAATCTACGGCGGCGAAAGCTCCGGGAACCTCCGATTCCCCTACTACAACGATGTCAGCGGAGCTTTCAAGGCCTGCGCCTAGGCCGTTTCGTTTGGATCATCGGGCAGGCCAGAGGAAGATGCCCGCGATGTGGAGTCCGGCCAGGTAGATGGTCACGGTCTTCTCGTAGCGTGGCGATGCCCCGCCACTGGTCGGGGGCCGGCTCATGTTGCCATGACCCGGCCCCCTCGGAAACGGGCATGCCCGTTTCCGAGCACCACGGCTCAAGCAAGCCCAAACGCTGCATGACGTGGCGGTTGTCTCCGAGCACCTGGGCCACGTCGATCTCGCGCAGCATCCGCGCGGTGAGCTTCTCGCGCAGCGAGTTCGGCTTCTTGAACGCGACGACGGCGCCCGGCGGTTTGTGGAGGGCCTTGTCGACGACGCCCATGCCACCCTCGCCGCCCGGAAGATGGAACTTCTCCAGGGCATAGTCGACACGCTCGCCGCGGGCCTGATGGCGTACCGCCGCAACGCCTGGCGACTGCGGCTCGACGCGCGGGAACTGACGAAGTGACGGCACGGTGTGGCCCAGTGGTGGCTCGACCGGCTTCGCCCCACCCGGGCTGTCTCTTATACAC
>NZ_JBHUUV010000103.1:0-1832 GCF_042670885.1 Streptomyces sp. NPDC057136
CCGGGTGACCCCCTGAATCCTGCAAAAGGATTGGGACTCCCCGTCGGCAACCACTCTCCGTAAGACGTCGCGTGCCGGCGTGTGGGGCCGGCTGCACGAGGAGATCCTGCACCGCCTCGACGACGCCGGCTTGCTCGACCTGTCCCGTGCCGTCCTCGACTCCGCCCACGTCCGGGCGAAAAAAGGGGGCGACCTCACCGGCCCAAGCCCCGTGGACCGGGGCAAAGCGGGATCCAAGATGCACGTCCTGTCGGACGCGAACGGGCTGCCCCTCACTGTCGGCCTCCCGGCCGCCAACACTCACGACAGCCAGGGGCTGAAGCCCATGGTGCTCGGTCACCAAACGAGACACGACCCCCACCGAGGCCGCAACTTCAAACCCCAGCGCCTGCACGCCGACAAGGCCTACGACATACCTGAACTGCGGAAATGGCTCCGCGGCAAACGTATCGGCGTTCGCATCGCCCGTAAGGGCGTCGAGTCCAGTGAACGACTTGGCCGCCGCCGGTGGGTGATCGAGCGGACCATGTCCTGGCTGACCGGCTACCGCCGGCTCAACCACCGCTACGAGCGCCATCCCCGCAACTACCTGGCCTTCCTCGGCCTCGCCGCAGCCGTCTGCTGCTACAAACGACTCGTCCGCCTCACCACATAGGACACGGTCTAACGACGTGGTGCGCGATAGGCGGGGAGCGGTGGAGGGGCCGGGTTGGACTTGCGGAATGATTGCTGCTCATGAGGCTGGGGTGGGCGCGTGGGGTGTTGTCGCATCGGATCTGTACTGGTCTGCCGCGTCGTCGGCTGGGGAAGCTGATTGAGGAGCTTGCCGGCCCCTGGCTCGCGCAGCAGGAGGGCCGGCTGCGCGAGCGCCGTGGTCATGAGCGGCTGCGTGCGGCCGGGGCGGGGCCGGATCGGGGGCTGGTGTTCACCGACCGGGTGATCGCCACCCTGGTCGTTCTGCGTTTCCAGCTCCCGCACCAAGCCCTGGCCGTGTTCTACGGCGTGGACCGCTCCACCATCACCCGGGCCGTCCACGAGATCCGGCCCCTGCTCGCGGCGCGGGGCTTCGCCGTCCCCGGCAAGCCCGGACTGCGGCTGCGTACCCTCGCGGACGTCTTCGCCTACGCCGCGGCCGAAGGCGTCGAACTGCGTCTCGACGGCACCGAGGTCCAGGTCCGCCGCCCCGCGGCGAACCGCCCCGGACGCCGGGCGTTCGTCTCGGGCAAGAAGAAGCGGAACACCAAGAAGCCCACCGTCATCAGCGACGGCAAGGGCCGGCTGCTGTGGGCCGGAGCCGTCCGGCCCGGCCGCATGCACGACGTCACCGCCCTGCGTACCGAAGGCATCGAGGAACTGCTCCAGCAGTATCCCGAGGTCAAGGTCAAGGCCGATTCCGGTTACCAGGGGCTGGCCAGAGACTTTCCCGGCCAGGTCACCGCCCCACCGCTGAAACCGAAGAAGGGCGCCCCGCCCGACGAGATCACCGCATGGGAACGGGCCCGCAAAGCCCAGTCCTCGGAGCGGATCTGCGTCGAGCACGCCATCGCCGAACCCAAGCAGTGGAGACCCCTGCAGCGCTGGACCGGGCGCCGCGAGTACTTCGACGACACCATGCTCGCCATCGCCGGGCTGGTCTCCGACCGCTGCGCGGAGCGCTGAAGATCACCAGCCAGACCCTCCGGGCCAACACGCCCCCCCTCAATCGCGCACCCAGTCGTTAGCGTCTCGTCGGCGGCCAGGCGGCGAGTCCGGTCACGCTCAGCCCGGTGCCGAGGTGCTGCTGGGCCCATTCCAGGAGCGGGCCGAGCGAGGTGTCGGCCGTATCGGGCAGG
>NZ_JBHUUV010000104.1:0-1815 GCF_042670885.1 Streptomyces sp. NPDC057136
TCAGCCCTTGCGGTTGTGTACTTCTTCGGTGAGTTGGGGGACGACGGTGAAGAGGTCTCCGACGATGCCGTAGTCGACGAGGTCGAAGATGGGGGCTTCGGCGTCCTTGTTGATCGCGACGATGGTCTTGGAGGTCTGCATGCCGGCGCGGTGCTGGATGGCGCCGGAGATGCCGGAGGCGATGTAGAGCTGGGGGGAGACGGACTTGCCGGTCTGGCCGACCTGGTTGGTGTGGGGGTACCAGCCGGCGTCGACGGCGGCGCGGGAGGCGCCGACGGCCGCGCCGAGGGAGTCGGCGAGCGCTTCGATGACCGCGAAGTTCTCGGCACCGTTGACGCCGCGTCCGCCGGACACCACGATCGCGGCCTCGGTCAGCTCCGGGCGGCCCGTGGACTCGCGGGGGGTCCTGGACACGATCTTCGTGCCGGTGGAGGTCGCGGTGAAGGTGACGGGGAGGGTTTCGGTGGCACCCGCGGCGGGGGCGGGCTCGACCGGGGCGGAGTTCGGCTTCACGGTGATGACCGGGGTGCCGTGGGTGATGCGGGACCTGGTGGTGAAGGAGGCGGCGAACGCGGCCTGCGTCGCGACGGGCCCCTCGTCGCCGGCTTCGAGGTCGATGGCGTCGGTGATGAGACCCGAGCCGGTACGCACCGCGAGACGCGCGGCGATCTCCTTGCCCTCCGCGGAGGACGGCACCAGCACCGCGACCGGGGAGAGGGCCTGGTAGGCGGCGTGGAGGGCGTCGACCTTCGGGGCGACGAGGTACTGGGTGAACTCGGGGGCCTGGGCGGTCAGGACCTTCACCGCACCGTGCTCGGCCAGCACCGTAGCGGTGGCCTCGGCACCCTCACCCAGCGCGAGAGCGACCGGGTCACCGATCCGGCGGGCCAGAGTCAGCAGTTCGAGGGTGGGCTTACGGACAGCACCGTCGACATGATCGACGTAGACGAGGACTTCAGCCATGGCAATTGCTCCTGCGTGAATGAGAGACGGAGGCGATACGACGGAACGGGCGCCTAGATGAACTTCTGGCCCGCGAGGAACTCGGCGAGCTGCTTGCCGCCCTCGCCCTCGTCCTTCACGATCGTGCCCGCCGTACGGGCCGGACGCTGCGTCGCACCGTCCACGACCGTCCAGGCACCCGCCAGACCGACCTGCTCCGCGTCGATGTCCAGATCATCCAGGTCCAAAGAGGTGACCGGCTTCTTCTTCGCGGCCATGATCCCCTTGAACGACGGGTAGCGGGCCTCACCGGACTGGTCGGTCACCGACACCACCGCCGGAAGGGAAGCCTGAAGCTGCTCGGACGCGGTGTCACCGTCACGACGACCCGACACCACACCGCCCTCGACCGACACCTCCGAGAGCAGCGTCACCTGCGGCACACCCAGACGCTCCGCGAGAATCGCCGGCAGCACACCCATCGTGCCGTCCGTCGACGCCATCCCCGCGATCACCAGATCGAACCCGGTCTTCTCGATCGCCTTCGCCAGCACCAACGACGTGCCCATCACATCACTGCCATGCAGAGCGTCGTCCTCCACATGCACCGCCTTGTCCGCACCCATCGACAACGCCTTGCGCAACGCGTCCTTCGCATCCTCAGGACCCACCGTCACCACCGTGACCTCGGCATCATCCGCCTCGCCCGCGATCTGCAGCGCCTGCTCCACCGCATACTCATCCAGCTCCGACAGCAGACCGTCCACATCCTCACGGTCCACCGTCAAGTCATCAGCAAAATGCCGATCACCAGTCGCGTCGGGCACATACTTCACACAGACAACGATCCTCAAGCTCACGCCGGCTCTCCTA
>NZ_JBHUUV010000105.1:0-1771 GCF_042670885.1 Streptomyces sp. NPDC057136
AGGACCCGTAATTTAACTACTGCTTGAGTTGATCTCGTCGTGGTGCTCGATCAGGCGCTTGAGGGCTTCGAGTGTGCGGGGAGGGTGGGTCCTGTGGAAGACGAGGACTCTGGCGAGCTCGGGCCCGGCGAAGGCCAGCATCGGCTTGGACCTCCCAGCGTGGTAGCTCAGCACGTTGCGCTTGCGGCCCATCAGTTCGGCCGCGAGGGTCAAGGTGACGGTGTTGCGGCTGCGGAGCACGGCGGCCAGGACACGGTGGCGGTGATCGAGGGTGCCGAAGCCGGGATTGCGGCCGCGGCCGTCCCTTTCTGCGCTTTGGCGTTCGGCTTCGGTCAAGAGTAGTTGGCACGGTTCGAGCTGGAGCACGAGCTGCTCGAAGTGTTCTCGGGTCATGCCAGTGAGCACGGGGTGGGTGAGGAGGAAGGTGGCCTCGGCCGGGACCGGAGAGCCCGACTCGTCCCGTGGATCTTCCGGAAGCTGCTGGCCGGGGTCCTGAGGGGCGATGGTGTAGTTCCACTCGCCATGGAACTCATCGCGTTCGACCCGTCGCTCGGCGCTCTGACGTTCGGCTCGGGTGAGCACGCGCCCGGTGGGGTACGCGTTCTCGTCCAGCACGGCCTGGACGGTCAGTCCGGTGCGGGTGCGGGTGGCCGAGATGGTCTCCAGCAGTACCTCGTAGCTGGTCAGCGGCTGCCCGCGCAGGCTGTGGGTGATCCGGGAGAGCAGACGGTGTTCTACTTTGTTCCATTTTGAAGTACCTGGCGGAAAGTGCATGACGGTGATACTCAGCCCGCACTCGTCGGCGAACTCGGCCAGGCCCATCTTGAACAGGCGGGAGTCCGCCGAGTTAGCGCCTCCACAATCGGCGGTGACCAGCAAGCGGTCGGTGCTGGGGTAGTCGAGGCGCCCTTGGACCTCCCACCAGCGGCGCAGGGACTGCACCGCGAAGGCAGCGGTGTTGCGGTCGGTGCCCACATTCACCCAGCCGCTGTCGCGGCCCAGGTCATAGATGCCGTACGGGATGGCGAACGGAGTGTCGGGGCCGAAGAAGTCGTGATCCGGGGCAGTGATCGGCTGCCCTTTGGGGCGGTAGGTGCGGCCGGGGCGTGCGAAATCGCCGATCGGTTCCTTCTGCTTCGCATCCACACTCACCACCGGCAGGCCCTGCGCCAGGAAACGTTCGGCGGCGGAATTGATGTGACGGAACTGGGCGTCTCGGTCGGGTACCTGACTGCCGGCCCGAGTCTTGGCCATGCCCTGCAGACTGAAGCCCATCGCACGCAGCAGACCGCCGACCACCGGGGCACTGACCGGATGACCAGCAACGGTCAACTCCTGGGACAAGTCCCGCAGCGAGGCAGTGGTCCAGCGCAACGGGGACACGGGATCACCCACCGCATGCGGCTCGATCAACACTTCGAGAGCCGCTAGCAGACCAGGGTCGCGCTCGGCAGCGGACTTGCGCCCGCCGCCCGGTCTGCGTACCCGCCCCAGTGCTGGTGCTCCGACTGCGAGTTCCGCACGCCCTCGTGCGACAGTCGACTCCGAGACCTCTGCCAGCCTGGCCACGGCCGCGATCCCTCCATGCCCCAGAGCCTCCGCCTCGGAAGCCAAATACAGACGACGCTGCCGCTCGTCCAGATGTGGCAGCACCACCGCGAACTTCGCATCCAGTACTGCCAGGACTTCATCCGGAATCGCCACAACAGCCCAACTACATGGCGCCACCGAGGTGTCGGCCGAAACCGGCACTAGTTGAATTACGGGTCCT
>NZ_JBHUUV010000106.1:0-1660 GCF_042670885.1 Streptomyces sp. NPDC057136
GTTGGACGAGGGGGCTTGGGTGCGAGACGGGTCCGGTACACGATCGCAATGGCCAGTCCGATGGTGGCGCTGACGTCGGCGAAGGCAAGCGCCCCGTGAATACCGGCACGTTGCGTGACCAGCCCTGCGAGAGCTGCACCGAGTGCGAAACCGGCGGCGTTCGCGCTGACCAGCCAGGTGTATGCCTCCGTCAGGGCACCGGCCGGAGCGAGGTCGTCGAGCAGGAGATATGCCGAGATCATGCTGGGCGCGTAGGCGAGTCCAACGAGAGTGAGCAACCCTCCGAGTTGGGCGATGGAGCCCGCCGCCGGGAGTGGAGCCACCAGGGCTGCGAAGCCTGCGGTGAGCCACACGTAACGGCGGTCGGGGCTCGTCTTCCAGGCACGGGCTCCGTAGTACGCACCGCTCAGCATGCTGCCAGCCGACATCATGGCCAACAGGACGCCGGAGTACGAGGCATGGCCCTGGTCCTGGGCCAGGGCGGGAACTGCGACGTTGAGGACTCCGTTCACGGTTCCGGTGCACACGAGTGTGCCCACAAGGACCCGCATTCCGGGGGAGCGCAACGGGCTGGGGGCACTCGACCGGCGGGCCGGTCGGCCGCCGGTCGCCCGGGACGCGGGCGCGGTGATGAAGGCGGTGGTGCCGGCGGCCGCGGCGATTCCCGACGCAATGAGGACTGCTGCCGGTGAGGCGAGCATCAGAAGCAGTGAGGCAGTCAGTGGGCCTGCCACCATGATCAGATCCTCAAGAAGCGCCTGGAGCGCGTAGGCCGCCTGCAGGTCATCGGGCCCATCAAGGACCCTCGGCCACAGCGCCCGCATCGAACCGCCGAGCGTTGAACTCGTCGCTCCCACCAGCGCAGCCAGCGAGAATAGCATCAGTGCGCCGTGGCGGGTCAGCACCGCGGCAACAAACCCGGCCAGCGCACACGTCTGGCACAACGAGAGACTGATCAGAATGCGCGACTGTCCCCATCGGTCCACGGCCCGCCCGCGAAACGGTGCACTCCCCGTGGTCCCGATCATCAGTGCCGCCACGGCCGCACCGGACAACGCGTACGAACCCTGCTGTTGATGGACGAGCAGCACGATGGCCAGGGGCCTCATGCCGTTCGGCAACCGACCGACAACCATGGCCAACACCAGCCGGGGAACCTGACGAGCCCGCAGGACACGGCGGTATCGCCCCAAAGTCATCGTGCGGTCATCAACTGACGTCATCACTGACCTCCCTGAAGGCACTCACGAGTGACCTCAGGGCTTTTGTCCCGTCAGTTGCGGCACCGGGCTCCCCGATGCTGGCACCGCTCGGTCACAGACCTCCCAGGCAAGGCGACGTGCTTGGGAGCGGAACCCTAGGTGCAACCACCGGTAGCCTAACGGCCAGAGAACCAGTCCATTGCCGGTTGCGGAAGTCGCCCATTCAAAGCCTTCACGCCTGGGCGACATCAGAGTGGATTCCTGATACGTCACCTGTATGACGAAGGGCGGGGTAATGTCCGCGACTCCGCATCTCGGCGCGCGGCAAGTGGCGCCACGCAGACGTAGCGACAGCCGGGATCAAGCGGTGAGGCTGTAGTTCTCCTGGTCGGGGCTGGGCTAGAGGCGTTGATGTTCGCGGGCCGCGTGGAAGATCCAGTAGTCCTCGAAGTCGCCGT
>NZ_JBHUUV010000107.1:0-1551 GCF_042670885.1 Streptomyces sp. NPDC057136
GTGATCTCCCGTATCCGGGAGGCGTTCGGGGTGGAGGTGGCGCTGTCGGCGCTCTTCGACCGGCCGACGGTACGAGGCCTGGCAACGACGATCGACGGCGCGGGACAGACGCAGGTCCTGCCGTCTGTCAGGGCGGCGGACCGCACCCAGCCGCTGCCGCTGTCGTTCGCGCAGCAGCGGCTGTGGTTCCTTGATCAGTTGGAGCCGGGTGCGGTCGAGTACAACATGTCGACCCGTCTGCGGCTGACCGGCGATGTGGACCTCGCTGCCCTGGGCGCTGCTCTGGATGCGGTGGTCACTCGGCATGAGGTTCTGCGGACCCGTCTGGTGGCGGGTGCGGACGGTGTGGCGTACCAGGCCATCGACCCGCCGGCGCCCATGCCCTTCCCGGTCCTTGACCTTTCCGGGAGTGTGGACCCGCAGGGTGCCGCACATGACGTGGTCACCAAGGACGCGGTGACTCCGTTCGATCTGGCGCAGGGGCCCCTGGTGCGGGCTGCGCTCGTCCGGCTCGCTCCCGACGATCACATACTCTCCCTGGTGATCCACCATGTCGTCTTCGACGAGTGGTCGGACCGTGTCCTGCAGCGCGAGCTGTCCGTCCTGTACGAGGCGTTCCGCGCAGGCGAGCCGAATCCGCTGCCGCCGCTCACGTTCCAGTACGCCGATGTCGTGGCCTGGCAGCGGCAGTGGCTGACCGGCGACGTACTGGACGGCCAATTGGAATATTGGCAGGGCGTGTTGGCGGACGTGCCGACGCTTGAGCTGCCGACCGACCGGCCGCGTCCGGCGGTGCGCTCCACTGACGGTGCGGTGTGCCGATTCACTGTTCCGGCAGGGACGGCGGAGGCGCTGCGCGCACTGTCCCGTGAGCACGGTGCGACGATGTTCATGACGCTGCTGGCCGCCTTCGATGTCCTCATGGGCCGCTATGGCGGTACCGACGACGTCGTGGTGGGCACGCCGGTGGCGAACCGGAACCGTGCCGAGACCGAGGACCTGATCGGGTTCTTCGTCAACACGCTTGTGCTGCGCACGGACCTGTCCGGCGACCCGACGTTCGCCGAACTTCTCGGCCGGGTGCGCGAGACTGCCCTCGGTGCGTACGCGCACCAGGACCTGCCGTTCGAGCAGCTCGTGGACGCCATGGATGTCGAGCGCGACCGCTCGCGAAGTCCGCTCTTCCAGACCCTCTTCAGCTATGTCGCAGCGGACCCGAGCGACCTTCACCGAGAAGGAAGCAGCAACGGAACCGGCACAGCGGGTGGGTCAGTGGACGATGCGCGTTCGAGTAGCGATCCGGTTCCGGTGAAGTACGACCTCGTGTTGGCGCTTGCGGAAGCCGAGGGCGCCCTCGCCGCGGAGATCCAGTACAGCACCGCGCTGTTCGACGCGGCGACGGTGGAACGGATGGCGGGTCACCTGATCACGCTGCTGGATGCTCTTACCGTCGATTCCGGTCGGCGTGTGGGTGATCTGCCGGTGTTGACGGCGGGTGAGCGTGAGGTGGTGGTGTGTGGGTGGAATGACACGGCTGTGGAGGTTTCTGCG
>NZ_JBHUUV010000108.1:0-1486 GCF_042670885.1 Streptomyces sp. NPDC057136
GAGCCGTCCGGAACAATCCAACTCCACGTACCCCGCCCCATACCGACGTCAACGACGCCTCACCACATAGGACACGGTCTTACTGAGGTTTTCGGGTTGACATCGGGTGGTGACAGTTCATGATCCCTGTGGTATGCCGGTGGGATGAGGTATCCGGAGGGTGGAGGCCTGACCGCTGAGCGTCGGGCGTTTCGTGAAGGGATCCGGTTACAGGCCGGGATGCGGTTCGCGGCGGGTGAGAAGACCGCGGTGATCGCGAAGGATCTGCGGGTGAGTGTGAGGTCGGTGGAACGCTGGCGTCGTGCCTGGCGCGAGGGCGGCATGGAGGCCTTGCGCTCGGCGGGTCCGGCGAACTCCCCGACCGTCACCGACGCCCAGTTCGCCGTCCTCGAGGAGGAACTCGGCAAGGGACCGGCCGCGCACGGCTTCGAAGACGAACGCTGGACCCTGGCCCGGGTCCAGACGCTGATCCGCCGACGTCTTCGGGTGAGTCTGTCGGTGGCGACGGTGTGGCGGCTGCTGAAACGGCACGACTGGTCCTGGCAGGCACCAGCCCGCAGAGCACTCGAACGCGACGAGCACGCGGTGGAGCTGTGGAAGAAGGAGGTCTGGCCCCGGGTAAAAGGCTCGCGGCGGCGTCCGGGGCCTGGATCGTCTTCGAGGACGAGGCCGGCTTCTCGATGACACCGCCCCGTGCCCGGACCTGGGGCCGACGCGGGCACACCCCCGTCATCCGCGTCCGCGGCCGCTCCCGCCGCCGGACCTCAATCGCCGCCCTGTGCTGCTACAAGCCCGGCGAGACGAGCCGCCTCATCCACCGGCCCCGCACCCATCTCCGCCTCAAAGGCGCACGCAAGAGCTTCTCCTGGCAGGACTACCGCGACCTGCTGGTCCGCGCGCACATCCAGCCCGACGGTCCGATCGTGGTGGTCTGGGACAACCTCAACACTCACCTGGCGGCCGGGCTGAAGCGGTACGAGGCCGAGCACGACTGGCTCACCACCGTCCGCCTCCCGCCCTACGCGCCCGACCTCAATCCCGTCGAGGCCGTCTGGTCACTCGTGCGCAGAGCGATGGCCAACACCGCCTTCGCCATCCCCGACGACCTCGAGCGCGTCCTTCGCCGCGAGCTACGCAGGATCCAGCTCCGGCCCCACCTGATCGACGGCTGCCTCACCGCCACCGCCCTGGCACTCACACCACCGACCCCACCCTAAAAACCTCAGTAGCGCTGCGGGCGCTGCCGCGTTCATCCGGGAACTGCCGGACGGCGAACTCACCGAGGTGGGAGAGAAGGGGGTGCGTTTGTCGGGCGGGCAGCGCCGGCGCATCGTGCTGGCCCGTACATTGGCTGCAGACCCGCGCATCCTCATACTCGACGACGCGACCTCAGGGCTCGACAGCCAGACGGAAGCTGACATCGTGGCCAGGTTGCGCGCGGCGACGCGCGACCGCACCACCATACTGATCACTCACCGGCCCGCCC
>NZ_JBHUUV010000109.1:0-1385 GCF_042670885.1 Streptomyces sp. NPDC057136
TCGCGCAGCAGCGCATGTGGTTCCTGGACCAACTCGAGCCTGGCTCGACCGAGTACAACCTGCCGCTGCCCATCCGGTTGGACGGCGATCTGGACATAGCCGCACTGGGTGCGGCGCTGGATGCGGTCATGGCACGGCACGAGGTGCTCCGCACCCGCCTGGTGGCGGATGCGGACGGCGTGGCCCATCAGGTGATCGACCCGCCGGCCGCTCTCCCGCTGCCCGTGATGGATGTGTCCGGCAGCCCTGATCCGCTTGCTGCGACGGAGCGGCTGGTCGCGAAGGATGTCCTGGCGCCCTTCGATCTCGCGACCGGCCCGCTGATCCGGGCCGGCCTGATCCGGCTCGCCGATGACGAACACGTTCTGGCGCTGTCGATGCAGCATGTGGTGTTCGACGAGTGGTCGGGTCGGATCCTGCGGCGTGAACTTGCGGCCCTGTACGAGGCGTTCCGTGCGGGCCGACCGGACCCGCTGCCGCCGCTGCCGGTGCAGTACGCCGACTTCGCGGTCTGGCAGCGCAAGTGGCTGGACGGCGAGGCCCTGGAGCAACAACTGACCTACTGGCGAGACGATTTGGCGCAGCTCCCAGTGGTGGAGCTCCCGACCGATCGGCCCCGTCCCCAGGTGCGATCGTCCGAAGGCGCGGCGACTCACTTCACCGTATCGGCGGAGACCGCGGACGCACTGCGTGCGCTGGCCCGTGAGGGGGGCGCGACGATGTTCATGACGCTCCTTGCGGCCTTCGACGTGCTGCTGAGCCGGTACGCGGGATCGGAGGACGTGGTCGTGGGCACGCCGGTCGCGAACCGGAACCGGGCCGAGACCGAGGACCTGATCGGACTCTTCGTCAACACGCTGGTCCTGCGTACCGATCTGTCAGGCGACCCGACCTTCGGCGAGCTCCTGGGTCGCGTACGGGAGACGGCTCTGGGCGCCTACGCCCACCAGGACCTGCCGTTCGAGCAGCTGGTGGACGACCTCGTCACTGAGCGGGACCGGACCCGAACCCCGCTCTTCCAGGTGTTCTTCAACTACGCGATGGAGGATCCGCGCGACGGCGCGAACCTGCTTGAGCAGGGCGAAGACGCGAGCCGGCCGAGGGAAGACGTGCGGATCAAGGGGTCGGCCGCGGGGACCCGGCTCGCCCTGTTCGACCTGACTCTGAGGTTCGGCGATACCGGCGAAGGCGGCCTGTCAGGAGAGATCGAGTACAGCACCGCGCTGTTCGATCCGGCGACGGCCGAGGCGATGTCCCGCCACCTGGTCTCCGTGCTGGACACCGTTGCCTGCGATGCGGGGGTGCGGGTGGGTGATGTGTCGGTGTTGTCGGTGGGTGAGCGTGAGTTGGTGGTGGAGGGGTGGAATGCGTCGTCGGTGGTGTTG
>NZ_JBHUUV010000110.1:0-1354 GCF_042670885.1 Streptomyces sp. NPDC057136
CGCCACGGTCCCGCGCAGACTCCCGTGCATCTGGTAGGAACCAGGGCAAAAGCCTCGGATCCGGAAGGTGCTCGCGCATGGACCCCACCAGTCCCCTATTCACGGGGTTTCACCAGCCCTTCTTGTAGAAGGCAAGTGCGGTGACGGTCTTGGCGACGAGGGCGAAGCGGGTGAGAGGGCCGCGGTAGCGGGTGGCGAGGATCTTCCAGTCCTTCAGGTGCGCGATGGTCCGCTCGACTGCGGCCCGGAGTGTGCTGATGGAACGGTTGGCCACTTTGTCCCCAGTGGATCGTTCCTGGCGCGGCGGCTTGCGCCGTGGGGTGAGCAGTCCGGAGCCGACGTAGCCCAGATCGCCGATGCCCTCCCGTTCGGCGAAGGCTTTGGGGAAGTGTGACCGGCGCCAGGCGTGCATGTCGTGGCGCGAGCCCGGAACAGGCGACGAGACCGCGAGCAGGTCCCCGGTGAGCGTGGCGGCAACCTGCAGATTGAAGCCCGTGTCGCGGTGCTTGCCGGAGAACATCGTGGTGCCCTCGCTCGCCCAGTCCCAGGTGGGTACCAGGGTTCCGTCGACCAGCACGACACGGCCGGCCGAAGCCCCGACAGGATCGGGAACATGCCTGGCCAGAGCCTTCTCCACCACCGGCAGCAGGACAGTCCAGCGGCGCGAGACGGTCGCTTGGGAGACCCCGAACAACTCGGCCGCCGCTGACTGGACCGGGTTCTGCCGCAGCAGGAACAGCACCAGCACCACCGATTTGTACAGCCCCAGCGCCCACATCCGCCTGGGAGCCACCGGCGGATCCGGGTCCTCCACGAGAATCCGGTGGACATGCTCCACGAGCACGTCCAGTTGATCGGTGTCCAGCCCTGTCGTAACGTTCCAGCTCAACGGCCCTGCTCCTGTAGAAAATGACGTCTTCGCAACCGTCACGCTACCGAGCAGGGCCGCTCTCATGATCAAGCACAGCGGACCGAAACCCTCCGTGAATAAGCCTCCAGGAACCGGCTGGTGGCCGCGTCCTCGGTGGGAGCGGTGCAGACCGGCTTCAACGCTTTGGCGATCTTGTCCCAGTCCTGCCGGGCGGCATAGCGGAACGACGCCCGCAAAAGGTGAACCACACAGGTCTGCACGAGGGTCTTCGGCCAGACCTCGCCGACCGCGTCGGGCAGGCCCTTCAGCCCGTCGCAAACGAGCATCAGGACGTCCTCGACACCGCGGTTCTTCAGCTCGGTCAGCACCCGCAGCCAGTGCTTGGCACCCTCACCTCGCCCGGCCGGTTTCCGTCGCTCCGAAACGCCTCGATGGCCTGCGTCAGAAAGCCTTCTCCATCAGCGTGGCGGTTCTGGTAGAGAG
>NZ_JBHUUV010000111.1:0-1214 GCF_042670885.1 Streptomyces sp. NPDC057136
CTTGCTGCTGTTGCTGTTCGTGCTGTTCGCCCCGGACCGGGGCGGAACGTTCCTTGTGGCCACGACAGACCCTCTCTTGCCGAAGGTACGCATCTGTCGGCCCGGTGGTACTTAACGTATCTTGCCGACGCCACGAAGATACATCAAGCACCGATGCGAGGCAAGGATGTACCTTGGGAGGGTCATTGATGTACCTTCGGAGGTGTACCGCGCTCCGACAAACAGGGAGAAGCCATGCCATACAAGGCACCGGAGGGGAAGGGCTATGCCGACGTGGCGGCCCACTTCCGCACACTGATCAAGAGCGGGGAACTCGCGCCTGGCGCCACGTTGCCGTCCGTCGCTGAGATCCGTGAGCAGTTCGGCGTGGCGGCCAAGACCGTGAGCCGGGCCCTGGCCGTACTCAAGAGCGAGGGCCTGGTCAGCTCGCGCGGGGCGCTGGGCACGGTCGTCGAGAAGAACCCCATGGTGATCACCGGCGCGGACCGCCTGAAGCGCATGGAGAAGAACGGGATGCGCTACGCCCCCGGCGAGACCTCCTCCGGTCACCGCGTGATGACCCGGTCGGTCCACGACCCCGAGATTTGCACGGCTCTCAACCTGGAGCCCGGCGACGAAGCCGTGATCCGCATTCGCGTCTTCCGCCAGGACGACAAGCCGACGTCGGTCGGCGTCTCCGTCTATCCGCCCCACACGGTGGCCGCCGTCCCGGAGCTGGCCGACGACGTACGGATGGTGAAGCAGTTCGACAAGCTCTACAGCGAGCGCACCGGCCGCGAAGTCGTGAAGGGGCAGCGCACCGGCCACGCCCGGCAGGCGTCCCAGGACGAGCTGAACGCCTTGGAGATCGACGCCCCGGCCCACTCGGCCATCGCCGTCTTCGTCACGACCGTGACCTTCCACGACGACGAACAGGCACTCGGCTACTGGGAAGACGTCTACGCC
Source organism: Streptomyces sp. NPDC057136 (assembly GCF_042670885.1). Taxonomy (NCBI): domain Bacteria; kingdom Bacillati; phylum Actinomycetota; class Actinomycetes; order Kitasatosporales; family Streptomycetaceae; genus Streptomyces; species Streptomyces sp. NPDC057136. Next base: position 946 of record NZ_JBHUUV010000111.1, read on the forward strand.
CCCGGCGCCCGGGTGCCCATCGGCGAGTGACACATAGAGCCCTCGCCCAACGTCCCCAGGAGCCCCCGTCGGAGATCCGGCGGGGGCTTTCTGCTGCCCAGCGAGGGCGGCATCTCTGAGCGGTTTACATGGCCAGCCGTCTGCCGACTGCCGCTCTCGCTGTTGTGCTCGCGGACAGGCTGGCGGCGGAGGGGTGGGGGGCGCGTGGCGCTGAGCGGCCGTCTGACGGGGCGGGACGGGGGCTGAGCGCCGTACCCCCGCCGTCGCGG
>NZ_JBHUUV010000112.1:0-1103 GCF_042670885.1 Streptomyces sp. NPDC057136
TTCGGGATTTCGCCGCGTGAGGCGGTGGCGATCGATCCTCAGCATCGTTTGTTGTTGGAGGCGTCGTGGGAGGTGTTGGAGCGTGCGGGGATTGATCCGGTGTCGGTGCGGGGGAGCCGGACGGGTGTGTTCGCGGGGGTGATGTATCACGACTACGGGGTTGTGGTGGATCAGGCTGCGGAGCAGGTTGAGGGGTTTTTGGGGACCGGGGGCAGTATTGCTTCGGGTCGGGTGTCGTATGCGTTCGGGTTCGAGGGCCCGGCGGTGACGGTGGATACGGCGTGTTCGTCGTCGTTGGTGGGTTTGCATCTGGCGGTGCAGGCGTTGCGGTCGGGTGAGTGTGATCTGGCGCTTGCCGGTGGTGTGACGGTGATGGCGACGCCGGAGATTTTTGTTGGTTTTTCGCGGCAGCGTGGGTTGTCGGCGGATGGTCGGTGCAAGGCGTTTGCGGCGGGTGCGGATGGCACCGGCTGGGGTGAGGGTGTGGGGTTGCTGCTGGTGGAGCGGCTGTCTGATGCTCGGCGTCTGGGTCATCCGGTGTTGGCGGTGGTGCGTGGTACTGCGGTGAATCAGGATGGTGCGAGTAATGGTCTGACGGCGCCGAATGGTCCGTCGCAGCAGCGGGTGATTCGGCAGGCGTTGGCGAATGCGCGGGTGTCGGCGGCTGGTGTGGATGTGGTCGAGGCGCATGGGACGGGGACGTCGCTGGGTGATCCGATCGAGGCGCAGGCGTTGTTGGCGACGTATGGGCAGGATCGGGGCGAGGGCGGTGAGCCGTTGTGGCTTGGTTCGGTGAAGTCGAATCTGGGTCATACGCAGGCGGCTGCGGGTGTGGCTGGTGTGATCAAGATGGTCATGGCGATGCGGCATGGTGTGTTGCCCAAGACGCTGCATGTGGATGAGGCGTCGCCGCATGTGGACTGGTCGGCTGGTGCGGTCGAGCTGCTGACCGAGGCCAGGGAGTGGCCGTCGGACGGGGAGCGTCCGCGTCGTGCGGGTGTGTCGTCGTTCGGGATCAGTGGCACGAATGCGCACGTGATCATCGAGCAGGCTCCGGAGGCCGAGGCTCCTGCCGCGGGTGAGGTCGAACTCCCGGTGGTGCC